>JAURUC010000001.1:152500-512500 GCA_030803735.1 Actinopolyspora lacussalsi | reverse complement strand
TCCGATCAGAAACACGTTCTCATCGGAGAGCATTTCCTCGCGCAGCGTGTCGTGCAGCGCTTGCCGGTAAGTGATGACGGCCAACGGTGTATCTCCTGGACATGGTCGCGCCGTGGGGCCGCACGCGCGGCCCCGGCGCCTCGTGGCGGGGTGTGATTCGACGGATCGCTCCCGCGACACTCGTCAGAGTCGAGGTCGATCGCGGGGAGCGGGAACGGTTTCCCTCAGAAGACGGGATCGGCCGGCAACCTGCGGGAGTCGTTGGCGACCGGGGTGGCGTAGGTGTAGTCGAACAGCGTTGCCGGGTCCGGGTGCGGGCTGTCGTCGGCGAAGGCGACGGCCGCGTCGACATCGGCCTGCACCGCACGCTCGATCTCGGCGGCACCGTCCTCGTCGAGCACATTCGCCGAGACGAGCTGCTCGCGGAACGCGGCGACCGGATCGGCCTCGCGCGCCGCCTCGGCGTCCTCGGAATTGCGGTACTTCGCGGGGTCGACCACCGAGTGGCCCTTCATCCGGTGGCTGACCGCCTCCAGCATCGCGGGCTCCCCGGTCTTCCTGGCGTGCTCGACCAGTCGCCCCGCGGCTTCCCGCACGGCCACTACGTCGTTGCCGTCGACCCGCTCACCGTGCATCCGGTAGGCCACCGCCCGCTTGTACAGCTCGGACTCCGCGGAGGACATCTCCACCGTGGTACCCATGCCGAGATAGTTGTTGATCACTACGAACACCACGGGCAGGTTCCACAGCGCGGCGATGTTCATCGACTCGTGGAAGGCGCCGATGTTAGTCGTGCCATCACCCATCTGGCACATCACGACCTCGTCGCCGCCCCGGTAGTCGATGGCGAGCGCGGCACCGGTGGCCAGCGGAACCTGGCCGCCGACGATGCCGTAACCGCCGAGCAGCCCGACCTCGGTGTCGAACATGTGCATGGAACCACCCAGTCCCTTGGAGGTTCCGGTGGTGCGCCCGTAGAGCTCTGCCATCACCTTGCCGGGCTCGATCCCCTTGGCGATGGCGTAGCCGTGCTCCCGGTAGTTGGTGAACAGGTAGTCGGAGCGGCGCAACGCGCTCATGAGCCCGACCACCGTGGCCTCCTCGCCCAGGTTGAGATGGCAGTAGCCACCGACCTTGGCCTGGGTGTAGCCCTGTGCCGCGCGTTCCTCGAAGCGCCGGATGAGGCTCATCTGCCGGAAGTAGTCGCGCAGGGTTTCGGGGGACTCGGCCTGCGGCGCGGTCTTCCCCTGGCTCTGCTGGCTCCTGCTGCCGCCCGAACGGGTACCGCCGCGGCGGCCCTTCGATCCGGAGCCTGCCGGCTTGCTGCGGGTAGCGGTCTCCGCCATGAGAGATCCCCTTTTTCGAGTGGGTGGTTGCGGCGTCGCTTCGGCCCGGACAACGCGGGTCGTGGCGATGACGGTCGGACGCCGATGTCCTGATCGAAGGTCCTGCCCCGACCGTCCGGGACGGACCGTTTTCGAGAACGCCGCGGTTCAGCGCCGCCGCGGCGGCGCGGTGTGCAGTGGCAACCCCAGTGCCGACATGGCGGATTCCATTCCGATCTCGCCCAGCGTCGGGTGAGCATGGATCGTGTCGGCGAGCTCGTCGAGGGTGGCTTCGAGACTGATGGCCAGCGTTCCCTCGGTGATCAGATCACTCGCTGAGGGGCCGATGACGTGCACACCGAGGATCTCGCCGTGCTTGCCGCCCGCCACGATCTTCATGAACCCTTCCTCGTCCCCGGTGGTCTTGGACCTGCCCAGGGCCGCGAACGGGAAACGGCTCGTCACCACGTCGTGGCCGCGCTCCTTGGCACCGGCTTCGGTGAGACCGACGCTGGCGATCTCCGGATGAGTGAACGTGGCGGCCGGAACGACGCCGTAGTCGATGTGGGTCTCGTACCCCGCGATGGTGTCGACGGCGACCACGCCCTGGTGGGAGGCGACGTGCGCCAGCAGTGCCTTGCCGGTGACGTCCCCGATCGCGTAGACGTGCTCGACGTTGGTGCGCAGTTTGTCGTCGACCGCCACGAATCCGCGTTCGTCGGTGGCGACGCCGGTGGCGTCGAGGCCCAGTGCGGCGGTGTTGGGTTTGCGCCCCACTCCCATGAGGACCACGTCGACGTCGAGCTGTTGCGCGTCGGAACCGTCCACGTGCACCCGCAGCTGCCCGTCGGCCTGTTCGATGGAAGAGACCGTGGATTCGGTGAGAACTCGTACACCGCTCTTCTTCATGGAACGGCCGAGCGCCTTGCCGATCTCGGCGTCCTCGATCGGAACCAGGCTGGGGGCCATCTCCACCACGGTGACCTCGCTGCCGAAGGTGGCGAACATGCTCGCCCACTCGGCGCCCACGGCACTGCCACCGACCACGGCGATGCGCTTGGGGACCTCCTGGAGCCCGAAGGCCCCGTCGGAGGTGATCACCCCTGGAAGGTCGGCTCCCGGAACGGGCAACCGCGCGGGCACCGAGCCGGTCGCGATGAGTACGTCGCGACCGGTTACGCGTTCCACGGCCTGACCCCCCGCGGGTTCGGCCGCGTAGCGCGGGCCTCCTTCGCCGAGCGGGGACTCCCCGTTGGGGTGGACGTCCACGGTGTTGGAGCCGGTGAAGCGCGCGTGTCCGTCGATAACGGTCACGCCGTTGGCCTTGAGCAGCCCGGCCACCCCGTCGGTGAGGTTCTTGACGACACCGTCCTTACGACGTGCCACCGCCGAGAAGTCCAGCGCCACGTTCTCGGCGTGCACTCCGAAATCGGCGGAATGCAGCACCGTCTCGTAGACCTCGGCGGAGCGCAGCATCGCCTTCGTCGGGATGCAGCCCCAGTTCAGGCACACACCGCCCGCTTTCTCCTTCTCCACGAGGCCGACCGACAGACCGCGCTGCGCCGCGCGGATCGCCGCGACGTAGCCACCGGGGCCGCCGCCCACCACCAGGAGGTCGAATTCCTGCACTTCGCTGTGCTCCTTTGCTCGTGCACCCACCGAGAAGCCTCGAACTGTCGTATTTCGAGTGTCGTGACCGGGACCACGGCGGCGCCATACCGCCACGCCCAGAGTTGACCCTCAGTCACTGTGCATCTCGCACATCAGCCCCACTATTCAGTGACATTCGGAACACAATTGAATACGCACAGTAAAAATCTGACCGTTATGCGAGCGAGGTCACGAACAGAAAACGAACGAAGCCGAACGAGATGTAAAAAACGCGGCGATTTGTTCGCGACATCGGTTGACGACGGCCGACTCGACTGTTCCGTCAGCGGTCGTTGCCACGCATCCGCAGCGCGGACAGCGCCAGCGAGAGGGCCACATACGAGTCACGACCGTGCAGCGGTCTGCCGATGAGCGTCGTGATTCGGTGCAACCTGTTCAACACCGTGTTGCGGTGACAGTGCAGCCGAACGGCGGCATTGGCCGTGGAGCAGTTTTCCTCCAGCCAGGCGGCCAGAGTCTCCAGCAGCATGTCCCGTTCCTTGGGCTGCAACGCGAGAATCTCCCCGAACTGGTCGTCGAGCAGCCGCCGTGCGAGATCGGGCGACTGGACGAGCAGGGCTTCCGGATAGCGTTGCTGCAGCGAGACGAGTTCGACGGCCCCGCGCTGTGACGTTCCCAGCGCCGTGAGGGCGAGTTCGTGCGCCATGCCCGTTTCCGCGAGGCCACTGACCAGCGGAGAAGCCGCGGCCCGTCCTCTGACGAGTTGTCGCAGGGCCCCCAGCGCACTCGACTCGTCGTGCTGCTCCAGCGCGATCAGCCCCACCAGGGTGTCCGCTCGGACCTGCCAGACGGAACGGATGTGCAACGCGGCGAGCGCGGCCTGCTGACCACGGAGCGCGAAACTTCCGTCGGAGATCATCTCGGCCACCACCACGACGTAGGGGCCGGAGGTCGGCAGGTCGAGTTCCTTGGCGGTTCGCTGCGCGAAGGCGGTGTCGCGTGCCCGCCCGCTGAGCAGGTCCTCCACCAGGGCGTGCCTTCGCTGATCGTCGTTGCGCAGCTGCTCCAGTTCGGTGTTGCGATAGGAGGTGGACAGCGCCGACGACAGCGCGTCGATCACGGTCCACATCGTGGTTGCCGCGCCGAGAACGGCGTCCGGATCGACCTTGTCGGTGTGGGCCTGTTCGACCAGTGCTTCCCAGAGGATCCGGCCGCCGATCCGGAAGGTCCGCAGCATCACCTCGAGCGGGACCCCCTGTTCGGCGCGTCGCCTGCCGATGGCCGAGGCCACCGAGTCGTCCTCGCTGCGGGGTACACGCCCGCTCAGCACGTGCAGCGCTCGGGCCAGGTAGTTGGCGCACCCCTCCCACAGGTCCTCACGAGGAACCGGACGGTAATCGGTCCATTCCGGGTTGTCCGTGAATATCGCGTCCATGAGCCGTTGCGCGAGCCCGGGCACGTCGTCGAGACGTTTCTCGGCCAGCGAACGCGTAATCTGCTCGGCGCGCCCTTCGGGGAGGTTGTGGGTCAGTTCCCCGTGGACGCCACCTGTGAAGGGATCAGCCACCACGCTTCCAGACGATACGCCGTGGTGGCGGCCACGAGCTGGCCCCACAAGGGAAGCGAAAGGATTTCGGCCGGAAATCGGCAGCGCACAGTTTCGTTGCCCGCTGGAGCGGCACCTGGCAGTCCGAACACCGGCGGCACGGTGCGGTCCGCGACCGTCACACGATGCGCGCAACGCCACATTCGTCGACAATTCGGTCCGCCCCTGTTCGGGCCGAGTCCCGGTGGCACGGGCGATCGCACTCGATGCCACACCCGCGCGACGATCGGGAGTTCGATGGCCGCATCCGGATCACCATCCCGCGGACGCAGACCCCAACTGCCTGAGGAGGTCGCGGTACACATCCGTGAGCAGATCATCACCGGTCAGGTGCAGGAGGGGGAATACCTGCGGCTGGACCAGCTCGCCGAGGACCTGGGGATAAGCGTGACCCCGGTCCGGGAGGCGTTGATAGCCCTCTCCGCGGAAGGATTCGTGGAACTGGAACCGCGCCAGGGGTTCGCGGTGGCACCACCGAGCAGGCAGGATCTCGACGACATCTTCGAGTTGCGCGCTCTGCTCGCGGGGGGACTCGCCGGACGCTGTGCCGGGCGGATCACCGGTGAACGAGTGCGAGAGCTGCGAGCACTGCAGCACGAGCTGTCCCGAGTTCACGAGCTCGGTGACGGCACCACGGCCACCGAGTTGCTCAACCGGTTCCACCACGAGCTCGGCGAGGCTTCCGGGGCTCGCAAGCTCGCGTGGTTCTTCGAACTCGCGAGTCGCTACGCTCCGCGGGAACAATCCCTGGCGGTCGCCGGATGGCCACAGGCGTGTGTCCGGGACCACGGTGCGGTGTTGCGGGCGCTGGAGGACGGGGACCCGACCGCCGCCGAGGAAACGATGCGGGAGCACCTGCGCACGCTCGGACGCCTGCTGATAGAACACCTCGACTCCCGGAACGCCTGGCCGGAACGGCGGGATGACTGAGCGTTCGTGACCGCACCGGCAACGGATCGCCGTCGAGTCCGGAGTTTCAAGGGTAACGAGGTATGCGCCCCGCACGGGGTCGCGATCACGTCGGAGCGGCGCAGCGCACCGACTCGTTCTCGTCACGGCGAGGAGCAAGCTGAATAAGCCACGGAGCTTAGGCCAATTCACCCGCACTTCACCACCGTCAGAGTGACAATGCAGGCATGATGGTGGCGAATACCCGCCAGTGCACGGTTTCCACGAACACAGGGGTGATATCACGCACCCCGGTGAATTCCACGATCGTGTGAGTAGGGGAAACTTAACAAACGTCCGTGCGCGAGTCCGCTCGCGCGGAAACCGACCGTCGAAGGTGTAGCAGGCCGATGCCCAAGACAACCAATCCGATGGCGAAGCGCAGCGGGGCTTCGACCAATATCATCCTGACCGCGATCGTGCTGGTCGTCGCGGTGGCAGTCATCGGTGGAGTGATGATCTTCGGAGGAGGCAATCAGACCGACGAGGCATCCTCGAACAAGGTCGACCCCTCCGTGCTGCACCCCCAGGGCAGCCACCAGGTCGTCGAAGCGGGACAGGGCGCTCCCACGCTGGTCGAGTTCGTGGACTACCAGTGCCCCGCCTGCCACAACTTCTACCAGAACGTCACCAGTGAGCTGGAGAAGGAGTACGAGGGCAAGATCAATTTCGTGGTTCGGAACAACCCGCTGGACATGCACCCACTGGCGGTGCCGGCCGCGAAGGCGGCTGAAGCGGCCGCCATGCAGGACGAGTTCCAGCCGATGTATCACAAGTTGTTCGACAACTACTCCTCCTGGGCAGCTCCCGCGAACAGCAGCAGCGGTGTCAGCAACGACGAGCAGCGCGCACAGCGGCAGTTCACGGAGTTCGCCGAGCAGATCGGTCTGGACACCGAGCAGTTCCGCGAGGACATGAACTCCGACAAGGTCCAGCAGCGTGTCGACCAGGGCCTATCCGACGGCCAGAAAGCCGGGGTGACCAGCACTCCGACATTCTTCCTCGACGGCGAGAAGATCCAGTTCTCCCAGGGAGGCGAACCGCTGCAGCAGCTGCGTGACAAGATCGACGGAGCGCTGGCCAAGTGACCGCGACCGCCGAACCGAACACACGTGACGACTCCCCCTCCCCACTCCCCTCCGACCGGGCACCGTTCGGCAGCGGCCTGGGCTGGCTCTACCTGATCGCAGGCGGCATCGGGTTCTTCGCCGCCTTCGCGCTCAGCGTCGAGGAGTATCTCAGTCTGATCAATCCGAACTACGTGACCAGCTGCAGTATCAATCCGGTTGTTTCCTGTGGCTCGGTCATGGAAAGCGATCAGGCCAAGGCGTTCGGCTTCCCCAATCCACTGATCGGGGTAGCCGCGTTCGCGATCGTGACCACAACCGGTGTCGCCATGCTGTCCGGCTTCCGCCCACCGCGCTGGTACCGGATCGGAATGCAGCTCGGCACGATCTTCGGCGTGGTCTTCGTACACTGGTTGATCTGGCAGAGCCTGTACGAGATCCAGGCGTTGTGCCCGTACTGCATGGTCGTCTGGGTGGTGACCATAGCCGTCTTCTGGTACACCACGCTGCACAACCTGGGAAGCGGTCACATCCCCGCAGGACCGGTGAAGCCAGTGGTCACAGCGGTCAGCAAGGTGCACAGCGTAGTACTGGTGCTGTGGTACCTGGTGATCGTCGGAATGATCATGCAAGCTTTCTGGAGCTACTGGAGCACGCTGGTGTAACCGGAGCACAACCGCTCCGAAGACATGTCCCCGGATCGCCCGAGGACTCGGAGGACGAGGGAACCGTCACGTGGGTAATCGCCCGATCGCCCCGCCGACGGTTCTCTCGTCCGTTCTCGGAGCGGACCTCGCCCGCTGGCCGGTGGCCTTCTAGGCCCCCGTGGCCCTCCCGCGGATCCATGGCAGCCACACACTCCGCGGTCGAACGCACTCGTCCCCGACAAGGGGGACATCCGTTTGTCCCGTTCCGTTACCGGGTATGAGGCGGCTATGAGTGTTCAGGTCCGTTCGACATCACCGCGCACCGGGAGTGCGCGGCAACCGGCTGTCCCGCCGGGGCGAGCCACCCCCCGAAGCGACGGACGGTTCCGCACCTTTGATTCGATGTGCGGTGGTCTCGCATGAGGTTGGAACGAGGAGTCCGCGTGTCAGCATCCCATCCGGACCGGAATCGGGCATCACCGGAAGAAGCCGCACAGCACGTCGAAACCGCTGAGGCGGATGACGAATCCCGGGTGGTCGAAGTCCGGGTAGCCGCCACCGCTGCGCAGTTGCCCGTCATGCGCGCCGTGGCGGGTGATCTCGCCATGCGTGCCGATTTCGACGTCGACACCATCGCGGATCTGCGGCTGGCCGTGGACGAGGCATGCTCCTCGCTGGTTCGCATCGCCGCAGAGCGGAGTCAGCTGTTGGGCAGATTCCGAACCGAGGACGACAGGCTGGAGTTCACCGCGGAGGTGACCAGCACCGATCCGTCCGGACCTCGTAAGAACACCTTCAGTTGGCGCGTACTCGGCGCGCTTACCGACACCGTGGCATCCTCGGTTCAGGAATCCGACAGCCGCGACGACGGACACGTCGTGCGGATCGAGCTGAGTAAGGGACGGATGGTCCACGAGTGACGCAGGCGGACTCCGAACACGTCTATCGAGGTCAGAGCTACGAGGAGCTGGCCCCGCTATTCGTCGAGTTCGCGGACCTGGACAACGACGACCGGCGCCGTGCGGAACTGCGGGACAAGCTGGTAACGGCGCATCTGCCCATCGCGCAGCACATCGCGCGGAGATTCAGCAACCGGGGTGAGTCCCAGGAGGACCTCATCCAGGTCGCCACACTCGGTCTGATCAACGCGGTGGACAGGTTCGACCCACAGCGGGGTGTCGATTTCCTGTCCTACGCGGTGCCGACCATCATGGGAGAAGTGCGGCGACACTTCCGCGACACCGGCTGGACGGTACGGGTACCCCGACGACTGCAGGAACGCCACCTGTCCATCTCATCGGCCATATCGACGCTGTCCCAGGAGTTGGGCAGGGCCCCCGCTCCCAGTGAGATCGCGGAACATCTCGGCATCAGTCGGGACGAGGTGCACCAGGGGCTGGAAGCGGGAAACGCCTATCGAAGCAGTTCGCTCGACGAACTGCTCAGCGACACCGACGAGATACCGCTGGGAGACGCGATCGGTTCCCCGGACGCCGAACTCGACGAGGTGGAGAACAGGGAAGCGATTCGTCCGTTGCTGCGTGAACTGGGCGAACGGGAACGGCGCATCGTGGTACTGCGCTTCTTCAAGTCCATGACACAGACCCAGATCGCCGAACAGATCGGTATCTCGCAGATGCACGTCTCCCGACTGCTGGCCCGTACGCTGAGCTGGCTGCGGGAACGGCTCGAGGTCGAGGTTCCCCCCGAACCGGTAACCGATACCTGAACAGCGGTGCCGCAGTGAAACGAGCCAGTACCCGGCATTCGGAATCACCCGACAACACGAGGAGGCGTTCCGGGACCGGAGAGCCGGGTCCCGTCACACGCGAAAGCCCCCGTGACGTCCGCACCGGTGGGGTTCACCGGGTGGAGACGCCTCCGGGGGCGTGAAAACCGCTGTTGGAGAGTTGCCGGGGATCCGGTGTCGGGGGTAACTCGGATCCCCGGCAACGACCTGGGGTAGCGGCCCGCGATCAGTGTCCCGGGGTCAGCCGAGGGCGTAGCCCAGCTGCTTCAACCACGGAATCGGGTTGACCTCCCCCGCACCGGGGCCGGTGCGAACCTCGAAGTGCAGGTGCGGGCCGGTGGACTGCCCACGGTTGCCGACTGTCGCGATCTGCTGACCGGCCTCCACGCGCTCGCCGACACTGACCTGCGAGCTGTGGATGTGCCCGTAAACGGTGACCTTGCCGTCATCGTGCTGGACCCGGACCCACAGTCCGAAGCCGCTGGCGGGGCCGGAGCTGATGACGGTGCCCGCCTGCGGCGAGTAGATGGGTGTACCGGTGTCAGCACCGATGTCGATACCGGCGTGGGTACCGCCGCGGCTGTGATAGCCGGAGGTCAGAAAGCCGCTCTGCACCAGCTTCTCGGGGGTGGCGGACTTCGCGGGCTTCTTGGGGGCCGCGGCCTTGTCCTTCGACTGCTGGTCGTTGTTGTCGGACTTGTTCCGTTCGGCGGCCTCGCGCTCGAACTCCTTCTTCTGCTCGGCCTGCTCCTTAGCGGCCTTGCGCTGTTCGGCCTCGCGTTCTGCCGCGGCCTTCTCGGCCTCGGCCTTCTCGCGCTGCTGCTGAACCTTCTCGCTCTTGTTCAGGTTCTGGCGCTCCGAACCGTCGTTCTTGGAGTCGCCGCTACGCAGCTGGACGGAGCCGGGGGACTCGGGGGTGCCGTTGACCGCGGCGCTCAGCGGGCTCTGTTCGGCCACCGGGGCGACATCACGATTCTGCGGTTCCGAACCGTCTCCGTTCGTCGCCGCGACGAAGGGGGATCCCACAGCGACGAACGCACCGGCGGCGACCACACCCGCCAACACCTTGTTTCGAACCGGGGTTCGCGAGTCACGGGAAAAAGAATTACGCAGTGATTGAGGCAGATAGGACTTGAGGGTGGAGGTCTTGCGACGGCCACTCTCGTCGTTCTTGTCGGCCATGCTCGCCTTTCCGTCTCGGGGAGGTCCGGCCACTGCCCGTCGGGGGTCGGGCTTACTCGTCGGGGGATCGAGTTCGTCGTGACCGAACCGTGACGTACCTGGTGCAACGTAGCTTTATGTATCCGTGACATCAAGCGTTCACCCTTTAGTTGCAGGGAAAAAGCACGCAATCAACGCGGTTGAACACTCTGAGTACTCGACGGTTGATTACCCTTCGATAACGGATCAACCAAACGACCACTTGGCACCACAGGCCGAGAACAACCGACCCTTCCTCTTGCCGACGGAACGAGGCGGGGAGACATCATTTCCGCCGAATCCGCTGGTAAAAACACCAACAAAGAAGACAAAAAGATCCGTCCGAAGATCGCCGATCAACGAGAAAACGATCTGAAAAAGATCGTGAAATCCCGAAACGTAGCCCGCCAGAACAATGATCGAATTCCTCGGAAGAATATCATCTTCACGGATTCGCGCGCCCGCGGTGACGTCCGACACGCCGATGCGACTCTCATCCGCGAATAGCTATCCGTGACGACGGAGCACGCCAACCCGAACACACTGCGAGGTAATCCCCTCCACGCGGGTTACGTGCTCGGCGAAGCCGTGAACCACTCTTCGGAGTGAGGTAAGGACTCCTGCGTTGCGCTCCGGAGGGCTGTGCTCAAGCCTGGTCGGGTGGTAACCGTTTCGGCGGGAGGCTGCCGTGTCCGACGATTACACCCGCCCATCCGGCGGTCGAGGCGACAACGGCCGTACTTCGGTCAACGCCAGGCAACTGTGGACCGGCGGAGCCGCCACCGCGCTGGTAGCCGCACTCATAGGGCTCGTGGCGGTGGTGGTCCTGCGGGGTGTGCTGGGAATCCCCGTACTCGGTCCTTCGCGCTACGGAACGCTGGGCGACGTCAGCACGGCCCGGCTGTGCCTGTTCGCCGCACTCGCGGCGCTGTTGGCGACGGCCCTGATACACCTGCTGCTGGTGACCACACCGCGTCCGAACCTCTTCTTCGGCTGGATAGTCGCGCTGATCACCGTGGCCGTGGCGGTACGCCCATTCACCACGGACGCCGCACTGCAGACACAGATCGCCAGCTGCGCCCTGAACGTGGTGATCGGTCTGGCGATCGGAACACTTGTGACAGGAGTGGCCGCCGGGGCCAGCAGGCCCCGGCGTTGAGCAACCGACGGCTGAACCGGAGCACGAAGGCATGCCCGGACGATTCGTGTCGAAACCGCCCGGTCCGTCCACCCCGCGGGGGATCCGGTTCAGCCGCCGAAGCCAATCACCGGGCACGACCCCGCTCGTTCGAGCGGAGAGCGCAACCGGCGGCGGAGACGGCCGCGACCGCTGTCGAGCCGTCCACCGCGGTGAATCAGTCTTCGGAGCGCATCGGGCTGGAGGCCGTCCGCCACTCGACGGTGGGACGCATCGCGGCCAGGTCCACCCGGTCCTTGAACTGCTCGGCGACGCCGAACAGCGAGTTGATCAGGGTGTTGGACAGCAGGTGCGGGTCCAACCCGAGCTCGACCAGGCCCGTGTGCACCACGTTGTAGTAGTGCTGGTCCTGCTCCACACGGGGGTTGTCGAGGTACTCCACCTCAACGGTGCCGTGGTAGTTGTTGGCGACCGTCTTGGCGATCTCCTCGACCGAGAAGCTCTCGGTCATCTGGTTGAAGACCCGGAACTCACCCTTGTCGGCGGGGCTCTCGGCGGCGAGGCGGATGCACTCCACGGTGTCCCTGATATCGATGACACCGCGTGTCTGGCTGCCGGTTCCGTAAACAGTGAGGGGATGCCCGAGCACTGCCTGGATCACGAAGCGGTTGAGCACCGTACCGAAGATGGCATCGTAGTCGAACCGGGTCGCCAACCGCGGGTCGCGCACGGTCTGCGGCGTTTCCTGCCCGTACACGACGCCCTGGTTGAGGTCGGTGGCACGCAGCCCCCAGATACGGCAGGCGAACTCGATGTTGTGGCTGTCGTGCACCTTGCTGAGGTGGTAGAAGGAGCCGGGCTTCTTCGGGTACAGCATGCGGTCGGTGCGACCCTTGTGGGTGACTTCCAGCCAGCCCTCTTCGATATCGATGTTGGGCGTGCCGTACTCACCCATGGTGCCGAGCTTGACCAGGTGAATCTCCGGATCGACTTCCTGGATCGCGAACAGCACGTTGAGGTTGCCGACAACGTTGTTCTGCTGTGTGTAGACCGCGTGTTTACGGTCGATCATCGAGTAGGGGGCGGCTCGCTGTTCGGCGAAGTGCACGATGGTGTCAGGACGGAAGTCCCGGATCATCTCGACGGTGAAGTCGGCGTCGACGAGATCACCGTAGTACATCTTGATGTCCTGCCCGGAAACCTCTCGCCAGGCATCGACACGCACCTGCAGCGGCTCCGCCGGAACCAGACTGCGTACGCCCATTTCGTGGTCGTAGGCCCTACGGGCGAAGTTGTCTGCCACGGCCACGTCGTGACCGCAGTCGGACAGATGCAGAGCGGTCGGCCAACCAAGATAGCCGTCCCCACCGAGGACGAGGATTCGCACGCCTTCTTCTCCTCTACAAAATGTCGGCATCCATCGGTGCCCGTGTGTAACGAGACCGTGGCTGCCACCTATCAGGGTCCGTTCCGCGACACCCGCACCTTGTGGGTATCCACAGAATTTAATTCATCGAACACGCTGTGCGCGACTCAAGCCCTCACCACACTATCGTGTTCGATGTGAAAGGCTAACTGCTGCGGCGCAACAGCCAACCCCACCTCCACGCACGGCATGCTCTCATCCGTCGACCGGATGGCGAAGCCACTTCCGTACAGTTCGTGGAGCTCGTTCCAGACAACCACTCTTCCACCCGGAGGGAAGCAAACGTGGCCGCTACCCCGGAGCCGCCTTCGAAGCCCGGCGGCACAGGCCGGTACTGGAGACTGCTACGTGGTTTCGCCGCGGTCTCCGCGTTGGCGACCATCAGCAGTCAGCTCGTATTCGTCGTCTCCTACTGGATCGGTTCGGCATCGACCCTGTCCACCGTGCTGGGGTGGCTCGCCGGAGCGGTCCCGAACTTCTTCCTCAATCGCCGGAACTGGGGAAGCGCCGGCAGCCATCGGCTGGGCGGTGAACTGACACGGTTCGCACTGGTCTCGGTGGCCACCTTCCTGATAGCGGCGGTCGCCACCAACTACACGGAAGACCTCGCCCACAATCTCTTCGCCGATTCCGAGGTTCGCAGAGTGGCCCTCGTGTGGGGAGCTTACCTCGGTACCTACCTCCTGATGTTCGTGGTCAAGTTCTTCCTGCTCGACCGCGTGGTCTTCGCTACTCCCCGGCGGCACGAGCAGGTTCGTTGACCTGCTCGTCCGGCGAAGAGGCCCCGGCCGCACCGGAGAGCCGCCTGGCACGGCGCTCCCGGAGCCAGGTGCCCAGCACCACTCTGCTGTAGCGATAGCCGTAGAGCACGTTGTTGCCCTTCTTGCTGACACCGGCCACCCGCTGCCGCATGGTCATGGCCTGTTCACGGACCCGGTACCCACGCGCCAGCACACCCACCAGAAGCTCGGAAGACTGGTACTGCTGTTGTTCCAGTCGAACCGAGTTGGCCACCTCGACCCGCATCGCACGGAATCCGAAAGACGTGTCGGTGATGCGCTGTCCGGTCATCACGCTGACCAGCCAGGCGAACACGTAGGTACCCAGGCGGCGCAGCAGCTGCGGATTCTCACTGCTCCCCAACCTGCGCGAGCCGGTGACGAAGTCCGCCTCGTCGTCGAGGATCGGGCGCAATAACCGGGGAAGCTCGTCGATCTCGTACTGCCCGTCGGCATCCGTGGTGACCACGTAACTCGCACCGCGTTCCGCTGCCAGCCGGTAACCGAGCCGCAGCGCTGCCCCCTGGCCACGGTTGGTGCCGGCCACACAGGTGTAGGCGCCGTGCCTCACGGCCACGTCGGCGGTGTCATCGGAGGCCCCGTCGACGACCACCAGGGTGTCCACGTCGAGATCGCAGCTGGAACCGGGAATCCCCTCCAGCACGGCTGGTATGGCGTCCCGTTCGTTGTAGGCGGCGATCAGCACCACCACCGACGCGAACCGGTGATCACCGTATCGCGCCGCGTAATCGGCCAGTGCTTCCTCATCGACCTCGTCGGGAAAGGTCGTCGGCATCTCGTGCTCCTTCGTGCCGTGATCTCGGCTACCGGTTCGTCGCGGAACCCTTCGTATCAATTCGGCGGCCGGTAATGGCCGTGATCCCCAACGCACCCGCCAGTGGCAGCAGAACGAGTGCGGGTAGCTGATAGCGCCAGGAGAACTCCATCGCCGCCGCCGTGAACAACACCGCGGTACCCAAACCGCCGGAAAGCAGGCAGACGGCCCGGAGTCCACTCCGACGGGCTCGCCCCACCCCCAGCATCGCCGCTACGGTAAGGACCAGAGCCAGCCCCAGAACGGTGCCAGGAGTGTAACCTCCCCCCAGCTGGTATGCGCGCAGGAAACCCGCCGCACGCTCGTTGACGGAGTAACTCCCCTGATCGTAATACTCCAGCCAATCCCGCGTTACCCACTCATCAGTGTAGAGCGGGTACTCGGTCTGGAACTGCCAGCGGGCCAGCGGAACGTCACCGGGGGAAAGTGTCCGCATCGGCGCGAAGCCCTTGGCGAAGTCCTCGGCTATACCTCCGAACACTTCGAAGGGCTGGCTGCGCAGCACCTTGAACGCCAGCGAGTGCTGTGCCTCGGAGTAACTGACCTCCTCGGGCAGTTCAGCGGCGTCGACCTCGTTGTGGAAGAAGTGTATGTAGTAGTCGATACCCGTGCGCTTGCGCTCGGCCACCGGAGCCTCCGGGCACACGGCTCGCTGAGCGGGCGTCAGTTCGAGTCGCTCGCAGTCGGCGACCATCGCGGTGCGCCCGAAGACGACGCTACCGGTGGAGCCGCCGAGAGCGGGGTAGCCGGTCCAGTACATGTGGTACCCCGCGTAGGTGGAGAGCATGAGCACGAAGCCTGCCACCAGCGCCAGGGCCGAACCCAGTCGCCGCTTCCAGCCGTCCCTGGGACGCAGCCCGGCAGCCAGCAGCACGAACACCGCAGCCGGCACCACAAGGGTGAGACCGACCAGGCGCACCAGCACTGAGCCGCCGAGCAACAGCCCCCCCAGCAGAGCCAGTCGGGGACCGGGAGTGCCCCACCAGGTCAGCAGGAGAACCACGAGCAGCAGCAGTACCTGGAACAACAGGTCGGACATGATCAGGTGCTCGATCTGGAGCTGGTAGGCGTCCAGCAGCACCGGAGCCACCGCGAGCGCGGCCAACCACCGCCTGCATCCGAAACGCATCAGCAACGCGTAACTGGAGAGTGCCAGCCCCAGTCCCAGCAGGTGCTGCACTATCGCCACGAGCCCCAGATCACCGACCAACAGGACCGGACCGAGCAGCAACACCTCGTAGCCGATGGGGTTGATGTTGCCCGGGAAGAAGACCCCGAGGTCCTTCAGGTACCGGAATGAGTCGATGTAGAGCAGCGCCGGCTGGTACGCGATCTCCACCACGATCCGCAGCAGCACGCCGGCGAACAGGAACAGCACCAGCAGCCAGTGCTGGCGGACTGCGCGCAACAGTCGAGTGGTCATGTCGCTACGGACACCCTGCCGTCAGCGTCGCGGAAGTCGTCCCACACCGTGCGCAACCCGTCGGTCAGCCGCACGTTGGGCGTGTATCCCAGTTCTCGCCTGGCTTTCTCGATCTCGACGATCACGGCGGGCATCTCGCCGTTCTTGGCGGGTACGTGCGTGACGGGCAGTTCCTTGCCCGTGGCGGTGCGTACCGATTCGATGAGTTCCATGACCGAGATGGAGCTGCCGGAGCCGATCACCGCGGTTCCGTTGTACTGCTTGTCCCAGGAGGCCGTGATGGCCTGGACCACGTCGTCGATGTGCACGAAGTCGCGGCTCTGCGAACCGTCGCCGTAGACCTCCACACCCTCGCCCGCCAGGGCCGCACGCATCAACCTGGGGACGAAGCTGTCCTTGTGACTCATGCCGGGGCCGTAGATGTTCGTGAACCGCAATGCGGTTGTCGCGATGCCGTAGGCACCGCTGTAGCCGGAAAGCAGCATCTCGCAGGCGGCCTTGGTCGAGCCGTAGGGGGTCAGCGGTCGCAACGGGAGCCGCTCGGAGATGGTCCCGTAACCGATGTCGCCGACCACCGCGTTGGTCGAGGCCAGGACGAAACGTCCGACACCACGCTGCCGCGCCAGTTCGAGCAATCCCTGGGTGACCTCGAGGTTCTCGGCGAAGGTCTCCGCGGGTTTGTCCACGGAACGCAACACCGAGGTGATGGCGGCCAGATGAATGATTCCGGCACTGTTCTCCGGAACAGCCGCCTCACGCACCTGCGGATCTGTCAGCTCGCCGGACACGTGTGTGACCAGGTGACGATACTGCTCGGGTATCTCGGGAGTCACTCGATCGACGATCGTCACCGGGTTGCCACGTTGCACGAACGCCCTGACCACGGCCCTTCCGACGAAACCCGACCCGCCGGTGACGACGACGCGCTCGGCTCCGATTTCGGGATCTGTTGAATCTGCTGCGGACTGCACGAAGCTGCTTGGCACGCGTACGACTCTAACCGTTGGCATATTCGACGCGCGCCAGCCCGCCCATTACACATCCCCTCGCCATTTTCGCTGCGCAACAAAATACATCCGGAGCGGCGAGCGAACTCATCGGTCCCGTTCCACACCGAACGGAGTCGCGGCAGCGCACGCGCGAGGTACGGGAAACCGATGGAACCAGGACGACGGTCGCACCGTTCCCGGTGTCACTCCGCGCAGATCCGCCCCAGGGCGGCCAGCCCGGTGGCGAACACGTCCTCACGGAAAACACGATCGAGGTCGGCCGCCCGGTGGTCGGTCTCCGGATCGGTGGTGAGGTCGTAGCACGCCGACCACTCGGCGAAGGTCACGCCGGTGTCGGTAACCGGTGCCACGCGAACCGTGGCGCGATAGTTCCGCACCGGGAACGGACCTTCGAGCATTTCGTAACCGTAGGAACGTCGAAACGAATCGAACGCGACCAGTCGCTCCCGCACGGTCGAACCATCGGCCAACCGGAGTTTCCGCACGGCTCCCACCGCGAACGGGGAGGAATCCTGTTCGATTTCGCCCGCGGTTATGGCCGGATGCCAGTCGGCGAGGGCCGCGAAATCACCGAAAACACGCCAAACACGATCCACCGGGGCTTGCACCAGGGCGCTGGAATACGACTCGGCCACGAATCAACACACTCCTTACCGCGGGCGACGAGAACCCGTAACAACTTTTGGCGGTGCGGGCCGGAAACACTGGCGGCGCGGTCACTGGTTCTGTCCGACACCCCCTCGCTGAGACATTTCCCCCGAACCATTCCGGATCTCGGTCGCCGATTCCGAGAACGAGCGGCGAACACGCCGGGGAGACGAGGAGCCGGTCACGGCGGGGCGCCCACACGTCGGCCTCGCACCACCGCGCGGCCCGGATACCACCGAATGCTTCAGCCGGAACTTCGCTGTTCCAGGAACTCGCCGGTCCGAGCGGTGACCGCCTGTTCGGTCGGTAGTCTCTCCATACTGCTGGCACCGTAGAATCCGTGACAACGGCCGGTTCGCGAGAGCACATAAGCCATGTCCGCCGGCGCGCTTATGGGGCCGCCGTGGCAGAGCACGAGAACATCGTCGCGAATCTCGGCGGCCGCCGCCGACCACTCCTCGATCGAGGCCACACATTCGTCCAGACTCAGCGCTGTTTCGGCTCCGATACTTCCGCCGGTGGTGAGCCCCATGTGACAAACGATCACGTCGGCGCCGGCGCGCGTCATCGCCCGCGCGTCGTCCGCGGAGAAAACATAGGGCGTTGTGAGCAGGTCCATTTCACGGGCGGCGCGGATCATTTCCACCTCACGGTCGAAACCCATCCCCGTTTCCTCCAGGTTCGCCCGGAACACCCCGTCGATGAGACCGACGGTGGGAAAGTTCTGCACTCCGGCGAATCCCAGATCACGCAGTTCCGCGAGAAACTTCTCCCGAATCATGAACGGGTCGGTTCCGTTCACTCCTGCCAGTACCGGGGTGTTTCGGACCACGGGCAGCACCTCGCGCGCCATTTCCAGCACGATGTCGTTGGCGTTTCCGTACGCGAGAAGTCCCGCGAGCGATCCCCTGCCCGCCATGCGGTAACGCCCCGAGTTGTACAGCACGAGGAGATCGATCCCACCGGCTTCCTCCGACTTGGCGGAGAGACCCGTTCCCGCGCCGCCACCGACTATCGGCACGCCACGCTCGACCTTGTCGTACAGCCGTCGCAGGATGCCGGCACGATCCGGCGGTCCTTCCCGGGAACTCGTGTCACGGCGCTGTTCACTCATCAGCCACCACCTCGTGGAACGCGTCCAGCAACGCCCGGACGAACTGCGAATCGTTGATGTTGTGCGGCAGTCGGACCAAACGCCGTTGTTCGTGCTGCACCACGTTACGTTCGAGTGTGTCGAACAACACTTCGTCGGCTTCCGGATCGTGGAAGGGACTGCCAACGGCGTCCAGCGCCGACACTCCGCCCTCGGGAAGCAGGAATCTCACCCGACCGGGTAAGGCGTTGAGCTTGTCGGCCAGGAACATTCCGATGGCCTCGCACTCCTCCGGAGTGGTACGCATCAGGGTGACCTGCGGATTGTGCTCGTAGAGCAGCCGGTCCCGGTATCGGTCCGGCACGGTCTCCGGTGCGCCGAAATTGACCATGTCCAGCGCGCCGCAGGAACCCACGTAGGGCAGTCCCGCTCGTGCGGGCGCGTCGAGCCGTTCCCCACCCGCACTCATCACTCCGCCGGAAACGAGGTCGCAGACTTCGGTGGTGGTGATGTCCAGCAGCGCGTACAGCAGCCCGTCGTCGGCCAGTTTCTCCATCGCGCGGCCCCCGGTTCCGGTCGCGTGGAAAACCAGCGGATCGTAAGCGGCCTCGAGTTCCTGGGCCACGGCACTGACGCACGGAGTGGTCACGCCGAACATGGAGAGGCCGACGGCGGGCCTGTCGGTCACGTCCGGTGGGCTCGCGCCCGCCGCACCGTGCAAGGCGTGCGCGGCATTGGCCAGCACACGCCGTGATATCCGGTTCAGCCCGGCGACATCGGTGACCGCGGGCATCATCGTGATGTCGCTGGCGTCGACGTAGCCGGAAACGTCGCCGGAGGCGACCGTGGAGACCACGAACTTCGGAACGCCGACGGGCAACGCGCGCATCGCGGGCGTAACCAGGGCGGTGGCTCCGGACCCGCCGGCGCCGAGGATCCCCGCGACATCGTCGCGGGTGAGCAGGAACCGCCGGAACGCCTCCGACATCGCGGTGACCGCGGAACCGCGCTCTCCGGTGAACACGGCACCACTGCCGTGCGGATGATGCTCGGCGACCGACTCGGAGGGGATCGAGACGGCCGCGGCGGAGCCGGCTCCCGAGGTGCCCAGGTCCACGGTCACCACCGACGATCCGTCAGCACGGAGCAGGCCGGCGACGTACCCGAGTTCGTCGCCCTTGGTGTCGAAGGTTCCGACTACGTAGACACTGCCCAACGAACGCTCCGTGATCGATCGATGATCATGCGTGTGGCACCCTACTGGCTCTTCGTGCCGAGGAACAGTCCGGCGTCCGAAGCGCTCGTCGACGAATGAGGTCGACGAGCGGGGAACAGAGAGGAGGGAGAACAGAACTGCCCGGCCGATGCAACGGCCGGGCAGTTCGACGTGTATCCGACGCGCTCCGGACCCCTCGGGAGACCGGTCCCGGGTGTCGACGGGTCAGTGGCTTTTGCCCCTGCCCTTGACCTTGTTCACGACCCGGTCGATCTTTTCCTTGTTCTTGGGGTCCTGGGCGTAACGCTTCGCCTGTTCGATCGCGCGCCTGCCCTGCGGACTCTTGGCGACGTCGGCTACCTTGGCTACCTTCTTGAAGATCGACATGATCGCTCCTGCCGTCTAGTCGGGGCCGTCCGACGTCCAGAGTACCCACCGGGATCACGGGGTGAGACCGCCGTCACACCGGGTGTAGCGATATGTCGCGCGGAGACCCGGGGAACCGATGTGACGGAGATCAGCCGGGCGGGACCAGTAGGGCGGGGATCACTCGGTCAGGGATCACTCGGTCAGGGATCACCCCAGTACGCCGCGTATCGAGGCATGCCCCTTGAGCAGGTTGCGCGCCACGGTACGACGCTGGATCTCGTCGGTTCCCTCGAAGATGCGCAGCAGCCGCATGTCCCGGTACCACCGCTCGATGGGGAGTTCCCTGGTGTAGCCCATGCCGCCGTGGATCTGCATCACCCGGTCCACGATCTCGTTGGCGCGAACACCACCGTGCAGCTTGGCGATGGACTGCGCGTGGCGGGAATCCATCCCCTGGTCAACCTGCCAGGCCGCCTGCAGCACCAGCCAGCGCAACGCCTCGATCTCGACGGCGGAGTCCGCGATCATCCACTGGATGGCCTGCCGATCCGCGATCGGGGACCCGAAGGTCCTGCGGGACTGCGAGTACTCCGTGGCCATTTCCACCATGCGCTCACAGCCGCCCAGGGCGCGCGCGGGCAGCATGTACCTGCCCTGTCCGATCCACTGCATGGCGAGTCCGAAGCCGTTGCCGACCTCGCCGAGCACGTTCTCCTCTGGCACCCGGACGCCGTCGAAGGTCAGCGCGGCGGGTTGCCGGTCCCACTCCCCCATGATGTCGATGGGCTCCGAGGTCCAGCCCATGTCCCGGTCGACCAGGAAACAGGTGACGCCGCCGTCGGCCCCCTTCTCCTTGTCGGTGACGGCGAAGACCATGGTGAAGTCGGCGTCGATGCCACCGGTGATGAACGTCTTCTCACCGTCGATGACCCACTCCGAGCCCTCCTTCCGGGCAGTGGTGCGAATGTTTTTCGCATCAGACCCGGCGTCCGGTTCGGTTATCGCGAAGCAGGACTTCCGGGTCCCCTCGATGGTCGGGACCAGATAGCGCTGTTTCTGCTCCTCGTTGCCGTAGTAGAGGATGTTGTCGGCGGAGCCTCCGAAACTGAACGGCACGAAGGTCCGACCGAGCTCCACCTCTACCAGGGCCGTAAGCACGGCGGACAGCCCCATGCCGCCGTACTCCTCCGGAGTCTGGACCCCCCAGAAACCCGCCTGGCGGGCCTTGTCGCGCAGCTGCTGGGTCTCCTCCTTGGTCAGACCGCGCTCGCCACGCCGTTCCCGGTCGAGAACCTGCTGCTCCAGCGGCATCAGCTCACGCTGGACGAAGTTGCGGACCCAGTCGCGGATGTCGCGTTCGGTGTCCGACAGTGCGAAATCAACCATGACAAGCCTTCCTCGGTGGCGGGGACGGCGATTTCACGGGAAATCGCCGGGAATGTGACGGGGACGGCGCACCGGGCGGACCGGTGCGCCGGGTACGGGCCGGAGTCAGCCGAGCTTGCGACCGCCGTCGACGTAGAGCGTCTGACCGGTGACGAACGAGGACTGCTCACTGGTCAGGAAGCTCACCGCGTTGGCGATGTCGGCGGGCTGACCGACACGGCGCACCGGCGTCTCGGCGGCGGCACCCTCCTGCAGCTGCTCGAAGGTCATCCCGAGCCGCTCGGCCGTCGTCGCGGTCATGTCGGAGACGATGAAACCGGGCGCGATGGCGTTGACGTTGATGCCGAACGGCCCCAGCTCGATCGCCAGGGTCTTGGTGAACCCCTGCACTCCCGCTTTCGCGGTGGAGTAGTTCGCCTGACCGCGATTGCCGAGCGCGGACACGCTGGAAAGGTTCACGATCTTCCCCCAGCGCTGGGGAACCATCTGCTGCTGGGCGGCCTTGCTGCACAGGAAAGCACCGCGCAGGTGAACCCCCATGACGGTGTCCCAGTCCTGCTCGGACATCTTGAACAGCATGTTGTCCTTGGTGACCCCGGCGTTGTTGACCAGGACACCGACGGTTCCCAACTGCTCCGAGACCCGGGTGAAGGCACGCTCCACCGAGTCCGAGTCGGTGACGTCTGCCGACACGGCCAGCGCCGACCCACCCGCGTCGGTGATACGCCGCACGGTTTCGGCGCAGGTGGACTCGTCCAGGTCCACCACCGCGACCGCGGCACCTTCGGAAGCGAGTTTCTCGGCGATACCGGCGCCGATTCCCCTTCCCGCTCCGGTTACCACGGCCACTCGTCCGTCCAGTTGTTGAGCCACGCTGTACTCCTTCAGTTCCGACTCGTCTGTTGTTCGTCCCGAATGATCCGGTCCCGCAACTCCCGTTTGAGCACCTTGTGGCTGGGCCCGAGCGGGAGTTCGTCGGTGAAGACCACTCGTCGCGGGTACTTGTGCGCCGCCAGCCGCGCCGCGGCCCACTCGACCACCCGGTCGCTAACCGACTGGTCGGTATCCCCTGCCGACAGTGTGGCATGCACCGCTACCGCACAGACCTCTTCGCCACGGGTGGTGTCCGGCAGCCCGATGACCGCCACCTGTGCCAGCTCGGGGTGCTCCAGTAGGAGCTCCTCGACCTCCCGCGGGTAGACGTTGTACCCGTTGCGAATGATCAGCTCCTTCTTACGGTCGACGATGGACAGGAATCCGTCCTCGTCCCTGACCCCGATGTCGCCGGTACGGAACCAGCCGTCGACGAGTGCCGCACGGGTCGCCTCCGGATTCCCGAGGTAACCGGCGAACACGTTGTGCCCACGTACGACGACCTCGCCGCGGGTGCCGCGGGGCAACAGCTCGATCCGGTCGGAGTCCGGCTCGGCGATCTCGACCTCGACACCCCACAGCGGATGTCCCACGGTGCCCGCCCGCGTCCCGATGGAGGGTTGGTTGACCGTCGCGCTCGGCGAGGTCTCGGAGAGGCCGTAACCCTCCAGTATCCGGGTCTCGAACCGCTCGTTGAAACGCTCCAGCACCGAAACCGGCAAGGCGGCCCCACCGGACACGCACAGCCGCAGGCTGGGCAACCGCAGGTCCGGCGGGGCGGCTTCCAACATCCGGCCGAACATCGTGGGCACCCCGTTGAACTGGGTGATTCCGTGCTCACGAATCAGCTCCAGCGCCTGTGCGGGATCGAAGCCGGGTTGCAGCACCAAGCAGGCGCCGGCACGGAACGTGGTGTTCATCGAGACCGTCTGGCCGAACACGTGGAACAACGGCAGACATCCCAGCACCAGATCACTAGAATCGGTGTCGGTGGCGTCGAAGGCGTTGACCGTCGCGTTCATGACCATGTTCAGCTGGGTCAGCACGGCGCCCTTGGGTTTGCCCGTGGTCCCGCTGGTGTAGAAGACGACCGCCTCGTCCTGCGGCGCGCGGGTCACGAAACCGGACAGCGGCTCGACCTCGGCCGCCAGCTCGGTCAACGACGGCTCGTCGTGCTCTCCCTGCCGGGATCCCCCCTGCTGGGAGCCCACCTGCCGGGAGTCGACGTCCCCCAGGGTCACCAGACTCGCGCCGGTTCGTTCGGCACAGCCCCGAGCCAGCTCCAGCTGGCTGGTGTGTCCCAGGATCATCCTCGCGTCCGAATCCGAGACCAGATGGGCGGCTTCCGAAGCGACGAGCAACACCGGAACGGGTACCACGACAGCCCCGACCACCTGCACCGCGTAGTAGGCACGGACGAAGTCCACGACGTTCGGGGCCACCAGGGCGATCCGGTCACCCGCGACGACACCGAGCTCCCGCAGTGCGGCGGCATGGCGACACACCTGCTCCCAGAGTTCGCCGTATTCGACTCGGTCCCGCCCCTCCAGCACGGCCGGGGCGTCCGGAGTGCGGCGGGCGGGTTCCGCGAGCACCGAGGCGAGTGAGAGCGAGGCGGACGAACCAGTGTCCATCGGCTGCTCCCCTGTCACGGTGCCCGGGTGATTCGTGGTCATCAGCGACCTCCTCAATACGCCAGGAGCCGCTACCGCGTGCGGCACGCAGCACTGCGGCCGACAGCTTAACTAACGACGTTAGTTTTGTGAGACCCTAAAGTCGACGACAACGTTTGACAAGACTCGATAACAACGAACCGGACTCGTCCCCGAACAGTTCCCGGAGGCCACTTCTTGCCCAGACCGAGCACGCCCCTGCTGTCGATGGAACGCATCCGGGAGTCCGCACTCGAGATCATCGACACCGCCGGGCTGGAGGCACTTTCGATGCGCCGCCTGGCGGAACGACTGGGAGTGCGGGCGGCTTCGCTGTACAACTACGTCCCCAACAAGGACGAGCTGCTGCACGATCTCGCCAACTCGACGATGGCCCGGGTCGACGTCTCCGGGTTCGAGACGGACTGGGTCACGGGCGTGACCGTCTGGGCCCGCTCCTATCGCCGGGCGCTGGTGGAACACCCCAACCTGGTGCCGTTCATCGCCTCCGGCCCGGCTCGCAGGGAAGCGGCACTGCGCCGTGCCGACGCGGTGCACGGCGGGTTGGTCGAGGCCGGTTGGCCGCAGCGCTACGCGACCATGATCGGGGCTTCCGTGAAGTACCTCGTGGTGGGCAGCGCGATGGGATCGTTCGCGGGCGGATTCGTCGACGACGCCGAGATCTACGACGAGAGGTTCCCCAACCTCGGCAGGGCGCATCTGCTGCGCAGTCATGCGACGGAGATCGACAACGCCAGTTTCGAGCTGGCACTGCACGCCTTCACGGAAGGGCTGCGCAGACGTTACGCGGAACTCGACGAGATCCACTGATCGCGATACCCGCCCGTCGGGTTCACCCAAAACGGGAACACCGCTCGGCGGCCCCGCGCGCCACGCGCGCGGGGGAATCCGGCCGCGGTCGGCTGCGCTGCTGTTGACTCGATAGCCGGGGCTACGTAGCGTTCACGCTACAATCGAAGAATGCGCCCATGACGTCATGCGGGAGAGACTCCGCACTCGGCTCGCGGCATCGCTGCCCGGCCACGGCAATGGCCCCAACGTGCGCGCGGAGCGCCGAAGGAGCAACACTCCCCGACAAACTCTCAGGCCCGATCACCGCATGGCACCAGGCGATTCAGGAGGAAAGCAGGGGTCACGTGCCCCTCGCCCACGGTGCAAGCCGCACAGCGCGGTGAAACTCTCAGGCCAATGACTCCGGGGAGACGCCGACCAGGCGCCGACCTATCAGGAGTTTCCACCATGTCACCGTCCCGCAAGACACCACTGCACGAGATCCATCGGCGGCTCGGGGCCACCTTCACCGAGTTCGCGGGCTGGGAAATGCCGCTGCGCTACTCCGGTGACATCAACGAGCACAACGCGGTACGCGGCACGGCGGGCCTGTTCGATCTCACGCACATGGGCGAGCTTCGCATCAGCGGCGCCCAGGCCGCCGAGGCACTGGACTACGCGCTGGTGGCCAACGCCTCGGCGATCACCGTCGGGCGTGCGCGTTACACGATGATCTGCGACGAGGCGGGCGGAGTACTGGACGACCTGATCGTCTACCGCACCGGGGAACGGGAATTCCTCGTGGTCGCCAATGCCGCGAACGCCGCCGTGGTCTCGACCGAGCTGGCCGAGCGGGTACGCGGTTTCGACACCGAGTACACCGACCTCTCCGACGAGTACGCGCTGATCGCGGTTCAGGGCCCGGTGGCCAAGGACATCCTGGCACCGTTGACCGAGATCGACCTGACAACGGTCAAGTACTTCGCGGGATACCCCGGCAGGGTAGCCAATTGTGATGTTCTACTCGCCCGCACCGGCTATACCGGCGAAGACGGTTTCGAGCTGTTCACATCCGTCGAGGACGCGGCTACGGTTTGGCAGGCGCTCAGCGAGGCGGGCGCCCCGCACGGGATACAGCCCGCCGGCTTGGCATGCCGGGACACACTACGGTTGGAGGCCGGTATGCCGTTGCACGGTCACGAGCTCTCCACCGAAGTGACCCCGTTCGACGCCAATCTGGGTCGGGTGGTCCGACTGGACAAGTCGGGAGATTTCGTGGGACGCGCCGCGCTCGCCGACGCGGCGGAGCGGACCGCGGAGCGCACACTGGTGGGGCTGCGCGGAACGGGCCGCCGCGCCCCACGCCACGGTTACCGGGTACTGGACGGTGACGGCGCCGATGTCGGCGTCGTGACCAGCGGTGCGCCGTCGCCCACGCTGGGTTACCCGATCGCGATGGCCTATGTGGACCACGCCTGCGCGAAGACGGGAACCGAGTTACAAGTGGACATTCGCGGCAAGGCAGTCGCTGTGGAGGTCGTGGACCCGCCCTTCTACAGCCGGAACCGCTGAACGCGCCCGACCCGCTCCACCGAGAATCAGGAACACGGAGGTAAATGATCATGCCGTCAGGCGATCTGTTCAACGAGAGGCTCGCATCGGTCGACCCCGAGGTGGCCAACGCGGTCGACGCGGAACTGCACCGGCAGCAGAACACGCTGGAGATGATCGCCTCGGAGAACTTCGCACCCCAGTCGGTGTTGGAGGCTCAGGGGTCGGTACTGACCAACAAGTACGCCGAGGGCTACCCGGGCAAACGTTATTACGGCGGCTGCGAGCACGTCGACGTCGTCGAGCGACTCGCCATCGACCGGGTCAAGCAGCTGTTCGGGGCCTCCTACGCCAACGTGCAGCCGCACTCCGGCGCGCAGGCCAATTCGGCGGCGATGTTCGCGCTGCTCAAGCCGGGTGACACGATCCTCGGCCTGGACCTGGCCAACGGTGGTCACCTCACCCACGGAATGCGGCTGAACTTCTCCGGCAAGCTCTACAACGTGGTGCCGTACCGGGTCCGCGAGGACGACCACCTCGTCGACATGGACGAGGTCGCCCGACTGGCCCGGGAGAACAAGCCACAGGTGATCATCGCGGGCTGGTCCGCCTACCCACGGCAGCTGGACTTCAAGCGGTTCCGCGAGATCGCCGACGAGGTCGGTGCCTACCTCATGGTGGACATGGCTCACTTCGCCGGTCTGGTCGCGGCCGGGCTGCACCCCAACCCGGTGCCGCACGCCCACGTGGTGACCACCACCACCCACAAGACGTTGGGTGGACCGCGTGCCGGTGTGATCCTGTCCTCCGACGAGGAGCTCGGCAAGAAGTTCAACTCGGCGGTGTTCCCCGGTCAGCAGGGCGGCCCGCTGGAACACGTGATCGCGGGCAAGGCTGTCGCGTTCAAGCTCGCCGCCGGTGAGGAGTTCGCCGATCGGCAGCGCCGCACGCTGGAAGGTGCCCGGATCATCGCCGACCGGCTGCAGGCCGAGGACGCCAGGGCCGCGGGGGTGCAGATCGTCTCCGGCGGCACGGATGTGCACCTGGTCCTGGTGGACCTGCGTGACTCCGAGCTGGACGGGCAGCAGGCCGAGGACCGGATGCACGAGATCGGTATCACGGTCAACCGCAACGCGGTTCCCAACGACC
The DNA here is from genome assembly GCA_030803735.1 of Actinopolyspora lacussalsi. Taxonomy (NCBI): domain Bacteria; kingdom Bacillati; phylum Actinomycetota; class Actinomycetes; order Actinopolysporales; family Actinopolysporaceae; genus Actinopolyspora; species Actinopolyspora lacussalsi. Next base: position 485,006 of record JAURUC010000001.1, on the reverse strand, counting down.
CTCGGCCCCCGATGGTCACCTCGGGACTGCGCATCGGCACCTCGGCACTCGCCACTCGCGGTTTCGCCGCCGAGGACTTCACCGAGATCGCCGAGATCATCGCCACCGCGCTGCACTCCGACTTCGACGAGTCGGTGAGCAAGAAGCTGCGTGGTCGGGTGGAGACGCTGGCGGCCAAGCACCCGCTGTACCCGAACCTGTGACGTATCGGGTTGGTCCGTGAGGACAGCCGTTCGTGACGGCGGCCTCCGTTAACGGACCACGTGTCACGACCGTGCCGCACTCCGGAAGTGTTCCGGAGTGCGGCACTTTTCGTGGCACCGGCGACGACGTTCGGAACAACTCGGCGGGAGCGATGTTGTAGGTTTCGCGATCTTGTCGCGACTCGCCCGGTCGACGAGTGTCGAGGACATGACGATCACACTGGACGAGCTGGTCACGAAGGCGCTGCGTCGCGAGGCTCCGAGTCGTGCCGCGGCCGAACGACTGCTGTCCGAGGAGTTCGACGTTCTCGACGTGGTCGCGGCCGCGGGTCGGGTACGTCGGCACTTCTTCGGCAACAGGGTCAAGCTCAACACCATCATCAATATGAAGAGCGGGCTGTGTCCGGAGGACTGCACCTACTGCTCGCAGCGCCTGGGATCCGACTCGGAGATTCTCAAGTACTCGTGGGTGAAGGCCGAGGAGGCGGCCACAGCGGCGGATGAGGCGGCCGAAGCCGGCGCGAAACGCATCTGCCTGGTGGCCAGCGGACGCGGTCCAGGGCAACGTGACATCGAGCGGGTCTCCGAGACGATCGAGGCGGTCCGGCGGAAGCAGCCCGACGTGGAGATATGCGCCTGCCTGGGGTTGCTGGGCGACGGGCAGGCCGAGCAGCTGCGCGAGGCCGGAGCGTACGCCTACAGCCACAACCTCAACACCAACGAACGGCGCTACGCCGAGATCTGTTCCACCCACGCCTTCGAGGACCGGGTCGAAACGGTGCGCAACGCCACCGGTGCCGGGCTCTCCCCCTGTTCCGGGGCGATATTCGGAATGGGGGAGTCGGACGAGGACGTGGTGAGTCTGGCCTTCGAACTGCGGGAGCTCGACCCGGACTCGGTGCCGATCAACTTCCTGATCCCGATGGAGGGAACACCGATGGCGGGAGAGTGGCGACTGACACCGCAGCGGTGTCTGCGCATCCTGGCGCTGTACCGGTTCTTCTTCCCCGACGTAGAGGTTCGGCTCGCCGGAGGGCGGGAGATCCATCTGCGCAACGTGGAGGCCATGGCGCTGCAGCTGGCGAACTCGATCTTTCTCGGTGATTACCTGACCAGTGAGGGCAGAACCGGCGACCAGGACCGGCAACTGATCGCCGACGCGGGATTCGTGGTCGAGGGGAGCCGGGAACGAACCCTCCCGCAACAGCGCGAGGACCTGGTCAACATCCGCAGACGCGGTGTCGGCACCGATGTCGCGAGCAACGTCTGATCGGGATCTCCGGTTAGAAGTGTCGGGGGTCCGTTCGGCGGACCCCCGTGCCGATCACCTATCCGGATGAACGGACTCGGGAGAGCTGACCGGGTCCCGTGCTCACCGATCGTGGGGAACTCGTCGAGCCGGTCACGCGGCTCGGTCGAACTCGTCCGAACCGGAGCAGTGGTCGGTGACCTCCGACACGGGACGGGTTCGCGGCGCCTTGCGTCGTCGCCAGAGCCAGGTGGCCGCTCCGGACAGCACCAGCGCTCCCAGCACCACCCAACCGGCCCCACCGAGGATGTGTTCGACGTACTTGGCCGAAGCGCCCGCCAGCCAGCCGATGGCGACGTGCGAGGCGGACCACGCTCCAGCGCCCAGCAACGAAGCGGGCAGGAACCTGCCGTAGCCCAGACCGGAGGAACCCGCCGCGGCCGGAGTCAGGGTACGCACCACGGGCAGGAACCTCGACACGAACACAGCGCCCACGCCGTAGCGCCGCAGCAGCGTCCCGGCACGATCCCAGTGCCGCTGTCCCAGCTTGCGCACGGCGGCGCTCTCTCGCAGCCGCCAACCGTAGCGACGTCCGAGCAGGAAACCGATGTTGTCGCCCAGGGCGGCGAACAGCGCCACGGACAGCGACAGGGTCAGGAAGAACCCGAAGTCCGTCACGGCGGCCGAGGCGATCAACAGCCCGCTCTCCCCCGGCACGACGAAGCCGATGCCCAGTGTGCACTCACCCAGTACCAGCGCGCCGACCGCCACGACCAGCAGCGGGCGAGGTAACCCGGCGATCGCGGCCAGCAGTTCACTGACGACAGACACACACACTCCTAGGGCCGGGTAACATCGATCACGCTACCGTGTGATGCCGAGGAGATGAATCCGGAAGCACCCCCGGTCTCCCCCGAACTCCCGGGGCGGAGTCGGACGGCAGCGAGGTAGCGGCCACGGCCGGGCCCAGGGCGGCTCCTGTTACGAGTCGTTCGGCCCGAAACGCGGCTTTCCCGCACGGTACCTTCAACAGCTCTTGCTCCAGGAGCACTCGAACACCGACTCGTCGGGGCGCGTCGACGGGATGTCGACAGCCGAACCCGAGGAGCGATCCCGTTCGCCGGGACTCGGCACGGGCTCCTGGGGATCAGCGCCGTGTCGGGCGAGCCGAACCGCCACGGCATCCCGCAGGTCGCGAGGCGGTGCCGACAGGAACCCGTTGAACACCACGGAGAACACCAGCGGGCGCTCGGCGCGGGTACGGACGTAGCCGGACAGCGCGGTCACCCCGGTCATCGAACCGGTCTTTGCCGAGACGTTGCCCTCGGCCGCGGTGCCGCGCATCCGACCGCCGAGAGTTCCTCCCGTCATCCGGTCCGTCGCACCGGCGAGTGGCAGTGCCCGCTTCCAGTCCTCGAACCACGGTCGGTCGCGGACGGTGTCGAGCAACTCGGCCAGCTGGGCGGGCGAGATCGAGTTCAGCGTGGACAGCCCGGACCCGTCCACCAGTCGATACTTCGCGGAATCGATTCCCGACGCCTCCAGCCTGCTCCGGACCACCTCGAGGCCGGCCCGCCAGCTCCCCTCCTCCCGCAGGACCCTGCCCATGGTCTTGACCAGTGTCTCGGCGTGACCGTTGTTGCTGAGCTTGAGGAAGGGCACCAGCAACTGCCGCAGCGGCATCGAGCGGTGTTCGGCCATCACCCGGGCGCGGTCCGGTGCCTCGCCCTCGCCGGATCCCTCGAAGGTGACACCGCGTTCGATCAGGGCGCGTCGGAAGACGTCCAACGAGTACGCGGTGGGATCAGCCACGGTGCTCAGGGCTCGCCCGACGTCGGCTCCCGCCGGTATTCCGCCGCTGACGATCACACGATCGGCGCCGTGCGCACGACGAACGGACAGCTCTCCCGTGGCGTCCGCGGCGAGCGTACGGGCGCGGTTGACTATCTCGACCGCTTCGGTGGCCGGTCGTGTACTCACCCGCACCGGCTCTCCCGGCCGGGTCGGCCGCGACCGAACCAGCACGGTACCGGCGTCGTAATCACTGTTCGGCGCTACAGTCAGTGCCGAGATCGGGGCAGCGTAGTAGTAGGGCTCGTCGACGGCCATCCAACCGTTGGCGAGAGCGCGGTCGTCGAAGTAGGAGTCGTCGGCCAGCACGTCCCCCCGCACGACCCGGACACCGGATTCGACGATCCGGTCGGCGAGCGCACGGTAGTCCGCGGCCGACATCGTCGGATCACCACCACCGCGCAGGTACAGATCGCCGAACAGTACGTTCCCCCGGCGCCTGCCCGAGGTCAGCACACGGGTGTCGAACCGGAAGCCGGGGCCGAGCGCCTCCAACGCCGCTACCGAGGTGAACAGCTTGGCGTTGGAGGCGGGAATCAGGCGCCGGTCCGGTGACCGCCGGTAGAGGATCCGGTCGGTCACCGGATCGCGCACCACCACCCCGACCGAAGCACCGGCCAGCCGCGGATCCGACAGGATCCGGTCCAGATCCGCACGCAGCGCCTCCGCCGCCCGAGGCGGCTTCTCGTGCGGCACCACGGGATCCGCGGCCCCCGGAACGGCGAAAATCATCACGAAACCGGTCAACAACGCCAGGACACGCCGCACCGTCACTCCTCCGGGCCGCTCGCGCTCGTCACCACTGATCGGAACGGATGATGATCCCGATCAACCGAGCACATGTCGACCCCGTGATCAACGCGGGCGTGTCGCGGGCTCACGCCAGCGCTATCGAACTCGCCATCACCAGCAGCGCGCCCCCGCAGCACCGCTCGAAGACACGCTTGCGCCTGGGAACGGACAGAAAGGCCGACAACCAGCCCACCGAGGGAACTACGATGAGCCACCAGGCCGCGAACGAGGCGACAGCGGCGGAGCTGAGCAGCAAGGCCTGTGTCATGGGGTCACCGGCGGGATCCATCGCCTGCGGCAACAGCGTGAGAAAGGTGAGCAGCACCTTCGGGTTGAGCACGTCGACCAACAACCCACGCAGGAAAACCGCGCGTCCCGACGTCGGAGCCGCCTCGTTACGCGCCGCGGCCGTGGAGCCGGCCCGCCGCAGGATCTGAACGCTCATCAGAACCAGATACCCGACACCGAGCACCTTGACCACGAACAGCGCCGCGGGGAACGCGATCACCAGTGCCGACAGCCCGACGGTGGCCGCGGTGGCATGAACGAGCAACCCACAGGTCACTCCCGCCGCGGCCAACCATCCCCAGCGGGCCCCGTTCGCGGCGCTGCGCGTCACCATCACGAAGTCGGGCCCCGGCACCAGAATGATCACCAGCAGGGCGAGCAGGAACGACCCCCAAGCGATGTGCACTGCGAACTCCTCGCACTCGAACCGACAATTCTTCGAAAGCTGTGGCTATAGTGGGTTAATCGTTCGTGTTCGATCCAGCTACGACACAGAAAGTTCGGTTATGACGATTTCGGCAGAACTGGATTCGGTGGATTGGCGAATCCTGGAGGAGTTGCAGAACGACGCGACCCTGGCCAACCGGACGTTGGCCGAGCGGATCGGTCTCGCCGCGTCGAGCTGCCTGCAGCGAGTACGCAGACTCCGGGAACAGGGCGTGATCACCGGGTCGCACATCGACGTGGATCCGGCGGCCACCGGACTCACGCTGGAAGCGGTGGTGTCGATCAACGTACGCCCGCACACCCGGGCGGTGGTCGAATCCTTCCGCGAGTTCGTGATGGCCCAGCCCGAGACACGGTCACTACTGCACGTGAGCGGGCAGGCCGACTTCCTGCTTCACCTCGCGGTGACCGACAGCGCGCATCTGCAGAGTTTCCTGGTGGACAAGCTCTCGGCACGTACCGAGGTACGCCACTTCACCACCTCGGTGGTGCTGGAACAGGTGCACACCCGCGCGCTGACACCGCCACGACCACCGCGACCCGCGCGGCGGCGCGGCTGAACGGTGTGTGAAGCAGGGCACGGGCGCTCGGGAACGCGGCGCGGACGAAGGGAACGGCTCGCGACGTGCCCTCGGCTGGCCGTTCCCCGACGCGCGGGCGGGAGTGAGTACCGGAACCGGGCACGTCGTTGGTGCCCGCTCCGATCACTCACCGACGCGCAGCAGACCTTCCTGCACCACCGTGGCCAGCAGCGAGCCGTCCCGCGAGAAGAAGTTGCCGGTGGCCAGCCCACGTGCCCCCGAGGCGCTGGGAGAGCTGCAGTCGTAGAGGAACCACTCGTCGGCGCGGAATCGCCGGTGGAACCACATCGCGTGATCGAGACTGGCACCGTGGACCTCGTCCAGACCCCAGTAGACGCCGTGCCTGGCCAGCACCGAGTCCAGCAGGGTCAGATCGGAGGCGTAGGCGAGCAGGCAGACGTGCAGCAGGTCGTCGTCGGGAAGGCTGCCGTCGGCCCGCATCCACACCCTGCTACGGGCGTCCCTGGGGCCATCCTGCCTGCTCAGCCACGGTGGCTCGGTAACGTGCCGCATGTCGATGGGGCGGGGCAGGTTCGCCATGCCGCCCACTTCACCGGCCAGCTGACCGAGATGTTCACCGTAGGTGGACAGTTCCTCCGGAGCGGGGACCTCCGGCATGGGTTCGGCGTGGTCCATCCCCCGTTCCTCGACCTGGAACGAAGCGGACAGCGAGAAGATCGTCTTGCCGTGCTGCACCGCGATGACGCGGCGGGTGGTGAACGAGCGACCGTCCCGGGTGCGATCCACCTCGTAGACGATCGGGACACTCGGATCCCCCGGACGCAGGAAATAGGCGTGCAGCGAGTGGACCCGGCGCTCGGACGGCACGGTCCTGCCCGCGGCGACCAGGGCCTGTCCCGCCACCTGGCCCCCGAACACGCGGACCGGGGACTCCGCCGGGCTGACGCCACGAAAGATGTTCTCCTCGATCGGTTCGAGGTCGAGCAATGCCACCAGTCGATCCAGCACCGGCTGTCCGTGTGGCATGCCACTGGCATCCACCGGAACGGACGACTGGCTGCCGGTCCCCGCCGGATCGGCGGCAGCGGCGCGTGCCGCTCGGGTCACTTCGGGCTCCTCGTGTCGATGTTGGGCACACGCCGACCCTCCCGCGCAGCGGAATGCCGGAGAACGGCGATTCGCACCGTGGACCTCCGGTTCCGCCGCGACCGGGAGAAGTCAGACGTGATCCTCCTCGCCGAGACGGTGCACCCGGATCAGGTTGGTCGAACCGACGGTTCCGGGCGGAGACCCCGCGACGATGACGACCATGTCGCCACTGTCGGAACGTCCGATCGACAACATCGCCTGATCCACCTGGCGCACCATCTGGTCAGTGGTATCCACACTAGGCACCAGGAAGGTCTCCGTCCCCCAAGTGAGAGCGAGCTGACTACGAACGGACTCCTCGGGGGTGAACGCGAACAGCGGCAATCTGGTGTGCAGCCGTGCCAGCCGACGGACGGTGTCACCTGACTGCGTGAAGGCGACCAGTGCCTTGGCACTGAGTCGTTCGCCGATGTCCCTAGCTGCGTAGGAGATCACACCACGCTTGGTCCGCGGCACGTGACTCAGCTCCGGCGGCTCCGAGGAACCGGCTTCCACCGCCTCCACGATGCGGGCCATGGTCTCGACCGTCTCCACGGGGTAGTCCCCGACGCTGGTCTCGCCGGAAAGCATGACGGCATCGGTGCCGTCCAGCACGGCGTTGGCGACGTCCGAGGTCTCGGCCCTGGTCGGGCGGGGATTGCCGATCATGGAGTCGAGCATCTGGGTCGCGACGATGACCGGTTTGGCGTTCTCCCTGGCGATACCGATCGCCCGCTTCTGCACCAGCGGCACGTGTTCCAGCGGCAGCTCCACGCCGAGGTCTCCCCTGGCGACCATGACGCCGTCGAAGGCGAGCACGATGGCCTCGAGGTTGTCCACCGCCTCGGGCTTCTCCAACTTGGCGATCACCGGAACGCGGTGCCCGACCCGGTCCATGACCTGATGGACGAGGTCGATGTCGGCGGGGGTACGCACGAACGACAGCGCGATGAAGTCCACGCCCATCCGCATCGCGAACTCCAGGTCCTCGACGTCCTTGTCGGACATGGCGGGAACCGAGACGTCCATCCCCGGCAGCGAAAGCCCCTTGTGATCGGAAACGGGGCCGCCCTCGACGACCTCGCAGACCACGTCGCTTTCCTCGACCGCCGTGACCGTCAGCCCGACCTTCCCGTCGTCGACCAGGATCTGGTCACCGACCTTGGCGTCTCCGATCAACCCCTCGTAAGTGGTGGAGACCCGGTCGTGGCTACCGACCACATCGGCCACGGTGATCCGGACGACCTCACCGGTGCGCCACTCGACCTCGCCCTCGGCGAAGGTTCCCAATCGGATCTTCGGACCCTGCAGGTCACCCAGGATCCCCACGGCACGTCCGGATTCGGCCGTCTCCGCACGCACCATGTCGTAAACCCGGCGGTGGTCGTCGTGGCTACCGTGGCTGAAGTTCAGCCGAGCGACATTCATGCCGGCGCTGACGAGCTCGGCCACCTTCTCCGGACTGGCGGTGGCTGGCCCCATAGTACAAACGATTTTGGCTCGTCGACTCACGGTGCAACAGCCTAGTCCGTCGACTCACGCGCGCAGTATGCCACCGTCGAGGTCAACCAACATCCGAGAGGCCGCATGCTGGATCCTTTCAGTCCCCGTGCACGCCGCGCGTCGTTCGCACTGAGCTGCGTGGCCAGCCTGGTGATTCTTTTCACTCCCCCGGCGGGGGTTCCCGAGTCCCCACCCGGCACCGACAAGCTGGTGCACCTGGTGCTGTTCGCGGTGCTGACGCTGACCGGGCGGGCGGCTCGGATCGACCACCGGCTGCTGCTGTCGTGCCTGGTGTGCTACGCGCCGCTCTCCGAGGCGTTGCAACAGTTACTGCCGGTGCATCGCGACGCGGAGGCGATGGACGCGATCACGGATCTGTGCGGGATCGCCGTGGGCCAAGCGTTGGTCGTACCGCTCCGGCGGATCATCAGCGGCACGAGATCCCAAAACTCACACGTTCGTGTGAGTAAACATCGATCCAGGTCACAGTCCCATCCCGCGAACCGCGAGACGGGTTCGAGGGAGTGAACGGAGGTACTCTCGGCGGTGTGGACTCCACCGCACGGGCCCGCTCACGCGCTGCCGGCGGCAATCTCCCGGCAGAAGTAACGAGCTTCGTCGGCAGGCGTCGCGAGATCACACTCACCAAACGACTGCTGGCCGAGTCGAGGGTGGTGACCCTGACCGGCCCCGGCGGTATCGGCAAGAGCCGGCTGGCGCTTCGGGTCGCCGCCAACATGAGCCGTTCGTTCCGGGACAAGACCTGGCAGGTCGAGCTCGGTGAGCTGCACGACCCGGACCTGGTCGCGACCGCCGTGGTCGAACAGCTCAACGTCGCCGAAACGTCGACGGGTACCGAACTCGACAACCTGGTCGAACACTTCAGGGAACGCGAAGCGCTCCTCGTGCTGGACAACTGCGAACACCTGGTACAGGCCTGCGCCGAACTGGTGGATACGTTGATCCGTTCGTGCCCGGGTCTTCGGGTACTGGCCACCAGCAGGCAGTCGCTCGGCGCGGCCGGGGAGAGCACGCTGGTCGTGCCGCCGCTGCAAACCCCCGACCCGGAACAACTACCCGCCGCGGAGGCGTACGAACAGTACGCGGCGGTACGGCTGTTCCTCGACCGGGCCCGTGCCGTTCTGCCGGAGTTCGAGGTCACCCCGGACAACACCCCGGTGCTGATGCGGTTGTGTCACCGGCTCGACGGAAATCCGCTGGCGATAGAACTGGCCGTGGTACGACTACGCTCACTGGCTCCGCGACAGCTGGAGGAACGGCTCGACGAACGCTACGAACTGCTCAGCGGAGGTCGCACCGGCGCGCCACAGCGACAGCAGACGCTGCGAGCACTGATCGACTGGAGCTACGACCTGTGCACCGAGTCCGAACGCAGGGCATGGGCACACGTGTCGGTGTTCTCGGGCAGTTTCGACCTGGAGGCCGCGGAGTACGTGATCGACGGCACCGCGGAACGATCCAGGGCGGCCTCGCTGGTGCACGCTCTGGTGGACAAGTCGATCCTGCTGCGCGAGCGGGATGACGGACCCAGCCGCTTCGTGCTGCCGCACACGCTTCGCGAGTACGGCCTCGAGAAACTGTGGACAGCCGGTGATCTGCCCAAGGCCGAGGCGCGGCATCGCCAGTGGTACGTCAGTACGGTGCGCCGCTTCGCGGCGGAATGGATGGGTGCCGAGCAGGTCGAGTGGGTGCGACGACTGCGCGTGGAGCAGGCGAATCTGCGAGCGGCGCTGCGGTCGATGACCGAGCACGGCGAGGAGAGTTCCGAGGACCAGCACGCGGACGAGCGGACCTCCGCACCCCACGGGCCCGCCGTCGCACTACGAATGGCCACCGCGCTGGGACGCTACTGGCAACTGCGGGGGGCGCACTCCGAGGCCCGCTACTGGCTGGATCGCACCCTGGCACTGACCGGGACGCGGCAGGCACCCCGCGAGCGGGCCGCCGCGTTGGCCTCCAGCGCCTGGTTCACCCTGCTGCACGGCGACGTGTCGGGAGCACGCGGCTCACTGGACACCGCGGCCGCCACGCTCGAGGGACACGACGCTCCGCTGGAACGTGCGCACCTGACACGCACCTACGGGATGGTCGCCCTGTTCGACAACGATGCGGCCTCGGCGATCAGGTTGCTCGAAACCGCGCTGGAAGTCTTCCGGCGCGGGGCCGAGAAGGAAGGGGAACTGTTCACGCTGATCGGGTTGGGGGTGGCGCGCGCGGTCAACGGCAACGAGCGGGACGGGCTGGAACTGCTCGACGACGCGCTGGCGATCACCACCGGACGCGGTGAGGTGTACTGGCGCTCCTGGACGCTGTGGGCGATCGGCTATCTCAAGACGATCACCGGCAAACCCGACCGGGCCGAACCGGCGTTGAAAGAAGCACTGAACCTGCAACGACGGCTGGACAACCGGCTCGCGATCGCGTTCACCCTGGACACGCTGGCCTGGGCCGCGCACCTGCGGGGAAACGACAAACGAGCGGCCAGATTGTTCGGTGCGGCCGGAGGCGCCTGGGAGTCCGCGCACTCCACTCCGAACCTCTACGTCGAGTTCGCCGAACAGCACCGGGCCCAGCTGGTCGCCACCAGGGAGGCGCTGGGCGAGGAGACCTACAATGAATCCTTCGACAGGGGGTACCACTGGCAGCACGACACGGCGATCGACTTCGCGCTGGAGACCAAACAACGCTCCAGGGAAACCCAGCGGGAGAACGTGCACCCGATGCCGCTGACCAGCCGGGAACGCGAGATCGCCCAGCTGGTGGCCCAGGGGCGCACCAACAAGGAGATCGCCGAACAACTGGTCATCGCGCTGCGCACCGTGGAAGGACACGTGCAGCACATCCTGACCAAGCTGGATTTCACGTCCCGGGCCCAGATCGCGGGCTGGGTCGCCGGAATGCGCTCCGAACAGGGGGAATAAGCGGCGCCTCGTCACCCCGAGCCCGTGTTCGCCCGGACGATGAGCACTCACTTCTCCTCGGTGGACTCCAGAAACCTGAGCGTGCCGTGCAGCGCCTCGGCGACCAGCTCACGCATGGCCGTTTCCGCCCTGCCGTACCGTCCCTCCTCGATGCACCGTGCGATCTCGCCGTGCAGCCCGACGGCCAGCGGCTCGGGATGCGCGGGCATCAGTCCCTGCTCGGTACGCCACCGCAACACTTCGCGCACAACCTCGTGCAGCTGCGCGAACATCTCGTTGCCGGAAGCCCGCAACACCAGTGAGTGAAAGGCGACGTCGGCCTCCAGGAAACCTTCCAGGTCCCCCGCCTCGGCCAGTTCGTTCATCCGCTCACCTATGCGGATCAGTTCGGTCACGTCCTCGGCGCGGGCTCGTTGGGCGGCCGCACCGGCAGCCACCGGCTCCACCGCCGTACGCAGTTCGACGAGCGTCTTGACCTGGTTGGCACGGTCGGTTTCCAACGACCAGCGAATCAGCGCCGGGTCGAAGGTGTTCCACTCCTCGCGGGGTCGAACCACGATGCCCACCCGCTGCCGCCCCACCACGAGACGGATCGAAGCCAACGTACGCACCACTTCGCGCACCACGGTGCGCGAGATTCCGAAACGCTGTTCGAGATCCTCACCACGCAGCACGCTGCCCGGAGAATGAACGCCCGCACTGATCTCCCGCCCCAGTATCTCGACGATCTCCCCGTGCAGTCCTCCGCTCATGTCGGCTCCGTTCACAGCCACACGTGCCCCGACCACCACTTTCGGCGGCTCCGTCCGGAGTTCGTCGGAAAACGACAGTGCCGGGCACGAATGTGGCACGTCCACATTCCAGGCGCCGAGAATATCCGTCCGCCCCACCCGGCACGGGAGCGGAGGTGGCGACGGCGGCGCGACGGTGGGCACGCTCCACGATCAACTGCGCCCGATGGTCGCGTCGTTTCCGGGGTACACTAGTTCGTCGGGCCTGTTGGCGGGCCGCGGTGTCGCGAAGCACACCGCAGCGCCCGGAACCCCACGCCCGTCCTGTTCCAACGCGCATGACCGCACGAGGTGGAGTCGTGTCCGAAACCCGAGCCGATCGGGAACTTGACCACGCCGACAGCGTCGCCGCCGAACAGCGGTACGTCTCGATGCTCTACGACAAGCTCGACGAACTGCGGCGGTACAACAGCAAACGCCTGGCCGAGACGCTGCGGGAGACCGGTGGAACTCCCCAGGCACGTACCGAGCGTGACATTTCCACCAAGATGCACATCGACAAGCTCTCGCAGCTCAGCGCGGTGGAGAACGGGTTGTGCTTCGGCAGGCTCGACCTGGACAGCGAGGAGCGGTTTCACATCGGCAGGCTCGGACTGTTCGACGAGGAGAACGAGTACACGCCGTTGCTGATCGACTGGCGCGCTCCAGCCGCACGACCGTTCTACCTGGCCACGGCGGCCTCCCGCGACGGGGTGATAAGGCGTAGGCACATACGCACCACCAGGCGCACGGTCACGGACCTGGAGGACGAGGTCCTGGACCTGGACTCCGCCGAGCAGGGAAGCCACCTTGGACTCGCGGGTGAGGCGACGCTGCTGGCGGCGCTGGACGAACGCCGTACCGGCCAGATGGGCGACATCGTCGCGACCATTCAGGCCGAGCAGGACAACATCATCCGCAGCGGCATGAACGGTGTTCTGGTGGTGCAGGGCGGTCCGGGTACCGGCAAGACCGCGGTGGCACTGCACCGAGCCGCGTACCTGCTCTACACCTACCGGCAGCAACTGACCAAGCGCGGTGTGCTGGTGGTGGGACCCAACAAGACCTTCCTGCGCTACATCGGCCAGGTGCTGCCCTCCCTCGGCGAGACCGGTGTGCTGCTGTCCACCGTCGGAGAGCTGTATCCGGGCGTGGCCGCCACTGCGACGGAAACGGCCACCGCCGCCGAGCTCAAGGGGCGTACCGAGATGGTCTCGGTGCTCAACAACGCCGTACGGGACCGCCAGCAGGTACCGCGCAAGTACATCGAGGTGACTTTCGACCGCGAGCCACTCCACATCGACAAGAGCACCTGCAGCCAGGCACGCACCAAGGCGCGGCGAGCACGCAAACCGCACAACGAGGCCAGGAAGATCTTCCGGCGCGAGATGTTCTCGGCACTGGCGCTGCAGGTGGCCGACCGGTTGGGGCGGGATCTGCTCGACCAGCGCGACATCGACGACATCGCGGCGGAGCTGCGGGCGGACAGTCAGGTGTGCGAGGTACTCGAACAGCTGTGGCCGGAGATCGAGCCCACCACGCTGCTGGACGAGCTGTTGAGCTCGCCGGAACGCATGAAGAAGGCCGCGCGCAGGTACTTCGACGAGTCACAACGCCAGGCGATGCTGCGGGAACCGGGCTCGGAGTGGACACCCGCCGACGCTCCGCTGCTGGACGAGCTGGCAGAGCTGCTGGGGGAGGACGACTCGGAGCAGCAGCAGGCACAGCTGCGGCAGGAGCGGGAGGAGCTCGCCTACGCCGAGGGAGTGCTGCACATCATGGAGCAGGACGAGGAGATCATGGATCCCGAACGACTTCGGGTCTCCGATGTACTCGACGCCGACCTGCTCGCGGAGCGCAATCGCACCAACAGTGAGCTCACAGCGGCCGAACGAGCGGCGGGGGACCGCACCTGGACCTTCGGGCACGTGATCGTCGACGAGGCGCAGGAGCTGTCGGCGATGGCGTGGCGAGTGATCATGCGTCGTTGCCCGAGCCGCTCGATGACCGTGGTGGGTGACATCGCCCAGACCGGTTCGGCCGCGGGCGCCTCGTCCTGGCACGACGTGCTCGGGCCGTACGTGGCGCGCCGGTGGCGCCTGGAGGAGCTCACCGTCAACTACCGGACGCCGAGCGAGATCATGTCGATGGCGACCCCGTTGCTCGCCGAGATGGACGTGGACCTGTCCGTGCCGACCTCGGTGCGCAGCACGGGCATCGAACCGTCCCTGGTGCGGACTTCTAGGGGAGAGGACACCGCCCGAACCGCGCGACTGGCCGCCGAGGAACTCGAAGCCGTCGACGGCGGCCACGTGGCGGTACTCTGCCCACCCGATCGCCGCGAGGAGTTCGGAGGCGAGGTCTCCGAGCTGATACCGCGGGCAGCCGTGGGGCCGCGTCCGGAAGGTCTGGAAGCTCCGGTGATGGTCCTCAGCGTCGATCAGGCCAAGGGACTGGAGTTCGACAGCGTGATCGTGGCGGACCCCGCAGGCATCCTCGAACAGTCCCCCCGGGGAATCAACGACATCTACGTGGCGCTCACCCGAACCACGACCAGGCTCAGTGTCGTGCATCACGGCGACCTGCCCGCCCCGTTGAGGCCCCCGGAGAGCTGAATCGCCGTTCGGCGGCCCCGGTTTCCGGGTTCGGGCAGTCGGCGGGACCGGACCGCCCTCCAATGGAGTCCTCGACCAGTGGCGGACCGCTACGGGCTTCGGGGGTTCCGCACAACGGACTCGGGTGATTCCCGGGACGGCACGCAACGGACGATACTGCCTTCGCCAGGATCGGGATGGTATCTTTCCTGTTCAGGAAGCCACGCCCGAACACAGGGGCGCGGCTTTCGTGATGTCGTGCGGGCGGAATCCGCCGTGAGTGCGCTCCGGCCACGGCAACCGTGCGCTTCCGAAAGGGGTTCGTGGGGCCGCACGGGGCCGCCTCGACACGACATCGACGACACCCGTTCCCGGTGCAGGAACGCGGCGTCGCCCACCCGGCGGGCGCCGCGGAGCACCGACCGAAACCGAGGACATCATGAGTCGGACAACCGGATTCCGCCGCGGAGTGCCCCTGCTGCTCGCCCTGGTGGCGCTCCTGGCGGGGATCACCTCGTGTGCGCAGCGCCCAGCTTCCGAAGAACCGGTCCAGCAGGGCAACGATCGGGCTTCGGCGTTTCCGGTACGGGTGAAGCTTTCGGGGCAGGAACCGGTGACGCTGCCCGAACAGCCGAAGCGCATCGTCTCGTTGAGCCCCACCGCCACCGAGGTGCTCTACGCGATCGGGGCGGGCAACCGGGTCGTGGCCGTGGACAAGTACTCCACCTACCCCGAGCGGGCACCACGCGAGGAGATCTCCGCGCTGAACGTCGGAGCCGGCACCGTCTCGGAGTACCGCCCCGATCTCGTGATCGCGCAGGCGGGAAGTGCCGGTGAACTGGCCAAAGGACTGCGCGAACTGGACATTCCGGTACTGCTGACCCCCTCCGCGAAGGATCTCTCTGCCGCCTACCAACAGATGAAGGCACTCGGACGTGCCACCGGGCACAACGAGGAGGCCGCCGACACCGTGCGACGGGTTCGTTCCGAGATCGACAAGCTGGTGCGGGAGACTCCCGAACTCGAACAGCCGCTGACCTACTACCACGAGGTCGGCCCCGATTACTTCACCGCGACGTCCAAGAGTTTCGTGGGCAGCGTCTACGAGAAGTTCGGGCTGGACAACATCGCCGACTCCGCGGGAGGCAAGTTCCCCCAGCTTTCCGAGGAGAAGATCCTGGGAGCGGATCCGGAGATGATCTTTCTCGCCGACACCGGGACGGCCGGCGTGACCAAGGGGTCCGTCGCCGAGCGTCCCGGCTGGCAGACGCTGACCGCGGTGAAGCAGGGGCAGGTCTACGAGTTGAACGAGGACGTGGCCGGCAGGTGGGGACCGCGCGTGGTGGAGCTCGCCCGCTCGATCAGTGAAGCGATCGACGGCACCAGGCAGGGCTGACGCTCCTCCGATGCGCGATTCGCGAACCCTGCCCGCCGGGACGCTCGAAACTCCCGCGACCTCCGCACAGCGGCCCCGGCGAGCACGCGGCAGCAGGCTGCGGCCGCGTCACCTGCTGATCGGTATCGCCGCGCTCGCCGTACTGGTACTGGTCTCGGTGCTGACCGGGGCCGCGGATCTGGGGTGGCAACGGGTACTCGCCGAACTCGGCGCCCAGCTCACCGGTGGTGTCTCGCCGTTGTCCGAACGTGAGGCGGCGATACTGTGGCAGTTGCGCGTACCTCGGGTGGTACTGGCCGTTCTCGTCGGAGCCGCCCTGGCCGTCTCCGGAGCGGCGTTCCAGGGAGTGTTTCGCAATCCGCTGGCCGATCCCTACCTGCTGGGAGCGGCCTCCGGTGCGGGACTGAGCGTGACCGTCGTGGTGACGGCGGTTCCACAGGTCACTCTCGGCAGTACCGGTCTGGCGCAGGTGGCCGCGTTCCTCGGAGCGCTGGGCGGGGTCGGGCTGACCTGGCTGATCGGACGCTCGGCCGGACCGGACACGGCCACGCTGGTACTGGCGGGCGTGGCGGTCAGTGCGTTCCTCACAGCCGCGCAGACCTTCGTGCAACAGCTGCGCGTGGAATCGCTGCAACGGGTCTACATGTGGCTGCTGGGCAGGCTGAGCACCAGTGGATGGCACGAGGTGCTGACGGTAGTCCCCGGATTGTGTCTGGCCACGGTGGTGCTGTGCGCGTGCGGACGGTTGCTGGACCTGCTGGGCACCGGTGACGAGGAAGCGGCGGCGCTGGGGGTGCGCCCTGGCAGGGTACGCGCCCTGGTTCTGGTGGCCGCTTCGCTGGCCACCGCCTCAGCGGTGTCGGTGGCCGGGCTGATCGGTTTCGTGGGATTGGTCGTTCCGCATCTGGTACGGCTGGCTCTCGGTGGCAGCTACCGGGTCATCGTGCCGGTGTCCCTGCTGTTCGGCGGGGCCTTCCTCGTCGGTGCGGACATGCTGGCCCGGACGGTCATGGCCCCCGCCGAACTGCCGATCGGCGTGATCACGGCGTTCACCGGTGCGCCCTTCTTCGCGCTGTTGCTGCACACCAGCCGACGGCGATGATCCCGGTTGTGCCCCGCCCGGGGGGCGTCCCCGCGGCGAGGAACGCCGTCGCGGGGACAAGCGCCCCACTCGTCGACAGGCGCGGCGGCCCCGGGAAGGACGAAGGAACTCTGCCACACCGAGCGATACGAGTCGGAACATCAACCGGAAGTCAATCAGAAAGCTGTTCGAATGAGCCTCGTGGAACTCGACGGGCTGAGCGCGGGGTACCGCGGCAGTCCCGTGCTGTCGGACGTCTCGACAGCGATCGGTGCGGGCGGCTGGCTCGGTGTGATCGGACCGAACGGCTCCGGCAAGTCCACGCTGCTCAAGGCGATGCTCGGACTGGTGCACCACGGCGGGACCGTGACGGTGGATGGTCGCCGCGTCAGCAGGCTCCGGCAGCGTGAGCGGGCGAAGCTGCTCGGATACGCCCCGCAGCTACCGCAGCTACCGGTCGGCATGACCGTCACCGACTACGTGCTGCTGGGGCGCACGCCCTACACCGGCCTGCTGGGACGGGAGAGCACCAGGGACCTCGACATCGTCGCCGAGGTGCTGGAACGGCTCGACCTGATCGATCTCGCGGAACGAGTGCTGTCCGACCTTTCCGGTGGCGAACGGCAGCGCGCGGTCCTGGCACGGGCGCTGGCGCAACGCACCGGGGTGCTGCTGCTCGACGAGCCCACCACGGGACTGGACGTCGGACACGCGCAGGCGCTGCTGGACCTGGTCGACGAGCTACGCCACGAACGCGGCACCACCGTGGTGACCACACTGCACGACCTGACCATGGCGGGGCAGTACGCCGAGCACCTGCTGCTGCTCGAGCACGGCAGGGTGAGCGCCGAGGGCGCTCCGGAGGAGGTGCTGACCACCGAGGTACTGCGCCGGCACTACGCGGCGCGGGTCTCGATTCTGCCGTTACCGGACGGTTCAACGGCCGTCACGCCCGTGCGGGAGTCGACGCGCCGCCCCGGGGAAGGGTGACGGACCGACCCGTCCGGCCACGCACGCGTCACCGCCGGCCCGATTCCGGCACGGCGGGTGTGCGCGGAGTCGCGGCTAACGTTGCCCGTCGTCGCCGCTCCCGGGCTCACCCCGCCGCGCGTTCTCGGAGGTTCCGGAATCCGGTTCGGAACCGGACCGCCGCTCGTCGGTGCTCTCACGGGAGTCGTTCGGCGGCGTCGCCACCTCGGCCGGAGTGTCGGGAGGAGTCGCTCCGTAGTCCGGGTCCCCGGGTAACGGTTTGCCCAGCAACCGCTCGGGTTCCTCCCTGGAACGCCGGACCAGCAGCAGGTAGCCGACCGCCCCGAGGAAGACCAGTGCCGAGACGTAGACGTTGACCCGGATGCCGAGGTCGAACGGGGTGGAAGCCGGATCGGTACGCATCATCTCGATCCAGAACCGGCCCGCCGTGTAGCCGGCCACGTACAGTGCGAACACCCTGCCGTGCCCCAGCCGGAACCTGCGGTCGGCCCAGACGAGCAGCAGTGCGACCAACAGGTTCCACAGCAGCTCGTAGAGGAAGGTCGGGTGCACCACTTCGACGGGAACGTCGCTGACGGCCACACCGGTCACCGGATTCGGCTCGCGCTGGTATATCTCCAACCCCCACGGCAGGTCGGTCGGTCCGCCGTAGAGCTCCTGGTTGAAGTAGTTGCCCAGCCTTCCGATCGCCTGCGCGACCACCAGTCCCGGGGCGACGGCGTCGGCGAAGGCGGGCAGCGGGACGCCACGTCTCCTGCAACCGATCCAGGCACCGATGGCGCCCAGTGCCACGGCTCCCCAGATGCCGAGACCACCCTGCCAGATCTTGAAGACGTCCCACCACGGATTGGGGCTGTCCGGGCCGAAGTAGCGCCAGTAATCGGTGATCACATGGTAGATCCTGCCGCCGACCAGCCCGAACGGGACGGCGAAGACCGCGATGTCGGTGACGGCGCCCTTGCGCCCACCTCGGGCGACCCATCGCCGTTCCGACCAGAGGATCGCGACGACGATCCCCGCGATGATGCACAGGGCGTAGGCACGAATGGGGATCGGACCGACGTACCACACGCCCTGGGGCGGGCTGGGTATGTTGGCCAGATAGGTGGTCGCCGAGGCGGGTAGCGCGACAGTCACGCGACCACCGTAACGGGCGGCGGAGCGGGGAGCGCCACTGGCTCCGTGGTCGGTTCCGTCACGGGACCGGAGCGGAGTTCTTCCGGACGCCACGCCCGAGTTCGGCCGCGAACTCCGCGACTCCGGCCGTGCCGTCCTGCCTGGCACGGTCGATGAAGGCGGAGCCGACGATCACACCGTCGGCGAACTCCGCCACCTCGGCGGCGTGCTCGGCGGTGCGCACCCCCAGCCCCACGCCGACCGGCAGCTCGGTGTGCGCGCGGGTGCGCCGCACGAGTTCCCGGGCGGAACCGGAGACCGAGTCACGCGCACCGGTGACCCCCATTACCGACGCCGCGTAGAGGAACCCCGATCCCGCTCCGGCGGTCATCGCCAGTCTGCGTTCGGTGGAGGAGGGAGCGACCAGGAAGATCCGGTCGAGCCGGTGCTGCCGTGCCGCGGCCAGCCACTCGTCGGCCTCGTCGGGCACCAGGTCCGGAGTGATCACACCGAGGCCGCCCGCGGCCGCGAGGTCCCGCGCGAAGGCGTCGGGGCCGTAGTGGTGCACCGGATTCCAGTAGGTCATCACCACCGGAGCGGCTCCCGTCTCGGCGACCGCCGAGACGATGTCGAACAACTGGCGGACCCGGAACCCGTTGCGCAGGGCCTCACCGCTGGCGGCCTGGATGGTGGGGCCGTCCATGACCGGATCCGAGTAGGGAATACCGATCTCGACGACGTCACAGCCGGGGGTGTCACCGTCACCGCGCACCATGGCGCGGAACAACTCGACGCTGTCGGGGACGGTGGGAAACCCCGCGGGCAGATAACCGATCAGGGCCGCGCGTCGCTGGGCCGCGCAGTCGCGGAATACCTCGTGCAGACTCACCGCTGGTCCTCTCCCGTGATCCCGGCCTCGGGCACGAGACCGAAGTACTGCGCGGCAGTGTCCATGTCCTTGTCACCCCGCCCGGAAAGGTTGACCACGAGCACGGCCTCCGGGCCGAGTTCCGCACCGAGCCGGAGAGCACCGGCCAACGCGTGCGCCGACTCGATGGCCGGGATGATGCCTTCGGTACGGGACAGCAGTCGGAACGCGTGCATCGCCTCGTCATCGGTGACGGCGCGGTACTCCGCACGCCCGGTGTCGGCCAGCCAGGCGTGCTCGGGTCCCACACCGGGATAGTCCAGTCCTGCCGATATCGAGTACGCCTCAGCGATCTGGCCGTCCTCGTCCTGCAGCAGATAGGACCTGGCACCGTGCAGCGTGCCGGGCGTCCCACTGGTGAGCGCGGCACCGTGCTCACCACTGTCGAGGCCGTGACCACCGGCCTCCATGCCCACCAGTCGCACCCCGGGGTCGTCGATGAAGCCGTGGAAGATCCCGATGGCGTTGGATCCCCCACCCACACAGGCGACCACCGCGTCGGGCAGCCCACCGGTGTGTCGCAGTACCTGCTCCCTGCTCTCCTCGCCGATGATCCTGTGCAGGTTGCGGACCATGAGGGGGAACGGGTGGGCACCGGCCGCGGTGCCGAGCAGGTAGTGCGTGTCGGCGACGTTGGCCACCCAGTCGCGGAGTGCTTCGTTGATCGCGTCCTTGAGGGTGGCCGAACCGGTGTCGACGGGACGAACCTCGGCCCCGAGCAACCGCATCCGGGCCACGTTGAGGGCCTGCCGCTCGGTGTCGGTGGCTCCCATGTACACGACACAGTCCAGGTCGAGCAGCGCACAGGCCGTGGCGGTGGCGACACCGTGCTGGCCCGCGCCGGTCTCGGCGATCACGCGGCGTTTGCCCATTCGCTTGACCAGCAGGGCCTGCCCCAGCACATTGTTGATCTTGTGGGATCCGGTGTGGTTGAGGTCCTCCCGCTTGAGGAAGACCCGAGCACCGCCCGCGTGGGCACCGAATCGTTCGGCCTCGGTAAGCGGTGAGGGCCTGCCCGCGTAGTCGCGCAACAGCCGTTCGAGCTCGGCGACGAACTCCGGATCGTTACGAGCCTTCTCGTACTCATCGGCCAGCTCGTCCTGTGCCGCTATCAGTGCCTCGGGCATGAAGCGGCCCCCGTAGGAACCGAAGTGCCCACCGGAATCGGGATCGTGCCCGTGGGGGTTCGCCTCCTCCGGAGTCGCGGCTCGCCGCGCGGTGTCGGAGTCTCGTGCTGTCATCCGGCTTCCTATCCGCGGCTGGGACGCGGGCAGGCGGGGTGCGAGCCCGCCGTGACCAACTGTGTCAACGCCGCACGTGGATTGTCACTGCTGACCAGCCCTTCGCCCACCAGCACCGCGTCGGCGCCGGAACCGGCGTAGGCCATCAGATCGCTCGGCCCCCGCACCCCGGATTCCGCGATCTTGATGACCCCGGCGGGCAGCCCCGGAGCGATGCGACCGAACACGTCGCGGTCGACTTCCAGGGTGTGCAGGTCACGCGCGTTGATTCCGATGATCTTGCCACCGGCCGCGAGCGCGCGATCGGCCTCCTCCGCGGTGTGCACCTCGACCAGGGCCATCATCCCGAGTGACTCCACTCGGTCCAGCAGCGCTTCGAGGGCGTTCTGCTCCAGGGCCGCGACGATGAGCAGCACCATGTCGGCACCGTGCGCACGGGCCTCGTGCACCTGGTAGGGACTGACGATGAAGTCCTTCCGCAGCAGCGGCGCGTTCACCCGGGCACGCACCGCGTCCAGGTCCCGCAGCGAACCCCCGAAACGACGCTGTTCGGTGAGCACGCTGATTATGCGGGCACCCGACTCGTAGTATCCGGCGGCGAGATCGGCGGGTTCGGCGATGTCGGCCAGCTCTCCCTTCGAGGGACTGCGCCGCTTCACCTCCGCGATCACGCCGACACCGGGCTCGTGCAGTGCCGCCCAGACGTCCTTGGGTGGTTGTGCGGCCGCCGAAAGCTGCTTGATCTCCTCGAACGGGACCTCCGCCTCACGGGCGGCCAGGTCCTGCCGAACATCGTCGATGATCGCGTCCAAAACACTCACGAGGCCACCTCGCACAGGGCCGGCCGGACACTTACTCGCAGGTGGCAATACGCGCGGATCGTCCTATCGCGCTCGATCACGACACTCCCCTTCCCCGCCGTGCCGGTCGCGGTACCGATGCTAAACCCGTTCAGTGTGAACCCCGCCGCAGGGGGCGGAACAATGTCCCAGCGCATCAAGGACCTTGGTCCCTGGTCGACGCGCGCTCCCGTTGTCAGGAAAGCCCCGCACCGGGAAAAACACAGTTCTCTCACGGGCTCGGAGCACTCCGTCCCCGAACCGTGACCGGCCCTCGGCCGGGAATCAACCGTTCTCGTATCCGTCACCCGCTTCGGTGGGGTCACGCCCTTCGTCCAGATCCTCCCAGAGACGCCGGTCCGGATCACGGGTTTCCCGCGCTTCGGCGGGTGCGGAGTACTTGGCCCCCATGGCCGGCATCCGCCGGGCGGCGAGCATCACCGCCAAACCGCACAGCAGGAGCACGAGCGCCGCGCCTCCCATCAGTGCGGGACCGTAGGGCAGGACCCCACGCACCTCCAGCGGTTCGCTGCCCGGCGCGGCGCCGGGCAGCTCGGAAACGCCTCGGGGCCCCGCCAACCAGCCGAACAGGCGCCATCCCAGCAGAACCGCCTCGAGGACGATGATCAGACCGATCAACCGACGCAGCAGACCACCGGTCGCCAGCACGGCGGCGATCGCCGCCAGGGTGGCCAGTGCGAGCGGGGTGAGCTCGGGCCGAATCGCCTCACCGGCCACTCGTGCCACGTCGGCCCCGGAGAACGGTGTCCGGTAACGCTGCCGGATCCACACCGCTGAACTCGCCGCCCACAGCCCGACGGCGACGGCAAGCATGCCGATGACGCACGAGACCAACAACCGGCGGCCCGTCGCGCTCCGCCCGGTTGACTCCTGTCGGTTGATCAAGCCGGTTTCACACTCCCGTCTCGGGATCTGAGGGTCGGTGTCTCGGGAAGCCGGACCTCCGGCCGATCCGGTTGCCCGTGGTCGGGTGGAAGCCATCACTTCGGAAGCGGGCCTCCCGACTCCGGGGACGGAGTGCCGGCTCGGAACTCGTCGACGCGGCCGTCGGGTGTGGTGTCGATCCGGGCAACCGGTTCGTCCGCCGGGCGGCGGAGTGTCCCCGCGGTGGCTACGGCATTGAGCACCGCCCTGGCCTTGTTCAGGCACTCCTGGTCCTCGGCCACCGGGTCCGAGTCGGCGACGATACCGCCGCCAGCCTGCACGTACGCGATGCCGTGCCGCAGCAGCGCGGTGCGGATGGCGATGGCCGTGTCGGCGTTGCCCGCGAAATCGAAGTAGCCGACCACTCCGCCGTACTGCGCACGCCGTGTCGGCTCCAGCTCCTCGATTATCCGCATGGCACGAGGCTTGGGCGCCCCGGACAGCGTGCCCGCGGGGAAACAGGCGGTCACCGCGTCGAGCGCGTTGTGGTCCTCCGCGAGCTCACCGGTGACCGAGGAGACGATGTGCATGACGTGGCTGTAGCGCTCCACGCGGAAGAACTCCACGGGGTGCACCGATCCGGGACGACACACCCTTCCCAGGTCGTTGCGGGCCAGATCGACGAGCATGAGGTGCTCGGCACGCTCCTTCTCGTCGTTGATGAGTTCCTTTTCGAGGGCCACGTCCTCGTCCTCGTCGGCGCCCCGCCACCTGGTACCGGCGATGGGATAGGTAGTGGCGTTGCCGTCCCGTACCTTGACCAACGACTCGGGGCTGGATCCCACGATGTCGAACGGCTGGTCATCGGCGGGGTCGGGCAGCCGCAGCAGGTACATGTAGGGACTCGGATTGGTCGTGCGCAGTATCCGGTAGATGTCCAGCGCCTGCGCGTCGGTACGCATCTCGAAGCGCTGCGAGACGACCACCTGGAACGCCTCGCCCTCGTGGATCGCCTCCTTGGCTCGGCGCACCGCCTCCCGGTGTCGTTCGGAGTCGCGGTAGCGGGTGAACTCCGGCTCCGGCCGGGAAAAGGTCGCCACGGTGGAGGGCGCGGGGGCGTGCAACCGTCGTGTCATCTCGTCGAGCCTGGCTACGGCGTCGTCGTAGGCCGCGTCCACCCGCTCGGGGCTGTCGTCCCAGTTGACCGCGTTGGCGATCAACGTGACGGTTCCCTCGTGGTGATCCAGCGCGGCGAGATCGGTGGCGAAGAGCATCACCATCTCCGGGATACCGAGATCGTCCTCGGTCTCCTCCGGCAGGAGTTCGAACCTGCGGACGGTGTCGTAGCCGAGATAACCGACCATTCCGCCGGTCAGCGGCGGCAACCCGGGCAACGGATCGGTGTGCAACAGTCGCAGGGTCTCGCGGAGCGTAGTCATCGGGTCACCTTCGGTGGGCAACCCCGTCGGCGGTGTCCCCAGCCACTGCGATTCACCGTCACGCACCGTGAGAGCAGCGGCGCTGCGCACTCCCACGAAGGACCAGCGCGACCAGGAACGCCCGTTCTCCGCGGACTCGAACAGGAACGTCCCGGACTCGTTGCGCGCCAATTTGCGATACAGCCCGAGCGGCGTCTCGTCATCCGCGAGCAGTCGCCGCACGACCGGGATTACCCGGCGCCCCACGGCGAGCTCACGGAATTCGGCTCGCGATGGGCTGCTAGTGCCGATGTCACCGTCGCCGACCATGGCGTCATTGTCGCAGGCCGCCCACGACGGCTTACCGCGACTGACCGGAAGTTGCGGAAGACGCGACCCGACGGTGAGGATGAGATCGTGCGATCGGACAGCCACGACAACGAGGAGACCCGGCTGCGACGGGGCAGGCGTGGCGGTGATCGAAGTACCAGGGGCGAATTGCTCGAGGCGGCCCGAGCCGCGTTCATCGAGAACGGCTACGAGGGTGCCACCGTGCGGGGCATCGCGAGCCGGGCGGGCGTGGATCCCGCGATGGTGCGGCACTGGTTCGGTGGCAAGGAGGGACTGTTCACCGCGGCGGTGGCCATACCGATCGAGCCGGGAAAGGCGCTGCCGCTGCTGCTGGACGGCCCCGACGAGCGACTGGCGGAGCGGATGCTGGGGATGTTCCTGTCGGTTTGGGACGAAGCGGGAGGCGGCGAGTTCACCGCGCTGATACGCAGCCTGTCCGTGCGGGACAGCGCGGTACGCATGTTGCGGGAGTTCCTCAGCACCGCGCTGTTCGGCAGGCTGCTGCGTGAGCTGGGCTCCGACGAACCCGAGCTGCGTGCCACGCTGTGCGGATCACAGGTGGTCGGCCTGGGCATGATGCGCTACGTGGTACGCATGGAACCACTGGCCAGCGCCGACCACGAGACCGTGGTGGCTACCATCGCCCCCAGCCTGCAGCGTTACCTGACCGGATCGCTGCGACCGGACCGTTCGCGGACCCCGTGATCGGAGTCGCCGGGTGCGGGCACCGGTAACCGACCGTCCACGCGGCTCCTGTCTCGAGCGCTCACTCGGCGGCGGTCCCTACCTCGGAGCTCAACAGCACGTCGGACTCGAAACAGTCGGGGGCACCCGTGTGGCAGGCGGCGCCGTGCTGCTCCACGAGCAGCAGCACGGTGTCGCCGTCGCAGTCGAGCCGGACCTCGCGCACGTACTGCGTGTGGCCGGACGACTCGCCCTTGACCCAGTGCCTGGCGCGACTGCGCGAATAGTAGGTGGCGCGCCTGTCGCGCAGTGTGAGCCGCAGCGCCTCGTCATCCATCCAGGCCATCATCAGCACCCGACCGGTGTCGTGCTGTTGGGCCACGGCGGCGATCAACCCGTCCCCGTTGCGCTTGAGTCTCGCGGCGATCGCCGGGTCGAGGGTCTCTCCCTGACTTGCCGATGAGGTCATCGGACCGTGATCCCCTCCGCTCGCATGGCGTTCTTGACTTGCTCGATGGTCAGTTCACCGAAGTGGAAAACACTGGCGGCCAGTACGGCGTCCGCTCCGGCGTGCACGGCAGGCGCGAAGTGCCCCACCTCTCCCGCGCCACCACTCGCGATGAGCGGAACCCGGACGGCGGCACGCACGGCACGGATCATCTCCAGGTCGAACCCCGCCTTGGTGCCGTCCGCGTCCATGGAGTTGAGCAGTACCTCACCGACACCGAGTCGTTCGGCTCTGGCCGCCCACTCCACCGCGCAGATCCCGGTTCCCCTGCGACCGCCGTGCGTGGTGACCTCGAACCCGGAGGCGGTTTCCGTGCCGTCGGACGGAACCCTCCTGGCATCGACGGACAGCACCACGCACTGTGCGCCGAACCGGCGCGACGCCGTGCGGAGAAGTTCCGGATCGGCGATCGCCGCGGTGTTGAGGCTGACCTTGTCCGCCCCGGCGCGGAGCAGCCGGTCCACGTCATCGGGCCCGCGCACCCCGCCTCCCACCGTCAGCGGAATGAAAACCTGGTCGGCCGTGCCACGAACCACGTCGTAGGTGGTTTCCCGGTCTGCGGAGGAGGCCGTGACGTCGAGGAAGGTCAGCTCGTCGGCCCACTCGCCGTCGTAGCGACGGGCCAACTCCACCGGATCCCCCGCATCGACCAGCCCGGTGAAATTGACTCCCTTGACCACTCGCCCCTGGTCGACGTCCAGACAGGGGATCACACGCACAGCGACCGCCATACCACCAGCATAAGTGTCCGCCGGTGGAGCGGTTCGCCGGCTTCGGTGACCCGTTTCGGCGATCGGGTGCGGGCGGGTTCGGAGGCCGAACGTCGTGGTGATTTCGCGCGGAATCACCACGACCGTGGTCGACGCCGCCGCTGCCCGTGCTCATCCCCTGACGGCTTCGAGTGCCTCGGGGAGGGTGAAGTTGCCCGCGTACAACGCCTTGCCCACGATCGAGCCCTCGAGCCCGAACGGCTCCAGCCCGGCGAGCGCGACCAGATCATCCACAGTGGAGACACCGCCGGAGGCCACCACCGGCGCGGACGTGTGCTCGCAGAC
The DNA here is from genome assembly GCA_030803735.1 of Actinopolyspora lacussalsi. Lineage (NCBI taxonomy): Bacteria > Bacillati > Actinomycetota > Actinomycetes > Actinopolysporales > Actinopolysporaceae > Actinopolyspora > Actinopolyspora lacussalsi. The sequence goes on along the minus strand of JAURUC010000001.1, from coordinate 458,205 downwards.
GGCACGGAGCAACGACAGGTTCGGGCCGCCCAGCGTGCCGTCCTTGCTGACATCGGTGACCACGTAGCGACAGCAGCCGGCGGCGTCCAACCTGTCGAGCACCTCCCACAGGTCCCCGCCGTCGCGTGTCCAACCGCGCGCTGCCAACCGGTGGCCCCGCTCGCCGATCCGCACGTCCAGACCGACCGCGACGCGCTGACCGTGCTCGGCGACCACTCTCGCGGTCCACTCCGGATCCTCCAGCGCGGCCGTACCGAGGTTCACCCTGGCGCAACCGGTGTCCAGCGCGGCGCGCAACGAATCGTCGTCCCGGATACCACCGGAGAGCTCGACGTCGACGTCCAGTTTCGCGACCACGTCGGCGAGCAGTTCCCGGTTCGAGCCACGTCCGAAGGCGGCGTCCAGATCCACGAGGTGAACCCACTCCGCCCCCGCCCGCTGCCACGCCAACGCGGCTTGCAACGGATCCCCGTAGGAGGTCTCGGTGCCCGCGGCACCCTGCACCAGACGCACGGCCTGCCCATCGGCAACGTCAACAGCGGGAAGCAGCGTGAAAGTCACGTCCCAAGCCTACGACGAGCCGGCCACGACCACGCCGCCGGCCGTGACGGTGGTCGCGGCGGCCGAACCGGTCGCGCTCAGCGCCGCCCTCGCGAACGGCCACCCGAGTACAGCGCGGCCCCGACCGGAACAGCGAGCACCAGCAGAGACACGGAGATCACCAACCAGCCGGACACCCCTGCCGCCAGCAGCGACGTGGCGGCGAACCCGACGACCATGCCGAAGCACAGCACGAACGCCACCACTCTGGCTGCACCACCGGGACGCATCAGCCCGTGCCGACGTGCGCTCACAGCGTTTCCAACCAGTTACGCAGCAGGGCGCTTCCCGCGGCACCGGACTTCTCGGGATGGAACTGGGTCGCCATCAGGGCACCGTCCTCCACCGCGGCCAGGAACGGCTCGCCGTGTTCGGCCCACACCGATCTCCGCCGGCTACTCGGCTCTCCGGCGTGCTCCTCCCAGCCACGGGCGGCGAAGGAGTGGACGAAGTAGAACCTGGTGTCGGGGTCCATTCCGGCGAACAGCACGCTGTCGGAGGGCGCGGTCACCGTGTTCCACCCCATGTGGGGAAGCACCTCCGCCCGCAACGGTTCCACGGCACCCGGCCACCGGCCGACTCCCTCGGCGGACACGCCGTGCTCGACCCCTCGTTGGAACAGGATCTGCATCCCGACGCAGATACCGAGCACGGGCCGGTTCTCGGCCAGTCGCCGGTCGACGAGTTCGTCACCACCCACTTCGAGCAGCCCGCGCATGCAGGCGGAGAAGGCACCGACGCCGGGAACGACGAGACCGTCGGCTTCCATCGCCGTACGGTGATCGTCACTCACCTCGACTCGCGCACCCGCGTGTTCCAGGGCACGCTCGGCCGAACGAAGATTGCCGGATCCGTAGTCCAGTACGACGACTCGTGGCACGTGACCAGCCTACCCGCTCCCGGAACAGCCGCGTGCCAGGACGGCGCCTCCACCGCCGGGGCCACACCATACGCACCCGATCGAATTCGCGTAGTCGACCACTCCCACTGCCGCACTCGTTATGCTGGCGGAGTGTCGAAACCCGCCGCCAAGCTGACCATCGGTGAACTCGCCGAACGCAGTGGAATAGCGACCACGGCACTTCGGTTCTACGAAGACCGCGGGCTGATCAGGTCGACGCGCACGAGCGGCAACCAACGACGTTACGAGCGAAGCGTGCTGCGACGACTGGCGTTCATCCGCGCCGCCCAGCGCGTGGGATTGAGCCTGGAGGACATCGCGGACGCGCTGCGGACCCTGCCGGACGATCACGCTCCGAGCAGAGCGGACTGGGCGAAGCTGTCGGAGCGCTGGCGCGACGAGCTCGATGCCCGCATCGACGGGCTGCAACGGCTGCGGGACCGGCTCACCGGTTGCATCGGCTGCGGCTGTCTGTCGTTGAACACCTGCTCGCTGCACAACCCTGACGACTGGATGGCTGCCAGCGGCCCCGCCGCGCCACGGCTCCGGCCGAAATCCGACGGCGGGCTCTGAGCGACTCACGGAACCGCTCCGTCCGTGTCGTCGAGGTCGGCACGGTAGATCAGCTCGGGTCGTCCGACACCACCGTGTCTCGGCGACCGCCGTGCCATGTCGCGCTCGACCAGGTACTCCAGATACCTGCGCGCCGTCACCCGGGAAACACCGGCCAGTTTTCCCACCGTCCCGGCTGAGGCACCGTCCCCGCTCTCGCGCAGTGCCGACGCCACGGACGTCAGCGTCTGTTCGTCCATTCCCTTGGGCAGTTCCTGGCGCTCGTTGTCGCGCAGCGTGGCGAACACGCGATCGATCTCGTGCTGACCGTTGACGGCCCCGCCCCGGGACAGCTCGTCCCGGAACCGCGCGTAGTTGCGCAACTTCTCCCGCAGGGCCGCGAAGGTGAACGGTTTGAGCAGGTACTGCACGACGCCGCTGGAGACCGACTCGCGGACCCGGTCGAGATCACGCGCCGAGGTGACCGCTATGGCATCGGTCCTGCTGCCCCGGGTACGCAGCATCCTGCTGACCCGCAGTCCGTCCATGTCGGGCAGTCGCAGGTCGAGCAGCACGAGGTCCACAGCGGTGTGCGTCAGGAAACGCAGCGCTTCCTGACCGGTGCGGACACGCCCGACCACCCGAAATCCGGCGACGCCGTTGGCACAGGTCTCGTGTGCCTCACCGGCCACCTCGTCGTCCTCGACCACCAGCACCGAAATCATCCGAATTCCTCACCGCTACGTCACTTCCCGCCGGGCGAGGCGACCGCACCACCGCGACGGCGCGGGACCGCACGGCAGTCCGCTTCCTCGACCCGGCAACGGCAGCGGGAAGCATGTCACACGAGCGCACCGGTTGTCGTGCGGTTAGCGGTGGGAGGCGTTGTCCGTTCGGTTTCCACGGGGCGCTCTCGAGGAACCTCGCCCACTCTCCTGGCTGGTGGCTCACATCGGGCGAGGCTCACGTGTTACCCGGCTCGTCGGGCCGGGAGTACTCCAGCGGCAGTCGCACGGTGAAGACCGCGCCCCCCAGCCCCTCGGAACCGTTGCGTACCTCGATCCACCCACCGTGACGTCGCACGCTTCGTCCCACCAGCGCGAGTCCGATTCCTCGCCGCTCGTCCTTCCCGGAGTGCCCGTCGCGGAACAGCATCCGCGTGTCCTCGACATCGACTCCGGAACCGTTGTCGGCCACTCGCAGCGACAACGAGTCCCGCTCGGCACGAACGGTCACCGCCACCACGGGTGCCCGGTTCTCGGCCAGGAGCACCGCCTCCACCGCGTTGTCGATCAGATTGCCCAGAATGGTGACCAGATCGCGGGAACCGACGCGCGGCACCGAGGCGACGTGGGTGTCCTCGGTGATCCTGACCTCCACGCCACGCTCGCGCGCCTGGGCCGACTTGCCCAGCAACAGGGCGGTGAGCACAGGTTCGTCAACGGCGCCGACCACTCGATCCGTGAGCTGCTGCGCGGTGCGCAACTCCGAGGTAGCGAACTCCACCGCCTGTTCGGTACGACCGAGTTCGACCAGCGAAACTATGGTGTGCAGCCGGTTCGCCGACTCGTGTGCCCGCGAACGCAGTGATTCCGAGAATCCGCGCAGGGTGTCCAACTCGCGGTTCAGCGTGCGCAGCTCGGTATGGTCCCGCAGGGTGACGACGTTACCCAGCGCCCGGTCCGAGTGGGCGGCTTCGACGGTCACCAGCAGAACCCGGTCCTCGACGAGATGCGGTTCGTCCCGCACCGGCGCACCGTTCGACAGCACTCCGAGTAGCGCTCCGGGCAGCCCGAGGGAGTCGACCCGACGTCCCGCCACGTGTTCGCTCCCGAGTCCCAGCAGCGTCGCCGCTCCGTCGTTGCACAACGTCACGACCCCGTCGGGCGAGATCAGCAGCAGTCCTTCGCCGACCGTGTGCAGGACTGCTTCGTGGTACTCGTACATACCGCTCAGCTCGGCGGGAGTGAGCCCGTGGGTGTGGCCGCGCATGCGCACGCTGACCGCGTAGGTCGCCAGCCCACCGAACAGCAGGGCACCGCAGGCCACCAGCAGCAGGGCACGCAGCTGGTCCCGCAGCCTGCGGCTCAGTGCGCGAACCCTGATCCCCACGCTGACCAGCGCCCTGACCTCGCCCTGCCTGCCCACCACGGGAGCCACCGCCCGTACCGAAGGGCCCAGCGTGCCGGTGTAGGTCTCGGTGAACGTGTTCCCACGCAGTGCCGGTCCGATGTGCCCCCAGAACCGTTCCCCGATCCGCTGCGGCTCCGGATGGGTGTAGCGGATGCCGCGGGTGTTCATGATCGTCACGAAGTCCACGCCCGAGCGGGAGGTAACTCGCCGCGCCACCGGCTGTAATCGGGCGCTGGGATCGGCGGAGTCCAGCGCCGAACTCACCAGGGGAGTGGTCGCCAACGTCTCGGCCACGGCCCGCACCTCGTCCCGGGCGGCCTGCTGGTTCCGCGACCGTGCGCTGTACCAGGCCAGGTAGGCTCCCGACAGCACCACGACGAGCACGATCACGATCTGCAACACGAACAGTCGACGAGCCAGACTCCAGCGCGTGCCGCGATCGGCACGGTCACGGACACGACTCCGGTGGTCGACGATCACTACGGCTCTCCTGTCGGGACTGCGGTTGACACGGCTGCCGAAACCCCGGTTCGGCGGCGCGACGAGGGTTTTCGGCCACGGCTGTCCGAGTTTCCGAGCCGCCCGAACCGCGATCGGCCCGGTGAACGAAATGAACACAACGCTGACACCGCGTGGACATCGACCGATGGTTCCGAAACGACATTGCCAACCGCAACACGGTGTTAACCGTCGCGACCATGGAAGGCTGGGCAGTTGAACGAATCGCTGATTCTGTTGCACACCGGGGTGGCGATCGCGGGCACGATTCTGCTGATCCTCGCACTTCGGCTCGAACCGCTGATCGCGCTGCTGTGCGGCTCGCTCTATCTGGGGCTGGCCACCGGACTGGGATTCGGCGGCACCACCGAAGCGATCACCAGCGGCTTCGGCGGGATCATGACCGACATCGGCCTGTTGATCACCTTCGGCGTCCTACTCGGCTCGTTGCTCTCGGTCACCGGTGCGTTACGCCGGTTGACCGAGGGATTACTGCGGATCTTCGGCGCCGAACGGTCGCCGTACGTCTTCGGTACCGCGATGAGCAGTATCTTTCCGGCCATCTACACCGACGTGCTGCTCGTGCTGACGGCACCGCTGGGACGTTCCATCGCGCCGCGGATCAGACGGGACGGCAGGGCCGCTATGGGCGCCGCGCTGATCCTGGGATCGGAGCTGGGGCTGGTGCTGGTAGTCCCCGGCGCGGGAGCGTTGGCCGTGGCCGGTCTGCTGCAAGTCTCACTGGGCAGGATGCTGCTGTTCGGTCTGCTGGTGACGGTGCCCACGGCGCTCGTGACGATCTACCTCTACCGGCTGTTGCTGCGCGGTGGGCTGTGGAACGGTGACAAGGACGAACTGGCCGACGAGGAGCAGACCTCGGACGAGGAATCCGCCGGAGCCTCGGAAGGGACCGCCACGACCCCGGACGGGCAGGAACGGCGTCTCCCCGGGCTGGGGGTATCGCTGGCACCGCTGCTCATCACGATCCTGCTCATCGCGGGAGGCGGGATCGCCAAGGTGGCAGGCATCACCTCCGGGCCGCTGGCTTTCCTCGGTAGTCCGCTGGTGGCGCTGTTCATCGGAGTCGTCATCGCGTACTCGCTGGCCTGGGGCAGTGTCTCCCGGCAGGTGGCGAGCTCGGCCGTGGGGAACGGACTGCGGGAGTGCGGTCCCATCCTGATCATCACCGGCATCGGCGGTTCGCTGGGCGGAGTCATCTCCGCGACCGGCCTGGAGGACATCCTGGCGGGCTACTTCACCTCGAACGCGTTGTCGCCGTTGCTGCTGGCCTGGTTCATCGCGGTGGTGCTGCACGTGACGATCGGGTCGACCTCCGTAGCGGCGATCACCGCGGGCAGCGTGCTGGCACCGGCCCTCGGTGGCACGGACATCGCACCGCTGCTGATCGCTCTGGCAGCCGGTTCCGGAGCACTGTTCGCGGTGCACGTCAACAGCAACTTCTTCTGGATGTTCCAGCGGCTGTTCGGACTGACCACCCGGGGAACGCTGAAGACCTGCACCCTGGTGACGACGCTGGCATCGGTGGTCTCACTCGGATTCGTCCTGCTGTTGAGCGCGATGATCTGATCACGACCCACAGCGGTCAGCCCGGACGCTCGCGGCGCGGTCCTGCCACGTCGCGGGCCCGGCCTCACCACGACATCCAGAGCACTCCACCCGCCAGCGCCAGCACCGCACCCGCCGCGAGTATCACGGCGGGAACCCGCGCGGTCTTCCACATCGAGTAGGAACCGCCGGCCAGGAAGCCCGCGACCGCGAGCAGGATGATCGGCAGGAAGTCACGCACAGCGGGGCAAACCTCTCGTGGCGGTGTCGGCGGACAGTGGTCGGCACGGAAGCGCCGATCACCCGCGGCAGGAGCCTAGCAGTGGTGCTTCACGAGTTCCGCGTACGGAGACCGGGCCGTCACACCACCGTCCGGCCGGGTTCCAATCGAACCACCACGGCCTTGGAGACCGGCGTGTTGGAGTACTCCGCCACCGAGTCCAGCGGAACCAGCGGGTTGGCCTCCGGATAGTAGGCCGCCACGCAGCCACGCGGGGTCGCGTAGCCGACCACCCGGAACGAATCGGCCCTGCGTTCCTGGATGCCGCCGGAACCGTCCGCCCACTCCGAGACGAGGTCCACGCTCTGCCCGTCGACGAGGCCGAGTTCGGCGATGTCGACGGGATTGACCAGCACGACGCGTCGCGCGTTCTCCACCCCGCGGTACCGGTCCGAGAGCCCGTAGATCGTGGTGTTGTACTGATCGTGACTGCGCAGGCTCTGCAGCAGCAGCCTGCCCTCCGGGACGTGGATCATGTCCGGAACGTTGTCCGTGAAATTGGCCCTTCCGGTGGCGGTCGGAAACGTCCTGCTGTCACGTGGGGGGTGCGGCAGCACGAATCCGTCGGATTCACGTACCCGGTCGTTGTAGCCGGCGCAACCGGGAACCACGCGGGCGATGCTCTCGCGGACGCGGTCGTAGTCGTTCTCGAACTCCCGCCACGGAACCGGATGGTCCTCGCCGAGCAGCGTCCGTGCCAGTTCGGACACGATGGCCACCTCGGACAGCAGATCGGGCGAGGCGGGCTCCAGCCGTCCCCGGGAGCCGTGCACCACCGACATCGAGTCCTCGACGGTGACGAACTGCTCCCCGCCGGCCTGCCGATCGCGTTCGGTTCTACCGAGCGTGGGCAGGATGAGCGCGGTCCGTCCCGGAACCACGTGCGAACGGTTGAGCTTGGTGGAGACCTGCACGGTGAGTTCGCAGGCGCGCAGTGCGGCCTCGGTGGCGGCACTGTCCGGTGTGGCCGCGGCGAAGTTGCCACCGAGCCCGAAGAACGCGGTGCAGCTTCCGTCGTGCATGGCACGCAACGTCTCCACCGTGTCCCGGCCGGGCTCGCGGGGAACCGAGAGCCCGAACTCCTCGTCCAGCGCGGACAGGAAGGATTCCGGCATGCGTTCCCAGATCCCCATGGTGCGGTCGCCCTGCACGTTGGAGTGACCCCGCACGGGGCACAGTCCCGCCCCGGGCTTGCCGATCATGCCCCGCAACAGCTGTACGTTGACGATCTCGCGGATGGTGGGGACGGCCTGCCGGTGTTGGGTGAGACCCATCGCCCAACAGATCACGGTCGAACGCGAGTCGGCGAACATCCGGGCGATACGCTCGATCTGCTGCTGCTCCAGGCCGGTCAGCCGCTCGACCTCCTGCCAGTCGATGTCCCGCCCGCGCGCGGCGAACTCGGCGAAACCGTGCGTGTGTTCCTCGATGAACTCGCGGTCCAGCACCGTGCCGGGTGACTCGTCCTCGAACCGCAGCAGCAGGGCACCGATCGCTTTGAACAGCGCCAGGTCACCGCCGATGCGGATCTGGGCGAACTCGTCGGCGAGCGGAGTACCGGATCCGGCCACTCCTCGAACGTTCTGGGGGTTGCTGAATCGCATCAATCCGGTTTCCGGCAGCGGGTTGATCGCCAGGATCCGGCCACCGTTGTGCTTGGTGCGCTCCAGTGAGCTCAGCATGCGGGGGTGGTTGGTCCCCGGATTCTGCCCCATGACCACCACGAGATCGGCGTGTTCGATGTCGGAGAGGGTGACCGAGCCCTTGCCCACGCCGATGGTCTCGCTCAGGGCGGTTCCGGAGGACTCGTGGCACATGTTCGAGCAGTCGGGCAGGTTGTTGGTGCCGAACGAGCGCGCCAGCAGCTGGTAGCAGAAGGCCGCCTCGTTGCTCGCCCGCCCCGAGGTGTAGAACGAGGTGCGCTCCGGCCCGATCTCGCGGAGCTTGTCCGCTATGACCTCGAACGCCCGCTGCCAGTCGATCGGGCGGTAGTGGGTGTCCCCCTCGCGCCGGATCACCGGCTGGGTCAGGCGCCCCTGCTGTCCCAGCCAGTAGTCGGTTCGTTCGGCGAGATCGTCGATCGAGTGGCTGTCGAAGAAGTCGGGACCGACGGTGCGGGTGGTGGCCTCCTCGGCGACGGCCTTGGCGCCGTTCTCGCAGAACTCCGCCCACTTGCGGGAACCGCCGTCGGCTTCCCTCGGTTCGGGCCACGCACAACCGGGGCAGTCGAATCCACTGCGCTGATTCAGCAACGGCAGGGTCCTGGCGGTACGTACCGGCCCCATCTGTCGCAGGCTCCGGGCGAGTGAAACCACCACTCCCCGCACCCCGGCGGCGGATTTCTCGCGGCCGTGCACCTCGAGTTCCGATTCGTCGATGTCCTTCTCGGGGCCACGCCGACTCACGTGATCCACCCCGCCTTTCGCCGAGAACTAACTGGTCGAACAGCTACATCATCGCGCTGTCACGCCGTAAACGCCAGCACGACCCGTGTCGAAACACCCGAAGCGGCGGCCTCCTACACGCCATGCTCAAAAACGAGACCCCTACCAACCCGGGACCCCACGCTTCGCTCGAAAACCGTAGCGGCGCCCCGGTAACAGGGGTTACCCGGTGCGTGAGTCGGATGCATTGCGAGGCCGGGCCGCTCGCCGCGTAGGTCGCTACTCAAGAGCCGGCCCAACACAGCAAGGCGCCGACTCACGTGCCGGCTAACCGACCACCCGGGCAACGGGTGTTGTGGTTCTCAAGTGAAATGTTCGGTGAGATACTTTTCTCCTTCGTCTGCGAGGAAGGTCACGATCTCCCCGAGCTCCGGCCTGGCACGCCGCAGCCGTTTGGCGGCGAGCAGATGCGCCCCGGAGGAAGGGCCCACGAACAAGCCGTATCGTCTTCCGAGTTCGCGGGACTGCTCGATGGCGTCGGCGCTGTCCACGGCCATGATCTCGTCCACCTCGTGTCGGTGCCTGTCGAACACTCCCGGCACGAAGCCATCCGAGATCCCCTCGATCAGATGCTTGTCGATCTCACCGCACGCCAGGGTGCACGACTCGTTGGGCTCCACCGCCACGACCCGACATCCCGGGTTGACAGCGCGGAACGCCTGCCCCACCCCGACGATCGTTCCACCGGTGCCGACACCGCCGACCACCGCGTCGGGCAGGGCTCCGGGAGGAAGCTGCCGCAGGATCTCCGGACCGAGCCAGCAGCGGTTCTCGTCGACGTTCCACTCGCTGTCGAACTGCTGCGGGGCGAAGTAGCCGGGTTGCGCACCGAGCTCGCGTGCGGTGCGCAGTGCGTCGTTGACGTGGAAGTCGCCGGTGGTACGGACTTCGGCGCCGAAAGCACGTGAGATGGCGGCACGTTCGGTGCTGACGTTGCGCGGCATCACCACCAGCATCGGGTATCCCTTGACGGCGGCCACCATGCTCATGGCGTTGCCGGTGTTACCACTGCTGGCCTCCACGATGGTGTCGCCGGGACGCAGCAATCCCTCCCGTTCGGCTCGCTCGATCATGTAGGTGGCGATACGCGCCTTGATCGAACCCGACGGGTTGAGGAACTCCAGCTTGACCCGGATTCCCTCGATACGCAGCAACGGAGTATCGCCGACCGCTTCGAGCACGGAACCGACGTCGGCGGGGGACTCGGGAACGGCCGGTGGCCTAGGCCCGGCCAGCGGTGATCCGGTCATGCGCTCTCCCTTGACACCATTGTCAAAGCGGCAACACTACTGTTGCGTAATGCACACTATGTTGCTTAATGAGCGACAATGCGACCGTATTGCGGTGTTGTCAAGGGAGTCACCCGGCGATTCCACCCGCTCGTGTGATGCCCGGGCATCGGGGCGCCCTGGCGCGACCGGACGACGGCGGTACCTCCCGCTCACGGGCCGGTGGGAGGTGCCGCGCGACGACGGACCGAGTGACCGGCGCGGAACCGGTTCACCGTTCCGAACCGGTCACAGCGTCCCCTTGGTGGAGGGAACCGTGGCGGCGAACCGGGGATCCGGCTCGACGGCGGCGCGCAGTGCGCGGGCGATCGCCTTGTACTGCGCCTCGGTGATGTGATGCGGGTCCCTGCCGTGGATCACCCGAGCGTGCAAGTTGATCCCGGCGTGGAAGGCCAACGACTCGAACACGTGCCGGTTGAGCACGAAGGGATAGTTGTTGCCGACGGTGAACGTGTTGTACTGCTCGGGTTCGCCCGTCAGCACGCAGTAGGGCCGTCCGGAGACGTCGACGGCCGCGTGCGCCAGCGTCTCGTCCATCGGTATCCAGGCATCCCCGAACCGGCGGATCCCCGTCTTGTCCCCGAGAGCCTGGCGCAGCGCCTGCCCCAGCACGATCGCGGTGTCCTCGACGGTGTGGTGCGCGTCGATGTGGATGTCCCCGCTGGCGCGCACGGTCATGTCGAACGCGGCGTGCGTGCCGAGCGAGTGCAGCATGTGATCGTAGAACGGCACGCTCGTGTCGACCTCGACCCGGCCGCTGCCGTCGAGATCCAGCTCGACCGAGACCGTTGATTCCTTGGTGGTACGTTCCACCCGTCCGGTACGGGATACCGCGTCGTTCACCGGGAGAGCTCCTCACGGACTCGCTCACTGGCCGCGAGGAAGGCGTCGTTGTCCCGCGGCGATCCTATGGTGACCCTGAGGTGGCCACCGATACCCACGTCCCGGATCAGTACCCCGGAGTCGAGGTAACGCTGCCAGGCGCGGTGGGCGTCGTCGAACATGCCGAACAGCACGAAGTTGGCATCGCTGTCGACCGGGGTGAATCCGAGTTCACGCAGCCGTCCGGTCACCCTGGCGCGTTCGTCCACGAGCTGCTTGACCCCGCCGAGCGTGGCGTCGGCGTGCCGCAGCGCCGCCCGCGCGGCCGCCTGGGTGACGCTGGAGAGGTGGTACGGCAACCGCACCAGCAACAACGCGTCGATGACGGCGGGAGAAGCGGCGAGGTAACCGAGCCGTCCGCCCGCGAACGCGAACGCCTTGCTCATGGTCCGGCTGACGACGAGCTTGCTCGGGAACTCCTCCAGCAGCGAGATCGCGCTGTGCCGCTGTGAGAACTCCACGTACGCCTCGTCCACGACGACGAGGCCGGGAGCGGCACGCAGCAGGGCACGCAGGTCCTCGGGATCGATCGACTGCCCGGTGGGGTTGTTCGGGCTCGTCACGAAAACCACGTCCGGCCGACGTTCGGCCACCGCCCGCGCCGCCTCGGCGCCGTCCAGCGTGAAGTCGGAACGACGGGGCTCGGGCAGCCAGTCCGTGCGCGTGCCCGCGGCGAGCACGGGATGCATCGAATAGGAGGGCTCGAAGCCCAGCGCGGTGCGTCCTGGCCCTCCGAACGCCTGCAGAAGCTGTTGCAGTATCTCGTTGGATCCGTTGGCCGCCCACACGTTGGCGGACGAGACCGACACGCCGGTGGCACCGGCCAGATAGACCGCCAGGTCCTCGCGCAGTGACACCGCGTCGCGATCGGGATAGCGATTCAGCCCGGCCGCTGTCTCGCCGACGGCGGCGACTAGGTCGTCGACCAGCTGTCCGGGAGGCGGGAACGGATTCTCGTTGGTGTTCAGCAACACCGGAACGTCCAACTGCGGCGCCCCGTACGGACTGCGGCCGCGCAGGTCCTCCCGCAGGGGCAAATCGGCCAGCGTCGTCTCGCCGCCGATCACGTCGCTCATCGATTCCACCAATTCGTCGTCGTTCGGGAACAGGGCATTCGGGAACAGGGATCGTCCGAACGCCGTGTCGTCAACCGGGTCGTTCGAACCGTGCTGTCACGGCTTCACCGTGCGCGGGAAGGTCCTCGGCATCGGCCAGCGCGACCACCTGCTCGGTGACCTCGCGCAGGGCTTGCTCGCTGTAGTCGACCACGTGGATGCCGCGCAGGAAGCTCTGCACGCTCAGCCCGGAGGAGTGCCGGGCGCACCCACCCGTGGGCAGCACGTGGTTCGAGCCGGCGCAGTAGTCGCCGAGCGAGACCGGCGCGTAAGGGCCGACGAAGATCGCGCCCGCGTTGCGCACCCCGGCGGCCACCCGGGAGGCATCGGCGGTCTGGATCTCCAGGTGTTCGGCCGCGTAGGCGTCGACGACACGGACCCCGTCGGCGATCGAGGAGGTCAGCACGCAGCCGGACTGCTCCCCGGTCAACGCGGTGCGGATCCGCTCGGTGTGCTTGGTGGCGGGAACGCGTTCCGCCAGCCGTCGGTCGACCGCGTCGGCCAGTTCCTCGGAAGTGGTCACCAGCACGCTGGCGGCCAGCGTGTCGTGTTCGGCCTGACTGATCAGATCGGTGGCGACGTGTACCGGATCGGCCGTCTCGTCGGCCAGCACGGCGATCTCGGTCGGCCCCGCCTCGGCATCGATGCCGATGATGTTCCGCAGCTGTCGTTTCGCCGCGGTGACGTAGACGTTGCCCGGTCCGGTGACCATGTCCACCGGAAGCAGCTCTGACCCGTCGGTGTCGGAACCGCCGTAGGCGAGCAGCCCCACCGCCTGGGCACCACCGACCGCCCACACCTCGTCGACGCCGAGCAACGCGGCGGCGGCGAGGATGGTCGGATGCGGTCTGCCACCGAACTCCGGCTGCGGCGGTGAACACACCACCAGCGACTCCACTCCCGCCGCCTGCGCCGGAACCACGTTCATCACGACGCTGGAGGGATACACCGCCAGCCCACCCGGGGCGTAGAGCCCGACCCTGGAGACCGGCACCCAGCGTTCGGTCACCGTGCCGCCGTCGGCGACCTCGGTGGTGACGTCGGCACGCCGCTGCTCGGCATGCACCTTCCTGGCTCGACTCACGGATTCCTCGAGCGCGGTGCGGATCGAGGGATCCAGCTCCTCCAGAGCCGCACGCAGCTCCGTGTCGGGGACCCGTACCCGCTCGGGACGCACGGAGTCGAACCGCTCGGTGTGGTCCAGGGCCGCGGCGGCACCCCGCTCGGCGATGTCGTCGAGCAGCGGCCGCACGGCGGGCAGCGCGTGTTCCACGTCCATACCGGCACGTGGTAGCCGACCGCGTAGCTCACCGACGGATGGTTCCCGACCGCGCAGGTCGATACGGCTGAGCATGGGACTTCCCTCCGCGAAACGTTGCTGACGACCAGGGTATCCGTAGTCCTGCCCGGCTCCGTCGGCAGCTCCACCTCCTCGAGACGACGTCCGGGCGCCTTCCGGACGAGCGAGCCGTACCGCGACGCCCCTGAGAAATCATTCCGAGTCCGTGTCCCGGCTCGGGTGCTCGCCCCGGACCGGCAAGCAGGCCGTACCGGCAGGGGATCCTGACACGAAAAACGGTCCCACCCTCATACGTACGCATGTTGTGACGAAGTGTAATCGCGGCGAGCCTCGGTGGGGGCACCGAATCCGTGATCGATCGGAGGAACATGCGCACGCTACGACGACGGACAACCGTGGCACTGTCGGTCACCGCTCTCCTGCTGTCGCTGCCTGCCACCCAGTCGGCATTCGCGCGGGGAGGCGATCACACCGGGGAAGAGACCAGCAGGGCCGTCTACCGGATCCCGAACACGGACACCGCTTCCCGCACCGCTGTCAATCGCACCGGCGCGCTGGTGCTTTCGGTAACCGGGGAAACCGCCTTCGTCGAAGCCACCCCGGCGCAGGCCGAGCGGCTGCGCGCCCGGGGACTGAGCCCGCGACGCCTCCCCGCAGCGGCCGACGCCCCCGTTCGCCCGGAGGCCTCGTCTGCCGACTTCCCTCCCGAGGACAGCGGCTACCACACCTACTCCGAAACGGTTTCGGAGATCGAGGAGGCGGCGGCCGAGCACCCGGAAATCGTCGACAGCACGAGCGCGGGCCGTTCGGCGCGGGGCAGGGACATCCCGGTGGTCAAGATCAGTGACAACGCCGGGACGGACGAGAACGAGCCGGAAGTGCTGTTCACGTGCAACCAGCACGCCAGGGAACACCTCACGACCGAGATGTGCCTGCACATCCTGCGGCGCTACACCGACAACCACGGCTCCGATCCCGACATCACGAACGCGGTCGACAACCGGGAGATCTGGATCATCCCGATGGTCAACCCGGACGGCTCGACCTACGACGTGTCGGGCAACGGCTACCGGGGCTGGCGCCGCAACCGGGAGAGCGAGCCGGTGGACCTGAACCGCAACTGGGGCTACAAGTGGGGCTGCTGCGGCGGGTCCAGCGGGAACCCGAGTCAACCGACCTACCGTGGTCCGGCGCCCTTCTCCGCACCGGAAACCGCCGCGATAAGGGATTTCGTCGAATCACGCGAGGCGGGAGGACGGCAACGGATAACCGCGCACATCGATTTCCACAGCTTCTCGGAACTGGTGCTGTGGCCGTACGGCTACACCACCGCGGACACCGCACCGGGCATGACACGGGAGCAGTACCGCAGGTTCGCCGAGCTGGGCAACGCGATGGCCCGCAGCAACGGGTACACGCCGATGCAGTCGAGTGACCTCTACGTCACCGACGGCAGCATGAACGACTGGATGTGGGCCGAGCACGGCATACTCTCGTTCACGTTCGAGATGTATCCGAACAGCGGGGGAATCGACGGCTTCTACCCGCCGGACGAGGTCATCGAGCGGGAAACCGCTCGCAACGACGAAGCGGTGGCGATGCTGCTGAACGAAGCGGGCGCCTGACCGAACCACGGGTGGGGCGGTGCGTCTCGCACACACCGCCCCACCTCGAGCGGTCAGAGGAGCAGCAGCACCGCGGCCCCCAGCACGATCCCGAGCACCACGACCACTCCGGCTGTGATCAGCAGCCAGCGCAGCTGCGGGTGTTCGTCACGGATCTCGGTTTTGGCTCGTTCACGCCATTGCATGAACGTGGTCTGTTCACTCATCAGTGCTCTCCACAACCAATCGAGCGCCTACGGCCACCACGACACGCGGCGACCGTGCACCGGACAACCACCTCACCCTGCCACACTCCCCCGCCCTACCACCGGATGACGTCGTCACCGGCCCAGGCGCGCAGCAGCGACTCGTCGTGGCTGATGGCCAGCACACCGGTTCCCTCCTCGGCCACCCGTCCGGTCACGACGCGGACGAGCGCGGCCGTGGTGGAGGCGTCCAGCATCCCGGTCATCTCGTCGCAGATCAGGTAATGAGGACGCGGGGCCATCGCACGTGCCAGGCAGGCACGCTGCAGCTGGCCGTCGCTGACCTCGTGCGGCATCCTGCCGAGCAGTTCCGCGTCGAGACCGGTCGTCTCGGCGAGCTCGTCCACGCGGGCTCGGGGTTGCCGCGCACCGCGGACGCGCAGTGGCTCCGAGACGATTTCGCGCAGCGTCATACGCGGGTCCACGGCGGGGCGGGGCTGCTGGAAAACGATCCCCACCGAGGTGCGCGACTGCCGGGGAACCGAGTAGCGCGCGCCCCGGATCTCGCGGCCGTCCAGCTCGACAGTGCCCGACCACGGACGCTGCAGCAGTGCCAGCACTCTGGCCAGCGTGGATTTGCCGCAACCGCTCGGTCCGGCGAGACCGCGAACCGTCCCCCGGGGAACGGTCACGTCCACTCCGTCGAGTACGGCACGGCCGCGGGCGTAGCCCGCGACCACTCCCCTGGCGCTCAGCACGGCGGATGCGCCGCGACGGACCTGCGCCCGTGCTCGACGAGCCGCGGCTCGCCGTTACACGGCGCCACCCCGGGTGTTTCGGGGCAACGCAGGCAGAACACGCAGCCCCACTCGCGTTCGAGCTCGGCCAACTCGGTCAGGGCGGGCGGATGCCCGGGGACGGGCTGAAACCCCCCTTCCGGCAGCGCCGCCAGCAGCCGTTTCGTGTAGGGGTGCCAGGGCTCCCCGAACACTTCGGCCGCGGGCCCGCTCTCCACCACCCGGCTGGCGTACATCACCGCCACGTGGGTGGCCACCCGCGCGGCGGCGTCCAGATCATGGGTGATCAACAACACTCCTCTTTCGCGATCGGCGAGTTCGCCGAGCAGGTCCATGACACGCTCGACCAACGGTCGGTCCAGTCCCGTGGTGGGCTCGTCCGCGATGACAACCGGGGGTTCGGCCACCAGCGCCGAGGCCACCGCGACACGCTGCGCCATGCCCCCGGACAGCTCGTGCGGATAGTGATCGAGCTCGTCCGGATCCAACCCGACCCGTCGGGCCAGCGCTTCCACCTCGGCACGGTCGGCACGGCCGCGCAGCTCACGGAAGGCCTCGGACAGTTGGGCCCGGGCGGTACGCACCGGAGTGAGGTGGGTCGCGGCGGACTGGGGGACGAGACCGACTCGCCTTCCCCTGACCTCGCGCGCGAGCACGCTCTCGGGTGCCGCGAGCAACTCGACGTCCTCGTCCGTTCCGGAACTCAGCAGGGCACGACCACGCGACCACGCGTTGGCGGGCAGCAGTCCGAGCAGCGCGGAGGCGAGCACGGACTTGCCGCAGCCGGACTCGCCCACCAGCGCCAGTATCTGGCCGGGAAACAGGCGCAGCCTGGCGTCGGTGACGGCGTGCACGGTCTCGGAACCACGGCTCCGCCCCAGTTCGAAACGCACCGACATGTCGTCCAACCAGAGCAGTGGCGACTGCTGCACCGATGATCACTCCATCCGGCTCGGTTCGCGGGGCGTTCACAGCGTCAGCTCGGAACGCCGAGTGGGAATCGTCCGGTCCCGCCAGGCGGCGGCGATCCCGGACACCGACAGCGTGGTGGCCACGAGCAGCCCGGCCGGGAACGCCACGATCCACCAGGCACCGAGCAGGACCCCCTCCCTGCCGTCGGAGAGGATGTTGCCGATGCTGGCCAGATGCGGGGGCAGTCCCAGCCCGAGGAAGCTCAGCGCGGTCTCGTGGAACACCGCGTGCGGCACGAGCAGCACCGCGGACAGTGCCGCTTGGGGCACGATCGCGGGCAGCAGGTGGTTGCGCAGCACCCACCACCGACCGGCACCGGCCGAGACGGCCGCGTCCACGTAGGGCCGGTTGCGCAGCCCGAGCACCTCGGAACGCACCACACGCGCGACGGTGGCCCAGTGGGTCAGGCCGATGGACAGTACCACCGCGAGCACCGTTCCCTGGTAGAGCGCGACGATCACGATGCCCAGCAGCAGGTGCGGTACAGCGTTGACCGCGTCCACCACCCGCATCAACAGGCGATCCACCCATCCCCCCGACGCGCCGGAGAGCGCACCCACCGCGGTACCGAGCACTGTGGACACCACCGTGCTGACCGCCGCCACGAGCAGTGACACCCGCAGTCCCGCCAGCGAGCGCACGAACAGATCGCGTCCCGAGGTGTCCGTGCCGAACGGATGCGCCGGACTCGGCGGAAGCCGTATGGCCTGGTAGTCCACGGTGCCGGGTGCCGCGGACAGGGCGGGAACCGACAACGCGGCCAGTACGAGCGCACCCAGCGCGGTCACCGCCGTCACGAGGCTCAGCCGTGCCCGCACGGCTCCGGCCGCACCTCGCACGGTCCCGGCACGAGCACGAGTGGCGCTCCGCCAGGGGCGGGGTCGGCCGGCGGTGGCGCTGTCGGATTCGAGCTCAACCATCAGCGGAGACTCTCGGATCGAGTAGTACGGCTGCCACGTCGGCCAGGAGGGAACCGAGCAGCACGGCGGCCGTGGCGAGCAGGGTCAGGATCGCCAGCAGCGGATAGTCCGCCGCTCTCGCCGCGGTGACGACGGCGGAGGCCACTCCCGGCCAGGAGAAGACCTCCTCCACCAGCACAGCGCCGGTCACGAGTTCGGGGATCCGGGCGCCGATCAGCGTCACGAACGGCAGCAGCGCGGTGGGCAGGGCGTGCCGCGCGACCACCACGCGTTCGCGGACTCCCCTGGCTCGGGCACCGGTGACGTGATCCTCGGTGAACGCTGTCAGCAGCGACTGTCGTACGTGCAGTACGAGCCAGGGGCTCTGCGATATCCCCAGTACCGCGGCGGGCAGCACCAGGTGCTCGATCACCTGCGCTGGGCCGAGTGAACTGCCCGCGTCGGTGAGGCCGGCGACCGGCAACCATCCGAGGCCGAGCGAGAACAGCGCGATGGCCAACAACGCCACCACGAAGGGCGGAATCCCCTCCAGGGCGTGGCCGACAGCCGTGATCAGCCGGTCCGTCCAGCCACCCTGCCGCCAAGCGGCCACAGTTCCGATCACCAGCGAGAACACCACGGCGAGGGCCAGGCCGCAGCACGCGAGCAGCAGCGTCCACGGCAGGCGCCTCGCCAGCACGTCCGCGACCGGTGCGCGCATCGAGCGGGACATGCCGAGGTCACCGGACAGGATTCCGCTCAACCAGTCCCAGAACCGCGCGAGCACCGGGCGGTCGAGGTCGAGCTGTTCTCGTACGCTGGCCACGTCCGCGGCCGAGGCGTCGAAGATCCGCACCCCGTAGTACTGGTGGATCGGGTCGAACGGTGAGGCCGCGGCGAGCAGGAACACCGCCAGCGAGACGAGCAGCAGTACCGGCACGGCGAGCACGACCCGGCGGACGACGAGTCCGGCCACCGCACCCGCACGGCTTCGACGGCGCACCGTCCACACACGTGAGTTCACTCTTTCGGGGTCCATTTCTCGACGTTCCACCACGGGCCCCAGGTGGTGCCGTGCGTGTGCGGTTCCACAACGGGTTCGTATCCGTCCCACATCCCGGTACGCACGACGTAGCTGTGCTGGATGAACGCCAGGTAGACCAGGCCGGGATCAGCGACGTAGGCGCGCTGCGCCGCTTTGTAGTGCCGAGCACGCTCGGCCGGTTCGACGGTGCGCCTGCCGGCGTCCAGTGCCGAGTCCACCCGCTCGTTGCGGTACTTGGCCGGGTTCCGGTACGTACCGGTACCGATCATCGAGGAGTGCAGACCGGAGTACATCTGCAGGTCCGGATCCAGCGGACTGCCGCCGCCGAGCACTATCGCGTCGGTACCGATTCGTTCGGCGGCTTCGGAGCGGTCCACTCCGGCCAGTTCGACCCGCACTCCCACCTTCCCGGCATCCGAGGCGAACGCCTGGGCGAACTTCTTGCGAAGGGTGTCATCGGCGAAGTACATCACGGTGAAGCTCGCCCGCGTGCCCTCCTTGGTGCGAATCCCGTCCGAACCGGCACGCCAGCCCGCCTCGTCCAGGAGTTGGCGAGCGCGACGCTGGTCGAACTCCAACTTCGCCTCCGGCTCGTGGAACCGCCCCATGGACTCCGGGATGGGAGTGTAAGCGGGTTCGCCGTGCCCGCCGAGCAGGCTGTCCACCATCTCGGAGCGGTTCGCCGCCAGGTTGAGCGCCATCCGCACGGCCGGGTCACCCGTGACGGGCTGGTCGGCGGGCAGCGTGATGGCCCGGTAGTCGGCTGTGTCGTGGTGCACGGTGCGGTAGGAACCGCTGCCCACCCGCTCGGCCAGCAGTGGGGGCAGGACGGTGCCGTCGAACTCCCCGGCCTGCACGCGCTGCGCCCTGGTGTTGTCGTCGGTGGCGAAAACGACGGTGATCTCGGAGATCCGCGGCGTACCGCCCCAGTAGTTCTCGTGGGCGCGCCAGACCATTCGCTCGCCGCGCCGCCACTCGGCGAGCCGGTAGGGACCGGTGCCGACCGGCTGCGTATTGATCGGGGACTCACCCTGTGGCACGGCTTCGGCCAGCGCGGACGCGGGCAGGATGCCCATGACCATACGGGCGGGCCAGGGCGCGTAGGGGATGTTGAGCCGGAACCGCACGGTGTGCTCGTCCACGGCTTCGACTTCCTCGAGCATGGACAACCCGGAACTGATCGTGGCCGCGTAAGCGGGATCGACGGCGGCACGGTAGGTGGCCACCACGTCGCGCGCACGGAAAGGACCGCCGTCGTGGAACCTCACGTCGCGGCGCAGCCGCACGGTCCAGGTGCGTGCGCCGTCCGTGGGGGTGGGCTGTTCCTCCGCCAGCGCCGGGTGCAGTCGCCCGTTGCCGTCGAAGGCGAGCAGACCGTCGTAGAACTTGGCCGCCCCGGCTCGTGCGTAGCCCAGCAGTGGGTTGAGACTGCTCGGCTCGTACCCGTCGGCCAGCAGCATGGTTCGGGGATCGCCCCCGCTTCGCTCGGGCGCCGCGCAGGCAGTACCCGCCACGGCGAAGGCGGCCAAGGAGGAAGAGATCAGTGTACGCCGGTTCAGCACGGGCCAACCCTAGAAACTGCTGCAAGAGAATGGCAACAGGATGAGACGTTGCCTACCTCGGCGCGCGCTCGTCGACGGCGGTGAGCGCATGGGAGAATGTCGAGTGTAGCCCGGCCACGACAGGAGGAGTCCAAGTGCGCGTCGCGCTGTGCCAGATCGCGTCCACACCGGACCCGGACGCCAACCTGGAGCTCGTGGCGGGAGGAGTGCGTCGTGCCGCCGAGGCCGGTGCGGAACTCGCGATCTTCCCGGAAGCCACCATGGCCTGCTTCGGGGTTCCGCTGGCACCGCTGGCCGAACCGCTGGACGGCCCGTGGGCAGGCGAGGTCGGCAGGCTCGCGGGGGACGCGGGCATCACGGTGGCCGCGGGTATGTTCACCCCCACCGAGGACGGCCGCGTGACCAACACGCTGCTGGTGACCGGGCCGGGCACGCGGGCGCGCTACGACAAGATCCACCTCTACGACGCGTTCGGCTTCACCGAGTCGCGCAACGTGGCCGAGGGGGAGCAACCGCTGACGGTGCGGCTGCCCAGCGCCACCGTGGGGTTCACGACCTGCTACGACATTCGTTTCCCCGGCCTGTTCACCACACTGGCGGAACGCGGCGCCACTGTGACGGTCACGGCAGCTTCCTGGGGCGCGGGAACGGGCAAGCGCGAGCAGTGGGAACTGCTGGCGCGGGCCAGGGCGCTGGACTCCACCTCCTGGGTGCTGGCCTGCGGACAGGCCGATCCACGCAGCATCGGCCGCGAACCGGCGGCCAAGGCCCCAACCGGTATCGGCTACAGCACCGTGGTCACCCCCTACGGGGTGATACACGACCAGCTCGAGGCCGAGCCCGACGTGCTGATCACCGACATCGCTCCGGAACGCGCCGAGCAGGCGCGGGAGGAGATTCCGGTACTGGCCAACCGGAAGTTCTGATCACCGGGGCGGGGCCTTCTCGGCCCGGGTCGCCGGTACTGGAACTCCGGTGCTGGGGTGTCCCTACTCCGGACGTGTGTGTTCGCGACGGTTCGTACCGCGTTCGATGTGCGGTGTCGCCCCTCGGCGGAGAATCGGGGACGCTGTGTTTCCTCGTTCGAACAGGAGTCGCCGATGTCCATCCGCCGCGCCATGCCCGACATCCGCTCGGAAGCCATGGACGAGAGCCGGGAATTCTACGGTCTGATGGGGTTCGAGGAGGTGATGAACCTCGGTTGGGTGATGACGCTGGCCTCGCCCAGCAATCCCACGGCCCAGGTGACCTTCATGACCCACGACGAGACCGCCACGGTCGTGCCGGACATGAGTGTCGAGGTCGACGATGTCGACGCCGTCCACGCGCGGATGGTGGAGAACGGTGCGGAGATCGTGCACCCACTGCGGGACGAGGACTGGGGAGTGCGCCGCTTCTTCGTCCGCGACCCCAACGGCCGAGTGGTCAACGTGGTCAGCCACAAGTAAGGGCGGGTATCACCGTCGTCGCGGGCCACATGAGCCAAAACAGCGCCCCCGGTCCACCTTCGTCATGAAGTGGTCCCCGGGAGCGCTGGACCGTTCGCTGGGATTCACTCGAACCGATCGGCCTTCACCGCGTCGATGAACGCGGTGAAAGTCTCGTGCTTCGTACTCAGGACAGGAGAGGTCTCCCCTAGTTTGCTGTCCCTGACGAGAGCGGCAGACGGGAAGTTCTGAGCGACCTCGACGCAGTTACCACCTGCGCCGCCGCTGCGGCTACTCTTTCGCCAGTGCGGAGTGGTGGTCATCATTCGTTCGCCTTCCGTTCGTGCTCGTCTGCGTACGCGGCCACTGTCTTCAGCGAGGGTTCACTCGACAGTGTGTACGTACGCACCCTATCTATCGTATCTACGAACGGACGCACATCCGTCTCGTCGTCGATGAGAAACCCGGCATTGCCAGCCTCTGCGTGGACATAAGTAGCGGCTGGGAGATGCAGCACTGCATATGGCCCGTCCATACCGGGGTGTGCGCCAACGGATGTCGGTATCACATAGACCGACACATTTTCGCACGTACTCGCCATGTGTTCGACGTGTCGTAGCTGAACAGCTGCGATACTGTGGCTACCAACTGGACGCTGGAGGACCGACTCGTCAATCAGAGCCGTAAATGAAACTGGGTCATCCTGGGTGAGAATGCCTTGCCTCAGCTGTCGAGCTGAGGCGGCGGACGAAACGTCCCGTATCCCTGACGCCCGGAACAGCGCCTCGCTGTACATCCTCGTCTGCAGTAGTCCTGGAACCACCAACGTCGATAGATCCACGATTCGTTCTGCCCGGCTCTCGGCATCGATCAGCGCACTCGTCACGTTGGGGAGGCCACGCTGTCCTTCCCACCAAGCCGGTTGATCGAGCTCCCTCGTCAACTTCAGCAGTTGCTCACGATCTTCACCCGAAACGCCAAGAGCGAACAGAAGTGTGGCTACATCACCCTCGGAAATCCCCTGATCAGCACGTTCCAGCCTGCCTACCTTGGCCAGTGACCACTGAGCTTTCTCCGCTGTCGCTTCCAGCGTCAAACCGGCGGCTTCTCGACGTTTACGCAGTTCACGACCTAGAGCACGTGCTCGCGGGGTATTCGCCATGCGTTCAGACTACGAGGGCGACCGGGATACACGTGATCACCCGAATGAGGCATTGAAAATTTTCACTAAACTCTGACAACTTGTCACGCATGGAACGTTTGAACCAACGCCCGCTACCGTTCCGGCACGGAGTGCATTGCTCCCACAGCCATCGGTTGAGAGCGGACGAACTGCCGCACGTAACCGAGCACACGATCCCGGTGCCCCCGATATCAGCGAGGTCTACTCGGAGACGTACACGCTCTGCCGGAGGCAGCACCGGATACCCGCGAGCGGCGACACACCTGAGCGGGTCACGAGGTGCCGGGACTGCCAATGCCTGCAGCGGATCCGCGGTCTCCCGGATGGACGGTGAGTTCGATGTTTCCGGTCCCGAAAGTCATCGCCGCGTGTGTGACGGCGATCCGGCTCGTGGTGGACATCGCCGCCGATGTCCGTGAAAGGTAACCGTGCGAACAGAACTAATCCTCGCGTTGGCGGCTCTGGTGGCCGCGCTGCCGTGGGCGGTGGTGGTCTACGAACTGCCGCCACTGGAGAAGAAACGAGCCCGAAATCGGGCGAGGCGAACTACTCGGCGGATGTGGGAGAGGTACCCGGAATCTCGCCCGAAAGGGGATGGGCTGTGAACATCATTCTCGCCCGGCTGAACGAGAACCACCCTCCGACGGTGCGCTCGGTGCACATCTTCACTCCGGACGAGAGCACGAGGCCGGACGGAATACGGAAAGCCTACTGCGGTTTCATCACCCACTACAGCAACCTGGAAAGCACGGAAGCGTTCGCCGGGATGCCGTGCGAGCTGTGCCTGCAAAGCGCACCGGTAGAACCGGCGGAGACCACACCGTCCCGGCTTCCGGAGACAGCGGATCGGGAGCGGAAATCGGAAATCGTCCTGAGCGGCCCCGCCTACGCGGCGTCACTGAGCGACGACCGGATCTGGCACGACGTCTCGGCGGACCTGCTCATCAGCGGATACCGGGACGGCCACGCAGCGCAGACGGTCTGCGGGTTTCTGGGCTGGTTCACCCCCGGAACACCGCCGTCGAGCTGGCAGCACTGCCCCGAGTGCGAGTGGATGGGCTCGCACATACGCAAATACGAGCTCTAAGCAGTTGAGTCAAAAGAGCCGTGGTTACATCCTCGCCTTCCAGGGCGATCCGAATCCTGACATTCCCGCTCGAAGTTACTTCACGCCGATACTCGATTCGGCTATCGCCGACTCTCCCCCATTCACGAGCGACTCCCCAGTCACAAGCGACATCTTACGAGCAGCGATCGACAGCTCGGAAATCCTACCCCTGAGAGAACTCGACGACACGGACTCTCGATCGGAACGGTAGATGGTACTCCCGAAATGACGGACGAACCTCGGACTCAGGAATCGCGGGTGGCACGACCACCCCGGTATTACCGATGGTCCGGCACGCTGCCTCCGATATCACCGAAAGAAGGCCACTCCGGTAGTCCCTACCTACCGGAGTGGCGCCCGGAGAATACCCCGGAACCGCACTCCGCCCCGGAGGCCCCGGAACTCGATCTGATGCGTCGCGTCCTGAACGGATTACGACGCCTTTGAACCACGGTCCGGCACTGCCGAGCCCCCGGCCTCCGGTGCCGGGCCGTCCGCCGCCCGGCCGGGCTACTCCCCTCCCCCGTCCCGGCCGGGCGGTACCCACCAGGAGAGACATGACCAAGACAGCTATACCGCCACCCAACGGGTCGCCTTCTCAATACCAACCCCAGGCAGGAGTTGGCCGTCACATCCCATCGATAGGAGAACCGTATGCTCGAAGAAATCCGCGGCCAGTTGCACCAGATCATCGATACCGCGCCCACCGGTGAGCTTGCGGCCGTGCGAACCAGGCTGGAGGAGCTCCGTGGGCTGCTGCACCAGGTGGCCGGGACCAGCACGAATGATGACCAACTGTTCGCCACCGCCCACGAGAAGACGGATGAAGCGGTCCAAGCGGTTATGCGGGCCACCGAACACGTCAGTGCTTTCTCCGCCGTCCTGTAGGGGAGCGGTATGTCCCATGTGGAAGAGGTGGGCAACACACTCGGCGGGGTGCTCGGACAACTGCCGCCCGAGCGACTGCACCAAGTACGTGCCTGGATCGAGGAATACGCCCTACCGACCCTGGCCGAAATCGGCCAGGGCAGCACCTCACCCGAATTGGAGAACGGCTGTGCCTTGTTCGAGCGAGCACGCGAGCTCATCGACGACGTGCTCGCACTGTCCGAGAACACCCGCGAGCACCTGGTGAACTATCTGGGCCTGCTCGGCGTGCACGGCGATCAGCCGCCGCCGAGCCTGCCCCACCCCTCGACCTTTCCACGCGTTCCCACTGACACGGCCCGCGACCGCACCTGGATCGACCAGGTCCGCGAGCGGCTGCCCGACTACACCGGCGGACAAACCACCGGACTCGTCTATGACCAGGACGGCACCGAACTCATCGAAACCAGCGGACGCGACGACGAATCCGAACGCGCTCGCCTCACCCTGCATAACTCCACCGTGTTCCCTTCGGGGAATCCGAAAGGTGCACCCGGTGTGTACACCCACGTCGAAACGAAATACGCCCAACGGATGAAAGAACGGGGACAGACCTACGGCGTCGTCGTCCTCAACAATGAGATGTGCACCGGCTTCCAGAGCTGCGCCATAGCAATCCGAGCCATCCTGCCTCGCGGATCAACACTGGCCGTGTGGCAGCCCGGCGCAACGCAACCGATCGAGATCCGAGGAGAAGCCACTCCATGACCACCCTCGAAACCGGAACTGTGGTCACCGCGGTGTTCCACCATCTTTTCCGGTACGCGCACACAGCGAACGAGATCGACGAACTCGTACGGACACTCGTGCACGACCCTCCGCGACAACCCGCCGAGGTCTACGTCTGGGATCGCCCCTGCCACCAGTCACCGGACGGCACGATCAACGAGTTCCCACGCCACAAGCTCCGCGTCTGCACACGGCCCGACCTCGGATGGGGCGCGATCAGCTACCACAACGGCACGCCCGAACAGCAAGACCTCGTCGACTCCTACAACCCCCGCACCACCGAGGAGACTCCGGCGCTGCTGTTCGACCCCGAAGGCGACCTGTGGTTCCCCGCCTCGGCATCGATCCCCTTGGAGCAAGCCCGCGAGGCCATCGCCGAGTACTGCCGCACCGGACAACGCCCCGAATCCGTGCGGTGGCAGCCCGGCTACTGGTACTGAGACGCGGTTGTCGCGCGAATGGGCCGGTGCTCCACGGAGCAAGCGGGTGACTCGACTATATCTCGATCGGCGTCACGGCCCGATCTCCTGGTCCCGCTCCCCGAACAGCGGGACGAAGCCGGTCCGGCAACCGTCGACGTCGATGACGTGACCGAGCCGCTTGGCGAAGCTCGGCGTGATCCAGCGATCGAGCACGCGGGTGCCGGAGAACTTGGTGGCCAACAGCATCTCGAAGCGGTCCAGGTCCTCCAGCCGGTGCAGCCAGATCTGGGCCACCAGGTTCGCCTCGCTGCCGACCGTCACGCACAGCCGGATCTCCGGAAGTCGCGCTATGTCCGCGGCGACGGTGCGTAGGTCCTGTTGCGGCACGTCGAGCCACAGCGTCGCCGCCACCTGCCAGCCCGCGATGCTGTGCGCCACCTCGCAACGTACGGCGGCGAACGCGGACTCCATCACCCGGGTGATCCGGCGCCCGGCGGTGCTCACCGAACATCCGAGCCGCTCGGCGACCGTCGAGGCCGACAGTCGCGCGTTCGGCCCGAGTATCCGGAGCACTTCGAGATCCTGACCGCTCGGGCGCGTGGCCCGCTCGGCGGTGGGCTCCGAGGTCAGCCGCCGCTGCTGCTCCGGCGAGAGAGCGTTCAACCGCCAGCTGGAGCCGTCCCGGAAGATCGACCGAAAGAAGTGGGTGCGAGTGGCCCGCACCCCGGGGATCGGTGCGATCGACTCGGACACCTCGGTGTCGATGGCGACGATGCTCGACGCGATCATGGTCAGCATCAGATCGCGCCTGCCCGACGTGGCGTCGATGTTCCACACCGAGGACTTGCGCACCAGTCGTTCGGTGACGGCCTGTCGGTGCCCCGGAAAGCACTCCACCTCGACGTAGGCCCCCGCCTCCCAGTCGTGCCAGGTCCAGTCCTTCGTGCTCGAGGGATAGCAGCTGAACCAGGCCAGACCACGTCGGCTCAGCCGGTCCCATCGACGGGCCAGCGTGGTGGGGTCCACCTCGAGCACGCTTCCGAGGAGTGCCCAGCTGACTCTGGGCCGTAACTGCAGCGCGTGCACCAAAGCCAGATCCGTCTCGTCCATGTTCGCGGAATCCTGCACGCGAGGCAGTGAAATCGAAATTTCCCGCGATCACAAGGGCTCGTCCGAGCTCTCCTACATGCTTCCGGGAACCATCAGGCAGTGCCTCCGGCGGAACTCCGCTCCTCCGGACGGCCCAACCGACGGCTGACGAAAGGTGTGCGGATGAGTACTCCGAACATCGCGTACTCGCCGGTGCTGTGGCTGGCCGTGCTCGGGATCTTCCTCGTGATCACGGTGCAGTCGCTGGCATACCTGCGTGCCGCGTCGAACGCGGCGAAAGCGAACGACATCCCGCGCGAAACCCTCGTCCGCGCCTTCCGCACGGGTGCCGTCTCGGCCCTCGGTCCGTCGCTGGCGGTGGTTTTCGTGGCGATCGGGCTGCTCACGACGTTCGGCACCCCGGCGGTGCTCACCCGGGTCGGGCTGATCGGCTCGGTGATGTTCGAGACACTGGCCGCCCAGACGGCCGCCGACTCGATCGGGGTCGAACTCGGCGGAGCGGGCTACGACAATTCCGCTTTCGCACTGGTCCTGTTCACGATGAGCGCGGGCGGGGCGGCATGGATGATCAGTGCGCTGGTCCTCACCCCACTGCTGCGCCGCACCGACCGGAAGGTCCGCGGGATGAACCCGTCGGTGATGGCCATCGTTCCGGGAGCGGCGATGATCGCCGCCTTCTGCTACCTCGGCCTGAACGAATCGATGAAATCCGGTGTCCACCTGATCACCTTCGTCACCGGTGCGGTGGTGATGCTGGTGCTGCAGCTGATCGCGTCCCGCACCGGAAAGCGGTGGATCAGGGAGTGGTCACTGGGCATCTCGATGGCCGGGGCGCTGGTCGGTGCCGGAATAGCGATCTGACGTCGCTCGACCGAGGCAGCCCGCTCGGTCGAGACAGCCCGCTCGACCGGGGCGAGGCACCACTGGCGAAGTCGCTCATCGGAAAGGAGCACGGACATGTCGACCAGGCTTTCGGCCGGTCCGATGGAGACGTTCCATCGGAGCACGTCGCGGTGGGGACAGGCCACACTGCTGACGGGACTCGTGATATCGCTGAGCGGCCCGCTGTACCTGATGTTCGGCCTGGGTTACTGGCCGGGTGCGGAAACGGTGTCCCAGACCTGGTTGGCCATCGCCGCCGTGTTCGGCGTGCTGTGGATCGCGGAACCGATCACCTACTACCCGATGCTCGGCTCGGCCGCCACGTACCAGGCGTTCATGATCGGCAACGTCTCCAATAAGCTCCTTCCCTCCGCGCTGGCCGCGCAGAACGCCGTGGGCGCCAAGCAGGGCACCGCCAAGGCGGAGATCACGACCGTGACGGCCATCGTCGGCGCGGTTTCGGTGCACCTGGTCTCGTTGCTGGTGTTCGTCGGAGTGCTCGGCACCTGGATCATGTCGGTGATCCCCGAAGCGGTACGGGACGTCTTCGGCTACGTGGTCCCCGCGATCTTCGGCCCCATGTTGATCCAGGCCGTGATGAGCGCGGGCCAACGACGCACGATCCCGATCGCGCTGTGCTGCGGAGCGATGGGCGTCTTCGTCCTCGTCCCACTGGTCCCGTCCACCTCCGTGTACGCCATGGCCGTGTGCACGCTGGCGGCCGTGGTGCTGTCGGTGCTGCTGCGTGACAGGTCGGCCTCCAGGAACAACACCGAAGAAACCGAGGAGAACAGGTGAACGACACAGCCACCGGCACTCGAGACAGTGCCGAGCGGGTACTCGCCGGACTGGGTGAACTTCGCCCCGAACTGCACCGGCTCTACCGGACGCTGCACGCCGCCCCCGAACTGTCGATGCAGGAACACGGGACCGCGCGGTTGATCGAGTCACACCTGGAGCGTCTCGGCGTCCCGACGTTTCGGTCCGCCACGACCGGTGTCGTGGGGGTGCTGGAGAACGGGCCGGGGCCGGTGGTGGCGTTCCGGGCCGACACCGACGCGCTGCCGGTCGCCGAGCGGACCGGGCTGGACTACGCCTCGACGGCGACGGGCACCCTGCCCGACGGCACCGAGACGGCCGTCATGCACGCCTGCGGTCACGACACGCACACCGCCGCGCTGCTGACGAGTGCGACGCTGCTCGCGAACGCGCGGGAGAGCTGGGCGGGCACGGTGGTGCTGATCTTCCAACCCGGCGAGGAGACCGCCGCGGGAGCCGCGGGAATGATCGCCGACGGTCTGTGGGATCGGGCGCCGCGTCCAGAGGTGCTGCTCGGGCAGCACGTGGGACCGGGAGCGGCAGGCTCGATACGGTACCGCTCGGGCATCTCCACGTCGATCGCCGATTCCTGGCGGGTGACCGCGTACGGACGTGGCTCGCACGGCTCGCAGCCCCACACCGCGGTCGACCCGATCGTGCAGGTCGCTCACACCATCACCCGGATCCAGAGCATCACGGCCCGCGAGGTGGATCCGCTCGACTCCGCGGTGGTCACCATCGGCAGGATGGCCGGTGGCACGAAGGAGAACGTGATCCCGGACTCGGCGATGTTCACGCTCAACGTGCGCACGCTGGACCAGGCACAGCGCGAAAGGGTGCTCGCAGCGCTGCGGCGCGTCATCAGTGCCGAGGCGGCGGCCTCCGGCGCCCCGGAACCGGAGATCACCGAACTGTCGACGTTCCCCGCCCTGGTCAACGACGAGACCGTCACCGATCGCACCATGAGCTCGCTGCGCGAGTTCCGGGACGGCGGCGACGTCGAGCCGGGCCAACTGCTCATGGGCAGCGAGGACTTCGGGCTGCTCGGTGATGCCATCGAGGTGCCGTACTGCTACTGGTTCATCGGCGGCAACGATCCCGAGCGGCAGGAACGGGCCGAGGCGGACGGAACCGCGGCCACCGACCTGCCCGCCAATCACTCCCCGCTGTTCGCACCGGTGATGGAACCGACACTGTCCAGAATGGTGGAAGCCGCCGTGGTCGGTATGCTGACCTTCCTCAGGACGGCTTGAGCGGAAGGCTCCGGCCGGACCGGGTTCGATCGTCGAACCGATCGAACCCGGTGTGTCGGAACCGGTTCACCAGGCTCCAATCGTTGGAAGCTCCTGTCTTCGGGCTGGAGAGGAAAGCGATCCCGAGTGCTGTTGGGTGACCACGTACCCACATGCTTACTCATGATCGCTAGTTGTGTAAAATGATCGGTATGCGGACGGCGTACAAGTGCCGGGCCTACCCGGACTCGGACCAGGCGGCCCAGTTGGGTCGCACGTTCGGGTGCGTACGCCTCGTGTGGAACAAGACCCTCGACCAGCGGCACCGCGCCTACCACGCGCACGGCACGAAAACGTCCTACACCGAGACCGACGCCGCCCTGTCGCGGTGGAAGAAGACTGAGGACCTGGGGTTTTTGTCCGAGGTCTCCAGCGTGCCGCTGCAACAGACCCTGCGGCATCAGCACACCGCATTCGCGAACTTCTTCGCCGGACGCGCCAAGTACCCGAGGTTCAAAAACCGCAACGGCAAACAGTCGGCGCACTACACCCGCAGCGCGTTCCGTATGCGCGACGGGACGTTGACGTTGGCGAAACAATCCACACCGCTTGAGTTCGTGTGGTCCTGGCCCGACATCGACCCGGACACGATCGACCCCACGATGGTGGTGGTCTCCCGCGAACCGGACGGGCGCTGGTACGTGACGTTCGCCGTCGACACCGACGACCCCGAACCCGCCGCGCCCACGGGCGAGGCCCTCGGCATCGACCTCGGCGTGAAGGACTTCGCGACGCTGTCCACCGGCGAGACCATC
Organism: Actinopolyspora lacussalsi; assembly: GCA_030803735.1. Taxonomy (NCBI): domain Bacteria; kingdom Bacillati; phylum Actinomycetota; class Actinomycetes; order Actinopolysporales; family Actinopolysporaceae; genus Actinopolyspora; species Actinopolyspora lacussalsi. Next base: position 426,906 of record JAURUC010000001.1, on the reverse strand, counting down.
GCCAACCCCAAGCATCTGGACCGCAAGGAACGCACCCTCGCCCGCTACCAACGACAGATGGCCCGCAAACAGCGTGGCTCGAACAACCGTCGTAAGGCCAAGCGCAAGGTGGCGCGCGCGCACCGCAAGGTCCGCCACGCGCGGCAGGACTTTCTGCACCGCACCACCACGAACCTCGTGCGCCGTGCCGATGTCATCGCGATCGAAGACCTCAACGTCGCGGGCATGACCAGTTCGGCGCGGGGCACTGTCGAATCTACGGGCCGCAACGTGGGCGCCAAAGCCGGACTCAACCGGGCAGTGCTGGACGCCGCGTTGGGCGAGTTCCGCAGGCAGTTGGAGTACAAAACCACCCGCGCGGGCAAGACACTGGTTGTGGTGGACCGGTGGTACCCGTCCAGCAAAACGTGCTCCGCATGCGGGCACCTGCTGAGCAACCTGAAGCTTTCCGTTCGGGCATGGTCGTGCCCCGACTGCGGCACCCGGCACCACCGGGACCACAACGCCGCGAAGAACATCCGTGCCGCTGGTCAAGCGGTAGCCGGGCCATAACCCGGCGAAGCCTGTGGAGCCGGTATCAGTCCGCAAGGGTCCTCCCTTCGGCAATCGGCGACGAAGCAGGAACCATCGGGCGCGAGCCCGATGGGAATCCCCGCCCCCCAGGGCGGGGAGGAAGTCAAATGTCCAGCCCGATGTCCAGCACGCCCGCCGAATGAGTCAGCGCTCCGACCGCCAGGTAGTGCACCCCGGTGGCGGCGTAGGCCGGTGCGACGTCGAGGGTGAGTCCCCCGGAGGCCTCCAGCCCGGTTCGGGGAGAACGTGCGGCGGCACGTCGGACCGCTTCGGCGCAGTCCCCCGGCGTGAAGTTGTCCAGCAGCACCAACGCCGGGTTCTCGGGCAGCACCTCGTCGAGTTCGTCGAGACCGGACACCTCGACCTCTAGCTCCAGTTCGGGCGCGTACTCACGACATGCCCGCAGCGCGGCGGTCACGGAACCGGCGGCTGCCACGTGGTTGTCCTTGACGAGCATGGCGTCGCCGAGCCCGAGCCGATGGTTGCTGCCGCCACCGCAGCGCACGGCGTACTTCTGCGGCAGTCTGACTCCGGGCACGGTCTTGCGACTGTCCCGGATCACGCAGTGCGAGTCGCGCACCGCCGCGACCCAGGCCGCCGTGGCCGTCGCGACGCCGGAGAGGTGGCACAGCAGGTTCAACGCCGTCCGTTCGGCGGTGAGCAGACCACCCACCGGCGCGCGAACCGCGAGCACGCACTCGGCCGCGGCGACCTCCCCACCGTCGGAGACCGCCGAGAGCACCTGATAGCCGTCCGGGCCGATCGTCTCGTCCAGCACGGTCAGCACGAACGGCAGTCCGGCCACCACACCGGCTTCTCGGGTGTTGAACGCGGCGGTGGCCACCGCCTCGGCGGGCACGGTGGCCCTCGTGGTGGCGTCCGGGCCGTAGCGCAGGTCCTCGGCCAGCGCCGCACGCACCAGAGCCGAGCTCTCCGCTGGGTCCAGTCCGGCGGTACGCAGATTTCGGACGGTGTCCTCGGAGAGGTTCAAGCCACTTCCCTCGATTCCTCCGGGGTGGAACGGATCAACCAGCCGGACACGTCCAGCCGCAACGGATTGGGGCGCCCCCACCGCAGGTCATCGGTGTCGGGGTGGTCGTAGCGCCGGTGGCAGCCGCGCGATTCGGTCCGGTCGGCGGCCGCGGCGAGCAGCGCGTGGGCCGTGAGCCCGAGAGCGGCGTCCTCGACCTCCGACCGACTCCGCAACGGCCGCACCACGGCCGCGGCGTCCAGTCCGGACTTGGCCCGACGCAACCCGTCGGCGTGCCGCCCGATCCCGGCGTATCCGCTCATGAGCCGCTGCAGCCGGGAACGCTCGACCACGGCGGCGGCTGGCGGGCGTTCGGTGACCACCGAACCCCTGCGCAGGGATCCCGAACGGAGATCGCGCAGCGCGGCGTCGGCGGAACGGGTACCGAGCACCAGTCCTTCCAGCAGGCTGTTGGAGGCGAGCCTGTTGGCACCGTGCAGCCCGGTACGAGCGACCTCGCCCGCGACGTACAGGCCCGTCACCCCGGTTCTGCCGTCGACATCGCACATGATCCCGCCGCAGGAGTAGTGCGCGGCCGTGGTGACCGGGATGGGTTCGACCAACGGATCGATCCCGGCGTCCCGGCACGCCGTGTACACGGTCGGGAAACGCGCGACGAATCCGTCGCCGAGTCCGGTCGCGTCGAGGTAGACCGACTCCGAGCCGGTCTCGGCGAGTTTCTCGTTGATCGCCGCGGCGACGACGTCGCGGGGAGCCAGATCCCCCATCGGGTGCCTGCCCGCCATCACCGGTTCACCCCGGGAGTCCAGCAGCACGGCTCCTTCGCCCCGTACCGCCTCGGTGATCAACGGACGACTCCCGCGCTCGGTGGCGGAAGTGTGCAACACGGTCGGGTGAAACTGGACGAACTCCAGGTCCGCGACCGCGGCCCCGGCGCGCAGGCCGAGCGCCACGCCGTCCCCGGTCGCGACCTCCGGATTGGTCGTCGCCCGGTACAACTGACCGAGCCCACCGGTGGCCAACAACACGGCGGGAGCCTGCACGACACCGGGCCTGCCCGCGTGGTCGAGCACGAGCGCACCACCGACCGCTCCCCACTCGGTGTGCGACAGCTCGACCACGCAGTGGTTCTCCAGTATCGGGATTCCCACCTCGGTACCGGCCTCGACCAGGGCCCGCTGCACCTCGGCACCGGTCGCGTCACCACCGGCGTGAATCACGCGGAACGCGCTGTGCCCGCCCTCGCGGGTACGGGAGAGCGCCCCGGACGCCTCGCCGTCGAACCGTGCGCCCGCCGCGCACAGCCGACGCACCGCGGCCGCACCGTCGCCGAGTATCGCGCGCACCGCCGAGGTGGAGCAGAGCCCGGCGCCCGCCTCGAGGGTGTCCCGCACGTGCTGTCGCACGCTGTCGGAGGGATCGCACTCCTCCGACCTGACCACGGCGATACCGCCCTGGGCCCATTCGGTGTTGCCGACACCGGCGGCCTCCTTGGAGACCACCAACACGCGCAGCCCGCGCTCACGGGCGCGCAGCGCGGCGGTCAACCCGGCGACACCGGTTCCGACGACCAGCAGGTCAGCACCCGCGTACCAGGTCATTCGCCACCACCGGGCCTGCCGATGCTGATCATCCGCTCCACGGCCGAGCGAGCACGCCGCGCCGTCTCGGTATCGACGCTGACCTCGTCGGCCTGCTCGGTCAGGCAGCGCAGCAGCGCGGCAGGGGTGATCATCTTCATGTACTTGCAGGAGGCGCGGTCGTTCACCGGCCGGAAGTCCACCTCCGGAGCCGCCGTGCGCAGCTGGTGCAGCATCCCGACCTCGGTGGCGACCAGTACCGAGGAAGCACCGGTGCGGTGCGCCGCGTCGAGCATCCCACCGGTCGACAGGATCCTGACCCGCTCGGAGTCCACGGTCCCGTCCCCGGCCAGGTAGAGCGCCGAGGTGGCGCAACCGCACTCCGGGTGGATGAACAGTTCCGACTCCGGCTCGGCAGCGGCCCGCTCGGCGAGTTCGGCACCGTTGATTCCGGCGTGTACGTGGCACTCACCCGCCCAGACGTGCAGGTTCGGCCTACCGGTCTCCCGCTGCACGTGCGCGCCGAGGAACTGGTCCGGACAGAACAGCACCGGACGTTCCTCCGGAATCGAGCGCACGACATCGACCGCGTTCGAGGACGTGCAGCAGACATCGGTTTCGGCCTTGACCTCGGCCGTGGTGTTGACGTACGAGACCACCACCGGTTCGGGTTCGCCCGCTCGCACGAAGTCGGCCTTCCAGGCGCGAAGGTCGTCGGCGGTGATCGAGTCCGCCAGCGAGCATCCGGCCCGCTCGTCGGGAATCAGCACTGTCTTGTCCGGGCTGAGGATCTTGGCGGTCTCGGCCATGAAGTGCACGCCGCAGAAGACGATCGTGCTCGCCGTGCTCTCGGCGGCGATCCTGCTGAGCGCCAACGAGTCGCCGGTGTGATCGGCGACGTCCTGGATCTCGGGCAGCTGGTAGTTGTGTGCGAGCAGCACGGCGTCCAGCTGCTCGGCCAGCCGACGGACCTCGGCCGCCCACGCCGCGTTACCGGGAATACCCGTGTAACCGTCTTCGGTGCGCCGCAGATCTGCGGTGTCGAGTCCGGTCGGGTTGCCGTAACCACCGGCGGTGGCTGCTGTCGCGGCCATGTCCTCCTCCTCACCGACGCGAGTGGTCGAACCACCGCGCCGATTTCCCCGCGGGGCCCGGTTGATCACCGGGTTGTCGAACTCCTGATTTCGCGACCAGGGTTTTCGTCTTAGGATCGAAAACGTGTCCAATACTAACACGCCGCCGGGGTCCCGGGAGCGCGATACGAGCCACATCACGACGGGCCACGAGGTACTCGCGGGAGTCGTGCAGGTACGGCAGGGATCCCTGAAGGCACTGCTGTGGCAACGCGCCCGCCCACCCCATCCGAACCGTTGGGCACTTCCGGGCGGCAGACTCGGCCCCGACGAAACGGTGGAATCCTCCATCCGCAGACAACTCGCCGAAAAGGTCGACGTGCGCGAGCTCACACACGTAGAGCAGCTGGCGGTGTTCAGTTCCCCCGGCAGAGTCCCGGACAAGCGCATCGTGGCCACCGCGTTCCTCGGGCTGATCCCCTGCGACACGGACCCCGAGCTGCCGGACGACACCGCCTGGCACCCCGTCGAAGCACTACCGGAAACGGCGTTCGACCACGAGGAGATCCTGCTGGCGGGTCGGGAACGCCTGCGCTCCAAACTGTCCTACACCAACATCGGCTTCGCACTGGCTCCGCCGAAATTCACCGTCTCCGAACTGCGTGACCTGTACTCGGCCGCCCTGGGGTACCGGGTATCGGCCACGAACCTGCAACGCGTGCTGTCCCGACGCGGCGCGCTGGAGACGACGGGCGAGACCGTGGCGGCGGGCCCGTCCGGGGGTCGGCCACCGGCGCTGTTCCGGTTCACCTCGCGCGACCTGCAGATCACGGACAGGTTCGCGGTGCTACGCCCACCAGCGTGACCCGGAACGCCGTTGGAGCGGCTCTGCTGGTCAGCGCGGCGAAAGTACAAGTAGGTTGGTGACGTGACTGAAACGCTTCCGTTGTTTCCGCTGGGTAACGTACTGTTGCCGGGCGGTTCGCTACCGCTGCACATCTTCGAGGCACGTTACCGGCAACTCGTGATGGATCTGGTCAACGAAGTCGTACCCGGACGCAGGTTCGGTGTGGTCGGCATCCGCCAGGGATGGGAGGTCGGCGAGGACAACGTCGACGCGATGTACGAGGTCGGGTGCTCCGCGCACCTCGACGAGGTGCAACAACTCCCCGAGGGGCGCTACGACATCACCACCACAGGCCGGGACCGCTTTCGACTGTTGCAACTGGACACCGAGGCGGCCCCCTATCTGATGGCCCGCGTGGAGTGGTTGCCGGACAGCACTCCGCGGCAGGACTCCGAACAGCTCAGGGACAGGCTGTCGGCGTCGGCCCGAGCCGCCCAGGAGCGCTACGTGGCGACCGGGCTCCGGGTGGAGGGCACCAACAACCCCGACGAGAGCACGGATTTCGCCGAACTGTCCTACGCGCTGGCGGAGAACTGCGTTCTCGCGCCGGACGACCGGCAGGAGCTGCTCGCCGAGACCGACCCGGTGGCACGGATGCGCGAGATCCGCTCGTTGATCAACCGGGAGACCGAGTTCGTGCGGAGGCTGCGCGCCGTTCCCGCCCAGCTGTCCGAATTCGCCGAACACGCGGGAACCAACTGATTTCCGACGCGATCACGCGAGGACCCGACACGCGATGCGCGGTACTCGCTAGGATCACGAACCATGTCGTTACCTGGCGGGTCCAACAGCTGGACGGGACCGGACGGCGGAGCACACCGCTACTACGATCCGCTGACCGGACAACCCGTTCCCGGGGACGGGCCTCACGCCGCCGAGCAACCCCCGTACGGGCACTCGCCACACGGCGCCTCGTTCGCACCGCCGCAGGCGGCGTCGAACCGGTACGGCACGCCGTCATGGGCCCCACCCCAGGGGGAATCGGCGGCTCCGCCCGGGCGGAGCCGCGGCCCGACCATCGCCGTGGTCTCGACCGCGATAGCCAGTGTGGTCATCATCATCACCACACTGGTACTGGTCAAACTCGGTGACGACGACGGAGGGAACGGATCCGTCGCGGCGGGCTCCACGAGCGCCACGGCCGACTCGCGGCAGTCCGTAACCGCGGCGATTCCCGGTTGGCAGTCCGTTCCGGTCCGGGAGACCGGTGTGGCGTACGACGTTCCCGGCGACTGGACCACGCATCCCGGTGCGGTCAACAGGTTGGGAAACTCCTCGACCGGAACGATCACGCTGAGCGGGTACTCGCTGTACATGGAGGGCTTCTGCGACCGCGCACCGCAGTCGTTCCGCGCCCTGATCGGACTGACCTCCTCGAAGCTGACCGACAGCGCCCAAGCCGGCGAGGGGACCGTCGAAAAGCTCGGGAACATGCTCTGGACCACCAGCGACGGGGTGCGACCACAGCTGAAGCAGCGGGAACCACGGCAGGTGACGCTCGACGGCGGAAAGCTGACAGCCACTTTCGTCAGCGCGGAGATCGTTCCGGCGACCACGGAAACGTGCATCACCGAGTCCGCCTACATCGGGGTGATGGCCCTGACGTACCAGCAGGGCACCGCGATTCTGGTGGGCATGGCGGACCAGGAGTTCGAGGGCGCCGAGACACCGGACACTATGGAACGCGCACTGCGTTCGCTGCGACTGCTACCGGACTGACGCCGCGACCGCTACCGGGCTGACAGGGCGGCCGGCGACGGCTCCGCCCCGGAACACCCCGGCTTCGCCCGAGCACGGACATCGGAAAACGGGCGTGTGTTGTCCCGATCAACCCCGTCGCCTGCCGAGATCGTCCAACCCGTTCCACGAGGCGACGAGCCCGTAGGTCAAGGCGACGGTCAGTGGTTGCCCCAGCAAACCGACCAGCGTGTCCAACCGCGGTGCCACGGCCACCAGATCCCCGGGGCGCAAGGTGTCCGGCACCGGGTACATCCCGGCGGCGAACGAGGTGCCGAGCCGCATTCCCAGCCAGGTCGACAGCAACGACCCCAGCACCATCGCCACGAGCAGCACGGGTCCCCTGCGACCACGCAGCTGCCAGGCGACCGCGGCGACGAGCACTCCACAGGCGGAACTCAGCAGCAGGAAAACCGCCACCCCGTCGAACCTGTGGTAGCTCTCGACCAGTACCGGAACCAACTCACCCTGTCGTGTCATGGTGCTTTCCTGCGGCGGTGCCAGGCGAGACCAGATCCAACCGAGCGGGAATCCCAGCAAGGTCACCAAGGACAGCACGCTCAGTGCGGGCAACAGATCCGCGCCGAACACCACCGCGGGGCGCGGCGGTCGTGTCCGTAGCTGCCACCACGCGGTCGAATCGCGGTCGGTCGTGTACTTCTCCTCCGGCCCTTCGACCGGTTGTTCCGACACCGAGCCTCCTCCGAACGAAACGGCGAATCGGCCACGAACAACTACTGTCCGGGGTCACGAGAGCACAGCCGTTCAACTGTCGTTATTCTGCGTAACGTCCATCATCGAATTCTCAGGACCTGGAGTGGCACCTTGCCGAGTTCCAGCTCGCTCGGAACGGACAACACGAAGCGGAGCCACCCGGACTCGATGCCGAGACTTTCCGGCGGTCGAACGGTTCTCGAACTTTCGCTGGGCACGGGAATCGCGATCGTACTCAGTCCATTGCTGCAATTCCTCATCGTTCAGCCCGGAATCTCCGAACCCGGCAACGCCCCCGAGGCCCTGGCCGTTCTCGGCTCCACTTTACTTCTGCTGCTGCTCCTGGTGCCGCCGGCTCTCGGAAAGCGGATCGGGAACGGCGGGCTGCGCCTCATCGGTGTCTGGACCACCCTGACCGCGCTGACCACGCTGCTGCTGGCCACGCCGCTGCAACGCACCCGGTTCTACTACGGGGGCTCCTCGGTGGACAACGGGTTCCGGTTGCAGTACCTGAACCGGATGGCGGAGAACCTGGTCCCCGCGGACATGAACTACGCGGACATCGTCCCCTACTACCCCTGGGGCTGGTTCTGGCTCGGCGGACGATTCGCGAACCTGATCGGCTGGGAGGGGTGGGCCGCCTACAAACCCTACGCGCTGACGTGGCTGGCCGTGGTCGTGGTGGTGGCCTTCACGCTGTGGAGCCTGGTACTACCTCGTGAACAGGCACTGCTGGCCGCGCTGGTGACGATGCTGGCCGGTATGCGGCACGGCGTGATGGAACCCTACGCTTGGCCCTCCGCCGCCCTGCTGGCTCCGATGGCTGTGCTGACCTGGTACGCCCTGTCCACGCGGGAGCGCACACCGCGCGGCGTGTCGCTCGGTGTGGGAATCTTCGTGGGCTTCGCGGCGATGACCTACACGCTGAACTTCGGATTCGCGGTGCTGGTGACCGTGGTCATGGCCGTCGTCATCGGTGCGACACGCGTCGCGCGCGGCGCTGCGGTCGGGCGCACGGCATGGGAACTGTTCCTACGGCTGATCCCCATCGGAGTGGTCAGCGGCCTGTTGGCTCTGGTGGTGTGGGCTCCGTTCCTGCTCGCGGGTGGGTTTTCCGAGAGCAGCGCGGCACAGCACTACCTACCGGCGGGAAGCGCCTACCTGCCGTTGCCGTTCGCCGAGTTCTCCCCGTTCGGAGTGCTGTCCCTGTGCGGCGTGATGTGGTTGATACTTCGCGCGACGAACAGTCCGCTCGCGGCGGCGTTGCTGACGGTGACGGTCACCGTTTACGTGTGGTTCGGGTTGTCCACGCTCGCGCTGGTCGCCGAGACCACGCTGCTGGCGTTCCGCCTCCGCGTGATCCTGGAGTGCGTCCTGGTCGTGGCTGGCGTGATCGGACTGGTCGAGCTGCTCCACAGGCTGCGGGGACGAGTTCCCGGGAGGTATCTACCGCGGTTGACCGCGCTGTCGGTGGTGCTGGCCGTGACCGGCTCGCTCTCGGTGACGCAGTACCAGCTCAACACCGGATTGGAGTCCCGCGTGCGGGAGGCGTACGAGGACTACTACCCCACCGGCCACAACGCCTTCGGCGCGCGGAACCCGGACGAACCCAACTCCTGGTTGGACGAACTCATCTCGACCATATCCGGGATGACCGGGCGAAATCCACAGCGGAACGTCGTGCTGAGCACGAACTACAAGCTGAGCTCGTTCGAACCGTACTGGATGTTCCAGCAGGAAACACCGCACTACGCCAATCCGCTGGGTGAGTACGGAAAACGCGCGGCGGTGATAGAACGCTGGGCCGACGCCACGGACAGCGCCGAGCTGGCGGAACTGCTGCGCGACAGTCCGTTCCGCGCTCCGGACGTGTTCGTGCTCCGGCATCGCGGGGAGGCCGGAGGCCCGAGCAGCGGCGATGACACGGCCGAGGGTTCGAACCAGCCCGTCAGGAAGCTCTCGCTGACGCTGAAACGCGATGTTTTCCCCGCCCAGCCGAACGTGCTGAACTACCGGGTGCTGTTCGACGCGGCACTGTTCCGGGGACCGGAGTTCACCACGCGGGAAGTCGGTCCGTACACCGTGGTCGTAGTGCGGTGACGAACCGGGCTACCCGTTCTGGCCGAAACGCCGCGGTCGGCCTTCCGGCCAGAACGGACTCTGCCCCGCGACCGTAAGCGACGACGGAGGCCGTCCGGTTGGCAGAGCGACCCGACGACCCTGCCGGAAAACTCCGATCAGGAAAGCCGGACGGGCAACTGTTCCAGGCCACGCATCAACGTGCTGGGACGGTAGGACAGCTGTTCCTCCGACAGGGCCAGCTTCATGGCGGGAAAACGCTCGGTGAGCCGCCGAAGCGCGATCTGACCCTCCAGACGTGCCAACGGGGCTCCGACGCAGAAATGGATACCGTGCCCGAAAGCCAGGTGGCCGTTGGTGGCTCGGCCCTGGTCGAACCGATCCGGCGTGTCGAACTTCTCCGAGTCCCGGTTGGCCGATCCCAGTGCGACCAGCACCAGCTCTTCCGCTGGGATCTCCACATCTCCGACCGTCACCGGTTCCGTGGTATACCGGAAGGTCGCCAGATTCACGGGACCGTCGAACCGCAACGTCTCCTCGACCACCGACGCGGCCCGTTCCGGTTCGTCGCGCAGCAGCCGATACTGCTCCGGATCACGGAGCAACGCCAGTACACCGTTGCCGATGAGGTTGACCGTGGTCTCGTGTCCGGCGACCAGCAGCAGGAACACCATGGCGATCAGCTCCGCGCCACTGAGCCGATCCGCGTCATCACTGGCTTCGATCAGCGCCGTGAGCAGGTCGTCCATCGGGTTCCGACGTTTCTCCGCGACCAGTTCGAACAGGTACTCCGCCATGGCGGCGGCGGCCTGCTCCGCGGCTTGTGGATCCTGTCCGGAAACCACGGTGTTGGACCACTCGCGAAAATCGTCCCTGCGGTCCTCGGGGATTCCCAGCAGTTCGCAGATCACGCGGATGGGCAGGGGGAAGGCGAACTCGTCCAGCAGGTCGATACCGGCGTCACCGGCGTGCTCCGTCGCCGCCATCTCGTCGAGCAGTTCGCCGGTTATCTGCTCTATCCTCGGGCGCAACGCCTCGACACGACGGGCGGTGAACGCCTTGACCACCAGCTTGCGCAGTCGCGTGTGATCGGGCGGATCCATGTTGAGCATGTGGGCCTGGACGGATTCCGAGATGTCGGCCCGCTGGGCGCCCCGCTCGACCTCGCGCTCCGTTATCCGCCCAATACCACGGTAGTCCTTGCTGAGCCTGGGGTCGGTCAGCGCGGCTTTGGCATCGGCGTAGCGGGTCACCAGCCATACCGGCAGCCCGGTCACGGTGACCACTCTCCTGGTGGGGTCGGATTCCCGCATCCACGCGTAATGCACGTGGGGGTCCTGCAGGAACTCGTCGTCGAGCACCGATACGGAGTCATGTGGACACTGCTGGGACGAAGTCATGACAGCCCTTCGCGGTAGACACCGGTCCGCCCACAGTTAACACCGTTAATGGCGGAGCTGTCACTACGATCAACGGATTGCCCGAACCATTTTCACCAGCACGAAGTAATCAACCCGCTGGAATCGCACGGGCGAGCTCTCCCGAATCGGACGATTCGGCTTTCCCGTACGAAACGAGGACCACGAGGACTTTCGCGCCCCGATGGGGCCACCCAATCAGGTCAGGGACTCGAAACAACCGGCTCCCAACAGCCCCTTGAGCTCACCCTGCAAGCCGTTGTCGGTGTTGACGAAGAACTCACTGGAAAGAGCGAGTCTGGTCTCGCCGCGATTGCCCTGCAACTTGACCTGCACCGGCACCTCACCGGAGTGGGCACGCAGCGTGCGCTTGAGCTCGTTGACCATGCTCCGGTCCACCTCGGACGCGTTGAGCCGCGGCACGAACGGAGGACTGCTGCCGGGGTCGGTCTCGGCAGCCGAGATATCCACCGGTACCGAGCCTCCAACCCTGATCGAGTCCGTTCGGCCGACATCGGACCGTCCCCGGCGTGTTCGCGAGCGGCCCACGGGCGCGCGGGAACGCCGGGGAATCGGTCCAACGGCATCCCGGGAACGGATCGACACCACGAAACACGACGCTCACCGGAGCGGGTAGCGTGACAAGACGTGGCTGCACCAGATCCCGTGGACGTCCGTCTGCTCAGCGCCGTCGCCGAGACGGGTCGCGCCGCGGTTCACGAACTCGCCGCCTACCTGAACATGGACGTGCGTGAGGTGGCCGCGAGGCTGGCCACGCTGTCCACCACCGGCTTGCCGCTGGTGGTCGGTGTGGAGTGCGACCCGAACGGGATCCGCAACGCGCTCGCGTCCGTCGGAGTCCAGCCGCAGAGCCAACCCGGCGGCGGTTACCAGACACCCCCCTCCGGGGCGGGCGCACCACCACCTCCGCAGCACTCGGGACCGCACAGCGGGGGCTACGCGGTCCACGGCGGCATGAGCGGCCCTCAGCAACCGCACGGCCCGTATCCGCCGATGGCTCCGCAGCCACCGCGCTCACCCGGCCAGGGACCACCACCGCCGCAACAGCAGCCGCCGCAGGGACCACAGCAGCCCTACCCCACGACACCGGCACAACAACCACCCGCGACCCCCAACACGTGGGGGCCTCCCGGCTCCGCGGCGTGGCCCCGAAGCGAGCAGGACGCCGCGGGTGGTCCGACACCGCGACCACCCGCCGTCCCCAGAGCGGGCAAGGTCGGGAGCAAGCTGGACACGGTCGGCCCCAACGGTGAACCGGTGGAGGTACTGCTGGTCGAGGTGGTCGATCCCGCCGACTTCCTGTTTAGCGCCGCTGGGCACACCCTGGAGGAGGGGCAGCGGGCGATCGTGGTGCACATCGAGCTGACCAACCGCGGCACCACCGTGTTCGACTCGCCACCGGACCAGCACCTGCTGCTGGTGGCTCGGGACGGCTCGACCGTGTCCAGGTCCTCGGTGGCGCTCTCCTCCCGTCCACCGCACAGCTCCGGCGTCTCGCCCGGGGAAACGGGTGGCGGGCACAGCGTGTTCGTGTTGCCGGAGGAAACCGAACTGCGCAGCGTCGAGTGGTCACCGCACGCTGATCCGGGACCGCACTCGCTGGTCTGGGACATCAGCGACCTCTGAGCGGCGGATGACGAACCTTCCGCACCGGCTCGGGACCGCCGACAGTACGGCGTGGCCCCTGGAGTGGCTCAGTGGTCCTGTTCCCGCAGTTGCTCCAACGCTTCACTCAGATCCGCCGGGTAATCGCTGTCGAAAGTCACCCGATCGCCGTAACCTGGGTGCTCGAAGGACAGCGAGTACGCGTGCAACCACTGTCTGGTGAGGCCGAGCCGCCGTGCGAGCGTCGGATCGGCGCCGTAGGTCAGATCACCGACGCAGGGATGGCGCACTGCCGAGAAGTGCACCCTTATCTGGTGGGTGCGACCGGTCTCGAGCTTCACGTCCACCAGCGAGGCCGCCCGGAACGCCTCCACCGTCTCGTAGTGGGTGACGCTGGGCTTACCGTCGGTGACCACGGCGAACTTGTGATCGACCCTGGGGTGGCGATCTATGGGCGCGTCGATCGTGCCTCGACTCGGATCGGGGTGCCCCTGCACCAGAGCGTGGTAGTGCTTGTCCACCGTGCGCTCCTTGAACGCACGCTTCAACGCGGAGTAGGCACGTTCCGACTTCGCCAGCGCCATGACTCCCGTGGTGCCCGCGTCGAGGCGGTGTACCACTCCCTGCCGTTCCGGGGGGCCGGAGACGGCGAGATTGACTCCCGCCGCGGCCAGCCCGCCGAGCACGGTCGGCCCCTCCCAGCCGGGGCTGGGGTGAACCGCCACTCCTATGGGCTTGTTGACCACCACGATGTCGTCGTCCTCGTGCACGATCGTCAGCCCCTCCACGGGAACCGCGACGATCTCGGGAGGCGTTTCCTCGCCGGGAAGCCGCACCTCGAGCCACGAACCGGCCAGCAGCCGGTCCGACTTACCGGCGGGCGCGCCGTCCAACTCGACGTCTCCGGACGTGGTCAGCGCCACGACGGTGTTGCGCGACACACCCAGCAGCTTGGCCAGCCCGGAGTCCACCCGCATACCGTCGAGCCCGTCGGGCACGGGCAGTGTGCGCAACTCGCTCACGAGCTTCCCTCATCGTCGTCACGTCGCTGTTCCTCGGCCGAGCCCGGCGAAGCCCTACCCCGTTCGGTAGAGCGATCGTCCGCGGCCTCGCCTCGCTCGCCCTCGGCAGGGTGATCACCGCTGTCGCCGGTGGTGGTCCGTTCCGCCCCCCGCCGATGCACGGTTCCGTCGTAGTCGTAACCCAGCAGTGCCAGCAGTACGATCAGCACTCCACCACACACGATGCCGGAGTCGGCCAGGTTGAACACCGGCCAGACGCTTCCGTCCGGGGCGAACACGGACAGGAAGTCGATCACGTGACCGCGCAGCGGCGCGGGCTCCCGGAATATCCGGTCGACGAGATTGCCGCAGGCACCTCCCAGCACCAGGCCGATACCCACCGCCCAACCGGTGGAACGGAGCTTCGGGGCGAACCAGACTATGCCGCCGATCACCACGATCGCCAGCAGCGCCAGCAGCCAGGTCAGACCGGTGCCGATGTTGAACGCGGCTCCCGGATTGCGGAAGAGCACCAAGTACAGGGCCCCGCCGAACAGCTTGACCGGCTCTCGGTCCTCCAGCTCGGCCACCGCCAATGACTTGGTGATCGCGTCCGCCCCGATCAGGACCACGGCGATCCCGAACAGCAGCACCAACAATCGGGGGCGCGGCGGACCACGACGTTCGGCGGCCGAGCCGGGCGCCGAACGTGCGGAACCGGAGGGGTCGGTCGTGTGGTGCTCATCGCTCACTCCCCCATTGTCCCTGACCGGACGGGACGGGATGCAGCCAGGCCGGGACAGCGGTGTGCTTTGGTACCCGACCGCGAAGCGATGGTTCGCGGCGAACACCACGCTGCGAAAACCGCGGCTGTGCGCTAGTCATGCCCTTGGAACACGGGACCAACTGAGGATGTTGCCCGAGCGGACACCCCGGTTCGCGTCGCGGATCGGGACATCGGATCGGAGCGCGGATGAGCGACAAGGCGAACATCGGGGTCACGGGCCTGGCCGTCATGGGCAGGAACCTGGCCCGCAATCTCGCCCGCAACGGGCATCGGGTAGCCGTGCACAACCGTCATCGGGAACGCACCGACGAGTTGATCAGCCGGTTCGGAGACGAGGGAAATTTCCTGGCCACCGGGTCGCTGCGGGAACTCGTCGACACATTGGAACGCCCCCGTCGCCTGGTGATCATGGTCAAGGCCGGCGCTCCCACCGACGCGGTGATCGACGAGCTCGTGCCGATGCTGGACTCGGGAGACGTCCTCGTCGACGCCGGGAACGCCAACTTCACCGACACCCGACGTCGGGAAGCGGCACTGATCGACCGGGGAGTGCACTTCGTCGGGGCAGGCGTGTCCGGTGGTGAGGAGGGGGCGCTGCACGGTCCCAGCATCATGCCGGGAGGCTCGACCGACGCCTACCGTGAGCTGGAGCCCATCCTGCGCTCGATCGCCGCCAACGTGGACGGTACGCCGTGCGTCACCCACGTGGGGGCGGACGGGGCGGGTCACTTCGTCAAAATGGTGCACAACGGCATCGAGTACGCCGACATGCAGCTAATCGCGGAGACCTACGACCTGCTGCGCAAGATTCTGGGTCGGGAACCCGCCGAGATCGCCGAAACGTTCCGCCGGTTCAACACCGGCCGGTTGAACTCCTACCTGATCGAGATCACCGCCGAGGTGCTCGGTCACGTGGACAACCGCACCTCCCGGCCGTTCGTCGACGTGGTGCTGGACCAGGCCGAGCAGAAGGGCACCGGCCGCTGGACCGTACAGAACGCCCTGGAACTGGCCAGCCCGGTGACCGGGATAGCCGAAGCGGTGTTCGCGCGCTCGATCTCCGGACAGCCGCGGCTACGAGCGGACGCGGCCGGGCTCCCCGGCCCCTCGGCGGAACCCGTGGTCGACGATCCCGAGCGATTCGTCGCCGATGTGGAACGCGCCCTGTACGCCTCCAAGATCATCGCCTACGCCCAGGGCTTCGACCAGATCCGGGCGGGCAGCGAGACCTACGAGTGGAACATCGACCTCGGCGCCATCGCCACGATCTGGCGGGGCGGCTGCATCATCAGGGCGGAATTCCTGGACCGCATCCGAGCGGCCTACGACCAGACCTACGAACCGGCCGGTCTGCTCGCCGACGACGACTTCCGCGAGGCGCTCGGCGAGGCCCAGGACTCGTGGCGCCGTGTGGTCGCCACCGCCACGGCGGCCGGAGTGCCGGTCCCCGGGATCTCGACGGCGTTGGCCTACTACGACACCGTTCGGGCCCAGCGGTTGCCCGCCGCGCTGATCCAGGGCCAGCGGGACTACTTCGGAGCGCACACCTACCGTCGGACCGATCGCGAGGGGGTTTTCCACACCGAGTGGTCGGCCGATCGCTCCGAGCACGAGGTCTGATCGGCGAATCCCGCCGAGTCGCCGAGTGGCGGGGCCTTCGGAAAGGTCCCGCCACTCGGCCCCGCACGATCGGAACGGCGCGTTCGGTCAGGACTTGACCACCGAAACCGCGATCTCGGTGTCGGCGTCGCCGACAGTACCGACCAGCGCCCCGTCACCCGCCGTCTCGACGGACTCGATCTCGTCGGCCAACGTCTCACCGGCGACGAACGAGCGGTGTTCCGCCACGGCCGCACGTACCGGCTCGGGGGCGGCGATCGTTGCCACGATCCGGTCCGACACGACCAACCCGGCCTCACGCCTGGCCTGCTGCACCACCCTGACGACGTCCCGGGCCAATCCCTCGGTGGCGAGCTGGGTCGTCACCTCGGTGTCCAGCACCACCAGTCCGTCACCGCTCGGCAGCGCGGTGGCCGCACCGGGGTCGGTCGAGACCAGGTGTTCGGAGAACTCCTCCGGGTGGAGTTCGATCCCGGCAGCCAGCACACCGCCCTGCGAGGTACGGGTCCACTCACCGGATTTGACCGCTTTGATCGCCTTCTGCACATCGCCACCGAGTCGCGGTCCCGCCACCCGGGCGTTGACCGAGACCTCGAAGTGGCCGTGCGCGGCTACATCGGAGGTCAGCTCGACATTCTTGACATTGACCTCGTCCCGCACGAGCTCGACGAACGGGAGCAGTGACTCCGAGCGCGGCAACGCCACGACCAACCGGCGCAACGGCAACCGGACACGAAGTTTGTTCGACTTGCGCAACCCGAGCGCGGCCGAGCACACCTGACGAACGCTGTCCATGGCGGATACCAGCTCGGTGTCAGCGGGAAGTTCCTCGGCCTCCGGCCAGTCCGCCAGGTGAACCGAACGCCCGCCGGTCAGTCCGCGCCAGACCGCCTCGGCGGTCAACGGCAACAGCGGTGCGACCACTCGGCAGGTGATCTCGAGAACTGTGTGCAACGTGTCGATGGCGTCCCGGTCGCCCGCCCAGAAACGGTCACGCGACCGCCGGACGTACCAGTTGGTCAGCACCTCCAGGAAGTCCCGGACCGCCGCGCAGGCGCCGGAGAGGTCGAACGCGTCCATCGCCTCCCGGGTGTTGTCGACGAGCTCGCGCGTCTTGGCGAGCACGTAGCGGTCGAGCACGTGCCCGCTGTCGGTGCGCCAGGCCCCCTCGACGTTCTCCGCGTTGGCGTAGAGCGCGAGGAAGTACCAGGAGTTCCACAGCGGCAGCACCGCCTGCCGGACCGCGTCCCGGATTCCCTTCTCGGTGACGACGAGATCCCCACCGCGCAGGATCGGGCTGGACATCAGGAACCAGCGCATCGCGTCGGACCCGTCACGCTCGAAGACCTCGCGCACGTCCGGGTAGTTGCGCTTGGACTTGGACATCTTGAGCCCGTCGTGACCGAGCACGATCCCGTGCGCGAGCACGTGTGCGAACGCGGGCCTGTCGAACAGCGCGGTGGCGAGCACGTGCAGGGTGTAGAACCAGCCGCGGGTCTGCCCGCTGTACTCCACGATGAAGTCGCCCGGGTAGTGGTGCTCGAACCACTCCGCGTTCTCGAACGGGTAGTGCACCTGCGCGAAGGGCATGGCCCCCGACTCGAACCAGCAGTCCAGCACGTCCGGAACCCGACGCATGGTGGCCCCGCCGGTGGGGTCGTCCGGGTTCGGACGGGTCAGCAGGTCGATGTTCGGACGGTGGAGATCGGTGGGACGCACACCGAAGTCGGCCTCCAGCTCGTCGAGCGAGCCGTACACGTCCGTACGGGGGTACTCCGGGTCGTCGGAGACCCACACCGGGATCGGGGAGCCCCAGTAGCGGTTGCGGGAGATGTTCCAGTCCCGCGCGTTCTCCAGCCACTTGCCGAACTGGCCGTCCCTGATGTGCTCGGGCACCCAGTCGATCCGCTGGTTGAGCTCCACCATCCGGTCGCGGAACCGGGTGACCTCGACGAACCAGGAGGACACCGCACGCTGGATCAGCGCGTTGTCACAGCGCCAGCAGTGCGGATAGGGGTGGTCGTAGGTCTCGTGACGCAGCAACGATCCCGCGGCTTTGAGATCCCTGATGATCGCCTTGTTCGCCTCGAAGACCTGCTGCCCCTCGTAGGGCGGGACCTCCGAGGTGAACCTGCCGTGCTCGTCGACCGGCACCACGGGCTCGATCCCGGCCGCATCGGTGACCGCCTTGTCCTCCTCACCGAAGGCGGGGGCGATGTGCACCAGCCCGGTGCCGTCGTCGGTGGTGACGTAGTCGGCGGCCAGGACGCGGTGCGCGTTCTGCCTGCCCGTGAAGAAGTCGAACGGCGGCTCGTACCGGGTACCCAGCAGCTCACTACCGCTGAATCGGGCGACGACGTGCTCGGCAGCGTCCTCGCCGAGCTCCCTGGTGTAGGCATCCAGCCGGTCGGCGGCCAGGACGTAGGAGTGCTCGCCGTCGGCGGGCCGCACCAGCACGTACTCGATCTCGGGATGCACCGCCGCGGCGAGGTTGGAGGGCAGCGTCCAGGGGGTGGTGGTCCAAACCAGGGCCAGCGCACCGTCGAAGACGGCCCCCGGCGCGTCCAGCCGCATCCCGACGGTGACCGCGGGGTCCTGCCGCTGCCGGTAGACGTCGTCCATGCGCGTCTCGGTGTTGGACAGCGGGGTCTCGCAGCGCCAGCAGTACCAGAGCACCCGGAAACCGCTGTAGACCAACCCCTTGTCCCAGAGGGTCCTGAAGGCCCACATGACGCTTTCCATGTAGTCGAGATCCAGCGTCTTGTAGTCGTTGGAGAAGTCCACCCAACGCGCCTGCCGAGTGACGTAGTCCTGCCATTCGTCGGTGTAGTTCAGCACCGAGCTACGACAGGCCTCGTTGAACTCGGCGACACCCATCGACTCGATCTCGGACTTGGCGCTGATGCCGAGCTGCTTCTCGGCCTCGACCTCGGCGGGCAGACCGTGGCAGTCCCAACCGAACCTGCGCTCGACACGGTAGCCGCGCATGGTCTTGTACCGCGGCACCACGTCCTTGGCATACCCGGTGAGCAGGTGCCCGTAGTGCGGCAGACCGTTCGCGAACGGCGGTCCGTCGTAGAACACGAACTCGTTCGAACCGTTGTGCCCGGATCCACGGTTGGCGACGCTGGCGCGGAAGGTGTCGTCCCGTGTCCAGAAGTCCAGAACCTCGTGCTCGATCGTGGGAAAGGACGGCTGCGCGGCCACCGCGTCGGTGGAGCGCGCGGCTTCGGGACTCTCGGAACTCGCGCCGTTGAACGGTACCTTCGGATAAGCCATCGCGGATGCGCTCCTCGCGAGTGTGTCGTGTGGTTAAGCCGCACGAGCATCGGACGGTGATGCTCGGGCAGGGACGACACTGCGAGCTCGCTGCGGGACAACGCACGCTCGCGTACCGCGGTACCACCCCGCTTGCCACGTGGCCGGAAGACGGCACGTGACCTCTCGTTCACGGCTGTTACGGGCCTGCCCGTCCGGTTCTACTGAGAAACGAACACCACGTGCTCGCATCCGTTCTTCCGGAGGCTCCCCGGTGATGGCCGGATCAACGCCGTTGGGTCCAGCATAGCGGTTGCATGCCAGTCGATCATCGCAGGGCGCGATGCGCACCCGCTTACCGGTTTTCGGAAGCGTTTCGACGGGCCACCGGAGCGCCGGCACGCGACTGCCTCCCGAGCACGGTGCGGGCCACGACGTGCCACCGGCTTCAGGCGCTCGACCGTTCCAGTCGGGCCACCGATGTGTCGGGGCAGCAGACCGCACAGGGGGTGAAGCCGAGCTCACGCGCCTCCCCCACGGGCAGCGGCATGGTGGCTCGTTCACCGACCCACGAGCAAGTGTCGAGATGGTAGCGAGGTCGCTCGTCGATCACGAGCACCTCGGCGTCCGACTCGCACACCAACAGCACGTCAGCGGCGTCGGTTCGCTGCTCGGACGGCTCGGTGTCCGGATCCGGCTCGACGGCTTCCGTGGGCGGGACAACCGCGTCGTCCCCGGCCGTCGTACCGATCCCGTCCGGGAGGGCTTCTGATTCGGCTACCGGATCGGATGCGGCGCCGTCCGCGACGGCGTGTGCCGAATGCCGGGGAGCGGAGACGCCCCGTTTCCTGTCACGGGCACGGGACCAGAACAGCAGGACGGCGGCCACCGCGCACAGCAGCACCGAGAGCCAGGCCCACTGGGCCGAGCCCGCGGCCACCGCGAACACCAGGACACCCGCGGCCACCAGGAGGAGAAGCAGCACTGTCAACAGCACGAGCACTCACGCTTTCAGCTGGATCCGAGGACCGTACGTCCCGGGTCAACGAGCCGGGTGACACGTCGAAACGCGCCACCCGCTCCGAAAACCTCAGCCCGCTTCCGCGGCACGTGCCCCGAAGTTGTAGCTGCCACTCTGCTGCCCCGAGGAGTTCGACCTGCTGTTGTTGGAGTTCTCCGCCGGAGCGGCCGAACCGCGATCCTGCAGTTCACGTAGCTGCGATTCCAGGTAGGTCTGCAGCCGGGAGCGGTACTCCCGCTCGAAGGTGCGTAGTGTTTCGATCTTCTTCTCGAGCGCGTTCTTCTCCTGCGTGATGTTGCCCATCACTTCGGCGTGCTTGTGCTGCGCGTCCCGCTCCAGGCCCGCGGCCTTCTCACGCGCCTGGCGTTCCAGGGTCTCGGCTCGGCTGCGCGCGTCGTTGAGCATCGTTTCGGCTCGGCTGCGCGCGTCGTTGACCATGCTGTCGGCCTTGGTCCGTGCGTCCGAGAGCAACTGTTCGGACTTGGTACGCGCCTCGGAGAGCATCCCGTCGGACTCGGTCTTTGCCTCACCGGTCAGCCGGTCGGCCATCTCCTGCGCCAGGCCGAGCACCTTGGCGGCCTGCACGTGCTGGTCGCCGCCCGGCGAGGTCTGCTCGGAAGCGGCTGTGGGCGGGGGGACGGGTTGCAGTCTGCGGGGCTCCTCGGAAGCGGCCGCGGAGCTCGACGGACCAGCGGCGGCGCCCGAATCGGCCGGGGCGGGCTGACTCCGCGCCTCGTCGAGATCGGACTGGGCCGACTGCAGCTGGGACTCCAGCTGCTCGACCTGGTTCCGCAAGTCCCCGTTCTCCTCCACGAGCCGCGCGAGCTCGGCTTCGACGAGATCGAGGAAGGCATCCACCTCGTCCTCGTTGTAACCCCGTTTTCCGATGGGAGGTTTGCTGAACGCCACGTTATGGACGTCGGCGGGGGTCAAACCCACAAGATCACCTCACGCACTCCTCGGCTGCGAGTCACCGGGTTCCCCGTTACCCGGGTTGAACCAGTCGCATCAAGATGTACACGACCAGCAGCAGCACCATAATGGACAAGTCCAGCCCGACGTTGCCGATTCGGACCGTCGGGATCACCCGACGCAGCAAGCGTACGGGTGGATCGGTCACTGTGTAGATGGTCTCCAGTGCGATCGCAACCCCGCCACCGGGTCTCCAGTCGCGGGCGAACGCACGAACGAGCTCCACCACGATACGCGCTATGAGCAGCAGCCAGAAAAAGAACAGCAGATAGTAAAGAACGATCAGGGCCGGTTCCACAACTCAACTCTGCCACCACTCACCCGTAATTGAAAAAGGCCCCCTCGGCGAGGCGGCGTTTGTCCTCGGCCGCCACGTCGACGTTGGGGGGTGAGAGCAGGAACACACGGCTGGTCACCTTCTCGATGGAACCACGCATCGCGAAGGCCAGACCAGCGGCGAAGTCCACCAGCCGCTTGGCGTCGGCCTCGTCCATCTCGGTCAGGTTCATGATCACCGGTGTGCCGTCACGGTACTGCTCCCCGATGGTCCGCGCCTCACTGTAACTGCGCGGATGCAAGGTTGTGATCTTGCTCAAACTGTAGTGGCTACCCGTGTCGGTCACCGCGCGCAACCGTGGAGTCTGTTCCAGGTTGGGATCCACCGCCAACGAACCGCGCACCGGACTCTCGGCTCCCCACTGCCTCCGAGTACGCGTGACGCGGGAGCGTGGCTCACTGTCATGGTCGTCCTCTTGATCATCGTCCTGGCCGCCACCGCGTGTGCCGAGGTATCGGCGCGAAGCGAGCGTCCTGTCCTCCGACGAGTCGTACTCGTCGTAGTCCGGAGCGTATCCGTCGGGCGCTTCGTCGTACTCGTCGACTTCTTCGGCCGGGACCATGCCGAAGTACGCCTTAAGCTTGTGTAGCTTACTCATCGGCAAGCCCCTTCCTCCGCGAAAAGTACAGCGACGGCAGGCCTTCGATCCGCTTGGCGGGTCACGGCGAGACTAACGGGCGCCCCCCGAGCAACGCCGTTCCGACACGCACTCGGGTCGAACCGTGGGCTATCGCACTCTCCAGATCACCACTCATTCCTGCCGACACCTCCCGAGCTTCGGAGAAGTCCCGCCGAAGCCGCTCGGAAATTCCCGAAAGGGTGGCAAACGCCACATCCGGATCCTCGTTCAGCGGGGCGACAGCCATAACGCCGCAGAGTCGAATCTCACACATTCGTGTAATCATCTCCGCCAGCTCAGGGACCTCTTCCGGTGTGCAACCACCCCGATCCGTACGCTGCTCCAGGTTGACCTGAAGTAGTGCGTCCAACGGCTCGGAACGCTCACCCGATTCGAGAGCACCGCCCACGGCACGTTGCAACGCCTCGACCAGACGTCGGCTGTCCACCGACTCCACCACGTCGGCCCAACGCACCACCGATCGCGCCTTGTTGCGTTGCAGCTGACCGACCATATGCCAACGCACGCGGGAGTGCGGGCGCAACCGGTGGAACTCGCGGACCTTCGGCGCGGCCTCCTGGTCCCGGTTCTCGGCGAGATCGGTCACACCGAGGTCAGCCAGCAGTGCCGCGTCCGAGGCCGGAAACGTCTTGGTCACCGCGGACAACCCGACTTCCCCGGAGGATCTTCCCGCGTTCACGCAAGCCCGCTCGATGCGTTCCCTGACCTTGGCCAGCGACTCGGCTATCCCGGCCTTGCGGGCGTGTTCGGCCATCTCGTCGCTCACTGCCGCTCCTCCGGCTCGGACCAGACCACCGCGGCGATCCTTCCCGTGCTTCCCGAATCACGCCGGTGGCTGAACAGTTCCGGGCTCTCCAGCGTGCAGCGCGGGTCCTGTCCGACCCGCGCGATGCCGGCGGCGGCGAGCTGCTCCCACAGGCCGGCTCGCAGGTCCAGTGCGGGAGTGCCGCCACGCGTCTTCGTGGCGCTGCCGGGCAACTGCCGTTCCACCTCGTCACGCATCTCGGCGGGGACCTCGTAGCACCCACCGCACGCGGCGGGGCCGAGCAGTGCCTCGACCCGATCGATCCGTGCTCCGGCCTCGACCATCCGTCGCAGCGCGCTGACGAGCACACCGACACGTGCTCCCACGCGCCCGGCGTGCACCGCGGCAACGACACCGCTGATCGGATCACCGAGCAGGACGGGTACGCAGTCGGCCGTCAGCACGACCAGCGGCAGCCGCGGAACGGCGGTGATCAACGCGTCGGCTCCCTCCACGGGTTCCGCACGTGGACCGTCCACCACGGCCGCGGTTCTGCCGTGGATCTGTTCCATCCAGACGAAACGTTGTTCGGCTATCCCGATGCCGGCGGCGAGCTTTCCCCGGTTCGCGGCCAGGTGCTCCGGATCGTCGCCGACACGTCCCCCCAGGTTGAACGAGTCGAACGGCGGTTTCGAATAACCACCTTCACGAGTCGTGACAACACGACGGATCCGCACGATGCGCCCTCCCGCGAGTGCTTGCGAACATGCCACGGCGCGTCCGGTTCGACGACACCGACACCGTGCATTGTCCCGCACTCCCCGAACGGGCGAACGGGTCGTGTCACCTACGCATGAACGGCGGAATATCCACCTCGTCGTCGTTGTCGTCGTCGTTCTGGTTCCTGGAGCGTCCCAGCAACGAACCGCCGAACCCGCTCCCGGAGCCCGGATAGCCGCCAGCGGGCCTGGCAGGCACAGTGCCGGACTGCTGCTCACCACCGATGGTCGAGCCGTCCGTACCGACAGCGCCGCCGAGTCCCTGCTGTGGCTGACGCTGTTCCCCGGTTTCGTGGTTCGGAGTCCTCCCCTGCTCGGGGGAGACCGCCTCCTGGGACGAGCCCGCGGCCGGGGGGGTCGTGCTCTCCGCCTCGGTCTGTTGGGACGACGGGTCGTAGTGCCTGATCGGTGTGGTGCCGGTGTTCCCCTCGGGCTGACCGGTCGAGTGGGGCGCCGATGCGGTGGGCACGCTCTCCGGGGCGGCCGGAGTCTCACGGTTGGCGGGCTCGGCCTGCCCCTCGACCACCTGGCCCGCTGTCACAGGTGCCTCCGGATCGCCCTCCTCGGTGGAACCGACCTTGTCGGGGTCCAGTTTCTTGTGCGTCGGTGCCCCGGCGTCGAAACCGGCCGCGATCACGGTGACCCGCACCTCGTCGCCCAGTGAGTCGTCGATGACCGTACCGAAGATGATGTTGGCCTCGGGATGGGCGGACTCCTGCACCAACGAAGCCGATTCGTTGATCTCGAACAGTCCGAGATCCGAACCACCCGCTATGGCGAGCAGCACACCGTGCGCGCCTTCCATACTGGCTTCCAGCAACGGTGAGTTGATCGCCTTCTGCGCCGCCTCCACCGCTCTGCCCTCACCCCGTGCGGAGCCGATACCCATCAGGGCACTCCCCGCCCCGGACATGACGCTCTTGACGTCGGCGAAGTCGAGGTTGATCAGCCCCGGTGTGGTGATCAGGTCGGTGATCCCCTGCACACCGGAGAGCAGCACCTCGTCCGCCGAGCGGAAGGCGTCCATCAGGCTCACGCCGATGTCGCCGAGCTGCAACAACCGATCGTTCGGAATGACGATCAGGGTGTCGCACTCGTCACGCAGATCCTTTATGCCCTGCTCGGCCTGGTTGGCTCTGCGCTTGCCCTCGAACGAGAAGGGACGGGTGACGACACCGATGGTCAACGCCCCCAACTTGCGGGCCACCGAGGCGATCACCGGAGCACCACCGGTACCGGTGCCACCTCCCTCGCCCGCGGTGACGAAGACCATGTCGGCGCCCTTGAGCACCTCCTCGATCTCGTCCTTGTGGTCATCGGCGGCCTGGTAACCGACATCGGGAGCGGCTCCCGCTCCCAAACCGCGCGTCAGCTCACGGCCGATGTCGAGCTTGACGTCGGCATCCGACATCAGGAGGGCCTGCGCGTCGGTGTTCACCGCGATGAACTCGACACCCTTGAGCCCGACCTCGATCATCCGATTCACGGCGTTTACACCGCCGCCACCGATGCCGACGACTTTAATCACCGCTAGGTAGTTGTGCGGGGGCGTCATCGTCATCCGCCTTCCTGGTCGTGGCTGAAGCGCTCGCTGTGGGTGGACCGTGACAGGTCTCGGTCGTGGACGCCGTCCGGCGTCCGGTGTGGTGTGTGACTACGTGGCCGACTCGTCGTCAACCCGCAGTGATCGGACGTTATGCACCGTGGACGGCAGGAGTCCAGCAGCCACGCCGATTACCGCCGCACGTGTGTCATCGACTCACCGGCCGTGACCACGGACACCCGCACGACGCCCGGAAAGCTCCGCGCCCCACACCACGAAACCTCGAGTACACCCGACCCGTCGGCTTGTCACGATCACGGTCCACACCGTACCGCGAACGAATCCGCGAGTCGTGGTGTCCATGACGGCTGATCCGGGACTCACACGGACCTTCGGACGGTGGACCTCGTCAACGATATTGTGTGCGGCCGGGTGAGGAAAAGCGGGGCGGGCCAACAGGGTCGAATGCTCGCACGACCGCCGATCCGCACCGAGCGCGAAGCAACGCGGAGCCGAGGCACCCGACGAGAGGCGTGGAACGAGTGTCCGTCGAACGAGTGGCCACGGTGGAGTCGCCCCGGGGCGAGGTCGTACTGCTGCGGCGCGCTGACGGCACGCTCGAACTACGGGTCAACGGGGTGTTCGTGATGGACACCGCCCACACCGAGAGCGAGCGCCTGCTGGCGCGAACGGCGCTGGAGTCGTTGCCCGCCTCGGGAACCGAGGAGTCCCGGCACGGAGCGCGAGTGCTGGTCGGCGGACTCGGGCTCGGGTACACCCTGCACGAGGTACTGGCCGACCCGTTCGTGCGCGAGGTTACCGTCGCGGAACTGGAACCGGCGGTCATAGACTGGTACCGGAGCGGCCTGGTTCCCGAGCTGGCCGACGATCGTTCGGATGAGCGGATACACCTGTGCGCCTCGGACGTCACCGCGGTCCTGGCCGAACGCACGAGTGGTTCCCTGGAACTGATACTGCTCGATGTGGACAACGGCCCCGGTTATCTCGTGCACGACGCCAACGAGACGGTGTACGAACAGGACTTCCTGGCCAACTGCCACAGCGGACTCGCGGCGGGCGGCGTGGTGGCGATCTGGTCCGCGGCTCACTCCGAGGAGCTGGAAACGACCATGCGGGAAGTCTTCGACACGGTACGGCGGCACCCGATTCCGGTCACGCTGGGCTCACTGCGCACGGAGTACCACCTCTACCTCGGGACCCGTTGAAACCTTCGGGGCGAAGACGACGAGTCCGGCGGCCTCACCCCTGGCGCCCCGGACGGCTCGCAGCACGAAACGCGGTGCACCCGCCGGGAAACGAAAGCCCCACCGGAAAATCCGGGCCAGGACCGGAGACGGCGGGCTACCGAGTCACCGAACGCGCCGGAGCTCGGTTCAAGAAACGGTGGGCAGCTCCGGACTGGTCACGTCGTATACCTCACCGGGTCGGCCGAGCAGCACGGGCAGAATAGCCGCCTTTCGTTCGGACTCACCCGTGCCGCCCCATTCGACGGCACGTCCCCGCGTCAGTGACATACGCACCCGCGGGGCTCCCGCCCCGGTCTCGACACTTACGGCTCTCACCTGGTCCAGCGTCTTTCCGTCCAGCGCGGTCACAGCGGTCACAGCCGCCATCCGCACTCGCTTCGTCCGCTGTTCCGGGCCGAGCCGGAGCTCGGGCAGATCGCTCGGGCGCTCGGTGACCGTGGCGAAACCGACCCCCTCGTCATCGACCAGCCGGAACCCCTCCGAGGCCCCGGTGTACATCACCGGTCGCCGTTCCTCGACGTCGATGACCACCGTGGCGGGCAGTGACAACCGGACGGTGGTCGAATCGATCCTGGAAATACCGTTCACGCGCCGCAGCACCCCGGAACGGTCCACTCGAACCATCGGCGTACCGTGCTCGATCGCCGCCACCTGCCGCACCCTGGACGAGTCGAGCACCCGGGTTCCCTCGATCCGCACGGAACGCACACCCAGCACCGGCGTGAAAAAGACCACCACCACACCGATGGTCAGCAGGGCGAGCGACCCCAGCGTCACCCATCCCCGAACTCCCACACCGGAGGACTCGGTACCGGATCCACTGCCTCGCCGATCTCTCGAGGTGGCGCGACCGCGCTGACGCGTCCGTGTCGTTCCGGAATCCGCCATGACGACCCCACGATCTCCGTCCGGTGGTGCTTTTCGTTCGGAATCCATAGCAGAACTCGCTCGCGTGCTCGGGGAGCGGCCCGCACACGTCGGTCGATCGGGCGAGATGAGATGCCGGGGATCCGGTGGAACGCTGTTGAATCGGTTCTCTCGCGCTCTCGCTGGACGGAACCTCTCGCGGGCTCCCGGCGACAGGCTGTTCCCGTTCCGGGGGACGCACCTCCCATGAACGTGCGAACCGCCGGTCCCCGGGCCCGTTCGACCCGGGGACCGGGTGTGCCGGTCGGCGGCCTCAGTTCTCCGGCGGCACCGGGTCGGCGGCACCGTCACGACTGTCGATCTCGGTCAGAATCTCCGGTCCCAGCATGGTGACGTCGCCCGCACCCATGGTCAGCACGATGTCACCGGGACGTGCCAATTCCGCCGTCAGGGGCGCTACCTCGGTGATCGAGGGCTCGTAGTGCACCCGTTCGGGGGGCAACGGCACCGCATCGGCGATCAGTCGGCCGGAAACCCCCGGCTGCGGCTGCTCACGGGCGCCGTACACGTCGAGCACCACCACTTCGTCGGCCTCGGCCAGCGCCGCACCGAACTCGTCGGCGAACGCGGCGGTACGGGAGAACAGGTGCGGTTGAAAGGCGACGACGATCCTGCCGGAATCCACTTCGGTACGAGCGGCGCGCAGCTGGGCCCGGACCTCGGTGGGATGGTGCGCGTAGTCGTCGTAAACCCGCACACCGTCGGCTCTCCCCTTGAACTCGAAACGACGCCGAACCCCGCCGAACGCGGCCAGGCCGTCCAGCAACTCGCCGGTGTCGGCCCCGAGTTCGATCCCCGCCAGCAGCGCGGCGACCGCGTTCGCCGCCATGTGCTCCCCGGGGACCGACACGTACAGTTCCACGGCACCGCTTCCGCCCAGGAGCAGTTCCGTCGAACCACCACCGTGCCGCGGTGCGTAGGAGACGATGCGGGCGTCGTCCGCCCCTTCCACGGCAGTGCCGTAACGGCGTACTCGCACCCCCGCGCGTTCGGCTCGGTCGGCCAGCGCGGCGGCGCCCGGATCGTCGGTTCCGGCGATGAGCACCCCGCCCGGCTCGATCCGCTCCACGAACTTCTCGAACACCTCGACGTAGGCCTCGGTGGTTCCGTGGTGGTCGAGATGGTCCGGCTCCACGTTGGTGACCACCGCCACCGAGGGGGAGAACACCAGGAAGGAACCGTCGCTCTCGTCCGCCTCCGCGACGAACAGCCCGCCCTCGCCGTGGTGCGCGTTCGCCCCGGAGTCGTTGAGATCACCGCCGATGGCGAACGACGGGTCGAGTCTGCAGTGCTGCAGCGCCACCGTGAGCATGGAGGTGGTGGAGGTCTTGCCGTGCGTCCCGGTCACACATGCCACCCGGTGATCCCGCATCAGCGCGGCCAGTGCCTCGGCACGGCCGAGCACCGGGACACCTCGGCGACGTGCCTCGGCCAGCTCCGGGTTCTCGGCCTCGATGGCCGTGGAGATCACCACGGCGCTCGGCCCCGATTCGAGTTGGTCCAGGTTCGGACTGTCGTGTCCGATCGCGACGGCGGCCCCCTGGGTACGCAGCGCGAGCACGGTTCTCGAATCGCGGGCATCCGAGCCCGACACCTTCCTCCCCCGGGCCAGCAGGATGCGGGCGATACCACTCATCCCCGCCCCGCCGATGCCGATCAGATGCACCCGGGACAGCAGATCGTCGGTGGTGGCGGGAGAACCCTCCGAAAGTGTCTCCCGCGACTGCCTGCCATCCTCATCGTCGTTCACGCCCCGGCCACCTCCAGCGTGGTCTCGGCCAGCACCCGGTCCGCTTCGCGATGCCCAGTACTCAGCGTCGCGCGGTTCATTCGTGCCAGCCCTTCGGAATCACCTGCCAACGGCAGTATCTCATCGATGACACGCTGCGGTGTCAGTTCCGCGTCGGAAATCAGTTTCGCGCCCCCAGCGGTGACCACGGGTTGCGCGTTGAGGGCCTGCTCACCGTTGCCGTGCGGTAGCGGCACGAACACGGCGGGGAGCCCCACCGCGGACACCTCGGCCACCGTCATCGCACCCGAGCGGCACACCACCAGATCGGCCGCCGCGTACGCCAGATCCATCCGCTCCAGGTAGGGCACCGGCACGTAGGGCGGCGCTCCGGGAAGCTCCCGCACCGCCACCGTGTTCTTGGGCCCGTGTGCGTGCAGCACACCGATACCGGCCCTGCCCAACTCGTCGGAGGCCCCCGAGAACGCGGTGTTGAGTGTCTGAGCACCCTGCGAACCACCGAAGACCAGGACGGTCGGCGCGTCGGGACGCAGCCCGTAGTGCGCGCGGGCCTGGGCGCGCAGCGAGGCACGGTCCAAAGTGGTTATCGACTCGCGCAGTGGTATTCCGATGGTGCGCGCACCGGGTAAGCCACTGTCCGGCACGGCCGCCAGCACTTCCCTGGCGAAGCGGGCTCCCACCTTGTTGGACAGCCCGGCTCGCGCGTTCGCCTCGTGAACGACGATCGGAACTCGGCCACGGGCTCCCAGATAGGCGGAGAGGGAGACATAGCCGCCGAAACCGACGACCACGTCGGCGCCCACTCGTTCCAGCACCTCGCGGGTACGGCGTACCGAATCGCGGACCTTCGAGGGCATCCTGAGCAGCTCGGGACTGGCCTTGCGCGGCATCGGCACCGGTGGAACCAGTTCCAACGGGTAGCCGCGTGCGGGCACGATGTCGGTCTCCAGTCCGCGTTCCGTACCGAGAGCCACCACACTGGCGTCCGGACGCAGCCTGCGGACCGCGTCGGCCAACGCCATCGCGGGCTCGATGTGGCCTGCTGTGCCACCACCCGCCACGACGACCGTGGGGCCCCGACGTCGCGGCGAACCGGCGCCGGTCTCCCCCGCGGGAGACGGTGCTCCACCTCGACCGCTGGGGTCACCCGGTTGCTGCGTGTTCAACGAAGTCCTCCTTGGTTTCTGGATCGCGCACCGCTGGGCCGGGTGGCGATTCGGGGTGATCGGTGGTGGCGGTCCGGTGACTCACGGCACCGGATCCGTTTCACGTGAGCTTGTCATGCCCCTCGAGCAGCTCCCGGCGCCCGTCGGTGGGAACCGTTCGTTCCGGCGGTTTCCGGCTCATCGTGGGGATCCGGAACGTCGTTGTCCGCTCGGCGCCCGCCGTTTTCCGGAACTCGGGCCTTCGGAACGGTTCTTCTTACCGGACGGCTTGGCGGGCTGGGGTCTGCGCGGATTGGCCGCCCCGGCGGGACGTCGCGAGGCGGGAGGCCGATAGGGCGAGGGAGTGGGCAACCTGAGCAGCTTGCCGATCTTGCCCGGGCCGAGCGAGCGCAGCGCCGAGATGGCCTCGGGCTCGTGTCTGGCGAAGTTGGCCAGCAACCCGAAAACGACCATGGTGGTCACCACCGAGCTTCCCCCCGAGGAGATCAACGGTAGCGGCAGTCCGGTGACCGGCAGCAGTCCCACCACGTAACCGATGTTGATCGCGGCCTGCCCCACCAACCACATGGTGAGCGTGGCGGAGACCAGCTTGATCCACGGATCGGTGTTGCGAGCGGCGATCCGCATCCCCACGTAGGCGACGGTACCGAACAACAGCAGCACGGAGGCGCACCCCACGAACCCCAGTTCCTCGCCCAGCACGGCGAAGATGAAGTCGTTGTCCGCTTCGGGCAGGTACTGCCACTTGGACCACCCGCGTCCGATTCCCTCACCGAACATGCCGCCGTCGGCAAGCGCCAACAGCGCCTGGGTCGCCTGAAAACTCTTGTCGTCGTTGCCGCTGCCGGAGTCGAAGAACGAGGTCACCCGGGTTATCTGGTAGCGGAAGAGGAAAATCAGGGCAAGCATGCCGGTGACGGCACCGAGCACCAGCGCGCTGAACAGCCGCAGCGGTGCACCCGCGAACCACAGCAGCGCCAGCAGCACGATGCCGAGCGTCACCGTGGAGCCGAAATCGGGCTGCATCATCACCAGGGCGAACATCAACAGCGCCGCGGGGAGCACCGGCACCAGCAGATGGCGGTACTGGCCGAGCAGAGCCCGTTTGGTGACGAGCACGTGAGCCCCCCAGAGCGCGAGCGCGATCTTGGCGGGCTCCACCGGTTGGAACGAGACCGGCCCCAGTCGGAACCAGCTCTGCGCACCGTTGTTCTCGAAGCCCAACCTGGTCAGCACCAGGGACAGCAGCACCAGGCACACCAACAGGAACACGTGGCTGAACCGTCGCAGCATCCAGACCGGCATTCGCATGGCCACGTAACAGCAGACCGCCCCGGCGAGGCAGTGCAGCAGGTGCTTCAGGAAGACGCTGTAGGAGGACCCCTGCTGGCTGAAGGACTCCACGCTGGAGGCCGACAGCACCATCACCATTCCGAAAGCCGTCAGCAGCCCGAACGCCGCGAGTAACAGGTGGAACGAGGCCAGCGGTCTGGTCAACCAGGAAGTCAGCGCGGAACTGATCCCGCGCAGACCGTCCGCGACCCCCTGCGTGCCTCGTCCACGAGTCCCGCTCGTGTTCCGGGCTGCCACAGCTGCCTCACCCCCTGGGATGTTCGGCCGGTTCCGTCCCCGGTTCCGCCCGCACGGCACGTACCGCTGCCGCGAATTCCCGCCCACGATGGGCGTAGTCGGTGTACATGTCCATGGACGCCGCGGCCGGTGCCAGCACGACGGCGGTTCCCGACGTCGCGTAGTCGTTGGCCGACCGCACGGCCTCCGACATGGCGGCTTCCCGTTGCGGGGGGATACCGACCACCGGCACGTCCGGGGCGTGTCTGCGCAGCGCCTCGGCTATCGACTCCTGATCAGTACCGATCAGCACCGCCGCACGCAACCGGTGGGCGTGCTGCCGGACCAGCTCGTCGACCTCGGCTCCCTTCAGGAGTCCACCCGCGATCCATACCACGTCCCGATGCGCACCGAGCGCGGCCGATGCGGCGTGTGGGTTCGTCGCCTTGGAATCGTCGACGTAGACAATTCCCCCCGACCGGGCGACCACGACGGAACGATGCTTTCCGGGAGCGAACTCGCGGAGCCCTTCGGCACAGGCGGTCGCGGACACCCCGCACGACCGGGCCAGCGCGCAGGCGGCGAGTGCGTTGGCGAGATTGTGCTCACCCACCTGCCGGACATCGGCCACCGTGGCCAGCGACACGGGTGCGGCTTCGGCCGAGGTGGAAACCCCGTTCGGGCCGAACGCGCGGTCGAGCAGTTCCTCGTCCCGCACTCCCAGCTGACCGGATTCGGGCTCACCCAATGTGATCCCGACCCGTGTCGCGGCGGAGTGCTCGGTGACGAGCTCGCGGGAGGCGGGGTCGTCCGCGTTGTAGACCGAAACCGAGTTCCCGCCGTACACCTTGCCCTTGGCAGCGCCGTAGGCGCGCAGCGAGCCGTGCCAGTCCAGGTGGTCCTCGGCGAGATTGAGGATGACCCCGGTGTCGGGTGAGAAGGTGTTCGACCAGTGCAGTTGAAAACTCGACAGTTCCACCGCCAGCACACGATGGCCCGCGCGGACGGCGTCCACGGCGGGAAGTCCCACGTTGCCGCAGGCCACCGCGTCCATGCCCGCCGCACGCAGCACCGACTCCAGCATTCCGACGGTGGTGGTCTTACCGTTGGTCCCCGTAACGGCCAGCCAGTGGGCGGGCCGTGCGGAAGCCCGGTCGAGACGCCAGGCGAGCTCGATCTCGCTGATCACTTCGATCCCAGCGGCCTCAGCGGCCGTCAGCAACGGTGCATCGGGACGCCAGCCGGGACTGGTGACCACGAGATCGGTAGCGCTCGGGGGCTCGGTGAGACCGACGACGAGTTCGGCTCCCCGCATCCGTGGTCCGGCCAGTTCGGCCAGCCGCTCTTCGGAGGCGTCCGTGACGGTGACACTCGCTCCCTCGGCCAGCAGCGCCTCGGCGGCCGATCTGCCGGAAACCCCCGCTCCGGCGACCAGGATCCGCGTCCCCACCTTGCTCATGACCTCACCAAAGATCCTCGTGACTGCCGTGTCGTTCATCGGGCCGCCGGGACGGGCCCGGAGCACAGCGGCTGCCGGCTCCGGAGGAACACGTCCCGGCGGGAACACCGAGCATCAGCTCGGTACCAGTGCCAACCAGTCGGCGTAGAACAGCCCGACACCGAACAGGCAGCTGATCGCTGCCAGTATCCAGAACCGGATGATAACCGTGGTCTCCGCCCACCCGGCGAGTTCGAAGTGGTGGTGGAACGGGGCCATACGGAACAGTCTGCGCCGCGAGGTGCGGAAGACCACGATCTGCAGCACGACGGAGAGCGCCTCCACCACGAACAGACCGCCGATGACGATCATCAGCAGTTCCGTTCGGGTAGTCATGGAGAGGCCGGCCACGAGTCCACCGATCGCGAGCGAACCGGTGTCGCCCATGAAGATCTTGGCAGGAGCGGCGTTCCACCAGAGGAAACCCACACAGGCTCCCATCGCGGCGGCGGCCACCACCGCGACGTCGAGCGGGTCACGCACCTGGTAGCAGGCCGGCCCGGGGTCCTCCAACAGCGCACAGGAGTTGCGGAACTGCCAGAACCCGATCAGCACGTAGCTGGCCAGCACCATCGCCGCGGTACCACCCGCGAGTCCGTCCATGCCGTCGGTGAAGTTCACCGCGTTGGACCAACCGCTGATCGCGACGTAGGCGAAGATCACGAAGCCGATGACACCGAACGAGACCACGCTGATGTCGCGGATGAACGACAGGTGCGCGGAGGCGGGCGTGATGCCGTTCTGGTCCTTGAACTGCAGGGCCAGAATCGCGAACAGCACCGAGGCGACCATCTGCCCCACGAGCTTGGCCGTCTTGTTGAGCCCGAGGTTGCGGCGCTTGCGGATCTTGATGAAGTCGTCCAGGAAACCGACGAAGCCCAGCACGGTGGTCAGGCCGAGCACCAGCAGGGCCGTGACGCTGGGAAACGCTTCGGAGACGGTGAGGTGTGTGGCCAGATAGCCCGCCCACATGGCGACGAGGATGGCCATACCACCCATGGTCGGTGTTCCCCGCTTGGCCGAGTGGGACTTCTGCACCTCCTCACGGATCTCCTGGCCGAACCCCTGCTTGGAAAAGACCCGGATGAGGTACGGGGTGAACAGAATCGAGACGACCAGCCCGACGGCGGCCGCGATCAGAATGTGCTTCACGTCGTACCACCGTCCCGTCCGGTGGAGCCCTCCGCCGAACCGGGCGCCGCGGGAACCAGCTCCTCGGCGACCCGCCACAGCGCCGCGGCGTTCGAGGCCTTGACCAGCACGACGTCGTCGGGCCGCAGCTGCTCGCGCAACAACGCGAGGGCAGCGTCCACATCGGGCACCAGAACCGATTCCTCTCCCCAGGAGCCCTCCAGCGCGGCTCCCTGATGCATGGCACGTGCCTGGTCACCCACCACCACGAGGCGATCGATGTTCAGCCGCACGGCCAGGCGTCCTATCTCGTCGTGCTCCTCGGGACCGGCGTCGCCGAGTTCACCGAGCGCGCCGAGTACCGCCCATCCGCTGCCGGGACGGTCGTGCGTCATGGCCGCCAATGCTTTCAACGCGGCCCGCACGGACTCGGGATTGGCGTTGTAGGCGTCGTTGATCACGGTCACCCCGTCCGGGGTGGTGGTGACCTCCATCCGCTTTCCGGACAGCTGTTCGATCCCGTTCAACCACTCGGCGATGTCCTCGGTCGCGGCTCCGAGCTCGAACGCCACGGCAGCCGCGGCCAGTGCGTTGCCGACGTGGTGCTCACCGTGCAGCGGCAACCGCACCCGGGCGTGGCCGTCGGGAGTGATCAGGGTGAAACGCGGCCGGGCGAGCTCGTCCACCTCGACGTCGTCGGCTCGCACCGAGGCGTGGGGGTGTTGCCCGAAACGAAGCACCCGCGCCCGGGTGCGCTCGGCCATGGCCGAAACGACCGGGTCGTCGGCGTTGAGCACCGCCACTCCGCCTTCGGCAGCGCTCGGCAGGGCCTCGACGAGCTCGCCCTTGGCCTGTGCCACCGCCTCCCTGGATCCGAACTCGCCGAGATGTGCGCTGCCGACGTTGAGCACCGCCCCGATCCGGGGCGGGGCGGACTCGCAGAGCTCCGCGATGTGCCCCATGCCGCGCGCGGAGAGCTCCAGCGCCAGGTATTCGGTTCGTTCGTCGGCGCGCAGCACCGTCCACGGATGCCCCAGCTCGTTGTTGAACGAACCGGGGGGAGCCACGGTGGGCCCCATCCGCTCGAGCAGTTGCGCGATCATGTCCTTGGTCGAGGTCTTGCCGGACGAACCGGTCACTCCCACGACCGTGAGTTGGTTCGCGAGTTTGTCCACGACCAAACGGGCGAGCCGGGCCATGGCCACCAGAACCGCTGCTCCGGAGCCGTCCTCGTCGGCCGCGAGCGCCATCGCGCGGGACCGCTCCGCCGAACCGACGGCGGGCACGATCACCGCGGGAGCCGCGACCTCCCTGGCGGCCAGCACCGCGACGGCACCGTCGGAGACCGCCTGCTCCGCGAACCGGTGACCATCGACCTGCTCGCCCGGCATCGCCACGAACAGCCCACCGGGCCGAATCTTCCTGGAATCGAATTCGACGGCCGCGGTGACGACCTCGCTGCCATCGGCGCGGTGCAGCCTGCCACCGACCGCCCCAGCTACCTCGTCGAGGCTGAGCCGGATCACCTTGCCTCCTCGTCACTTCCCCGCTGGTTGTCGGGGATCCGACCAGCGGGAACGGTTTCCGTCCCTTGCGGACTCCCGAGTCGTTCACGCAGTGCCGCGGCGAGTTCGTCGCGATCGGAGAACGGGTGAACCACACCCGCCACTTCCTGGCCGGTTTCGTGCCCCTTACCGGCGACCACGACGACGTCACCGCCGGCTGCGCGCCGTACCGCTTCCGCGATGGCCGCACGCCGATCACCGATCTCGTGGGATTCGGCCCGCTCGGACTTCGCGACCCGAGTGGTTCCCTCGAGCACGGCGGCACGGATCCGCGCGGGATCCTCACTACGGGGATTGTCATCGGTCACTATCAGAACGTCGGCCCGCTGGGCTGCCGTGGCTCCCATGACGGGACGTTTGGCCGTGTCCCTGTCACCGCCACAACCGAGCACGACGATCACCTTCCCCGCCGCCTGGGAGCGTGCGGCTTCCAGCACAGCGCCGACGGCTCCCGGCTTGTGGGAGTAGTCGACCACCGCCGCGAAGTCCTGTCCCAGCGCGACACGCTCCATGCGTCCCGGAACGTCCACCTCACCGAGTCCGTTCGCGATATCGGCGTACTCGACACCGACGGCTCGTGCCATCGCGGTGGCCAACAGTGCGTTGGCGATGTTGAACGAGCCCGGCAGCCGCAGCTCGACCTCGGTGCGGGCGCCGTCGGGAGCGTTGACGGTGAACCGCTGCGCACCGGTGGTGCTGGTGACCACATCGGTGGCCGTCCAGTCCGCGGTGCCCTGCGTCGCCACCGTGGCGGTTCCCGGCCCGACCAGCCTGGAGCCCCACTCGGTGTCGGTGCACACCACCTCCCGAGTGCAGCGCCCATCGAACAGCATCGCCTTGGCCGCGAAGTAGTCCGCCATGTCGCGGTGGAAGTCCAGGTGTTCGCTGGAGAGGTTGGTGAAACCGCCCACGGCGAACCGCAGCCCGGCAACCCTGCCCAGCACGAGGGCGTGACTGGACACCTCCATGACCACGTGGGTGACTCCCCCTTCGAGCATCACCGCCAGCAGTGCCTGCAGGTCGGGGGCCTCCGGGGTGGTGAACGCGCTTTCCAGCCGGGTACCGGCCAGCCGGGTCTCGACGGTCCCGATCAGGCCGGTGACCAGCCCGGCCGAGCGCAGCGCCGACTCGATCAGATAGCTCGTGGTCGTCTTGCCCGAGGTCCCTGTCACACCGAGTACCGACAACCCGTCGGCGGGACGACCGTAGACCTCGGCGGCGAGCTCACCGAGCACACCGCGCGGATCCGAGTGAACCAGCAGCACGACCTCACCGCGCGACACGGCGGGGTGCCGCAGCAGCTCGGGGTGAGCGGCCCCCGACTCGTCGGTGAGGACCGCCCGGGCACCCGCATCCAGCGCGGTGGCCGCGTGCTCGGCACCGTGCGTTCTGGCGCCCCGCAACGCGGCGAAGACATCACCCGGCCGTACGTGCTGGGCACGCAGCGTCACTCCGGCCACCTCGACGGACGCGGCGGCTGATTCCGGGGTTTCGGCGGGACGAACGACACGGGCACCGATCGAATCGGCTAACTCCTCGACACGTACCGGCTCGACACGCGAGGGACGTGGCGGAGAACTCGCAACCGGGGAAGGCACGGGAAAAAGGTTACCGGTACCGCTCCACGGAGCAGCTTTACGGTAGGCAGGTGCGTCGCGAGGTGGTCTCGCCTGCTCGAACGGTTTTCACTCGTTCGAGTGAAGAACTGTTCCTTCCCCACGAATGACCACCGCCAGCTCGCCGCCCGGTTCACATCGCCGCCCGGCTCGCGCGGTCGGTCCGACCTCTCCGGGACGTCGTGGTGGCTATCTCACCCGCAACGTCATCTCCGGGGCCGGCTCGCCGGACAGCGGGATGTCGTACCGACGTGTCAGATCCGCCGCGACGTCGTGGAACAGCGGCGCGGCGGTAAGTTTTCCCCTGTCGGGATCGTCGATCATGATTCCGATCACGTATCTCGGGTTGTCGGCGGGCAGCATCCCCGCGAAGGTCGCCCAGTGCTGCGAGTTGCTGTAACAGTCGCACTCGGGGTCGGGCTGCTGCGCCGTCCCCGTCTTGCCGGAGACCTGGTAACCGGCCAGCGCGGCCCGCGGCGCGGTGCCGCGTTGTCCCCGCTCGTCCTGCACGACCGCGCGCAGCATGTTCTTGACCGTGTCGGCGGTTCGCTCGCTGACGACGCGAACCCCTTGCGGTGCGGACCGCTGGTGCTCCTGGCCGTCCGGCCCGATGGTCGAGTCGACCACCCGCGGCGGGATCCGCACACCGTCGTTGGCGATGGCCTGGTACATCCCGGCCATCTGCAACACCGTCATGGACAGCCCCTGGCCGATCGGCAGATTGGCGAACCGGGTGTCCGACCACTGCTTGGTCGGCGGTACGACCCCGGAGCTCTCGCCGGGAAGGGCGATGCCGGTCTCACTACCCAGCCCGAACTTCTTCACCAACTCGCCGAAGCGATCCTTGCCCAGCCGCTTCGCCGTCATCAGGGTCCCCACATTGGACGACTTGGCGAGCACTCCGGTGAACGTGAGCGGGAGGGTGCCGTGCTGCCAGGCGTCCCTGACCGTGGCACCACCCATCTCGATCTTCGACGGCACGCGCAGCACACTGTCGGGCCGCATGATCCCGTGTTCGATGGCCCCGGCGGCCGTGATGATCTTGTTCACCGAACCGGGTTCGTAGGGAGTGGTGACCGCCTGGTTGCTCAGGTGGCGGGAAGCACGACTGCCCTGCGAGGGATCGGCCGAGAGATCGGAGTTGGCCAGAGCACGCACCTCGCCGGTCCGCGAGTCCAGCACGACCGCGCTTCCACCCTCCGCGCCGACGTCCCGGACGTAGGAGTCGAGTTTCCGATCGAGCACGAACTGCAGGTCCGAGTCGACGGTCAGCCGGACGTCCGAGCCCGGCTCCGCCGGTCGGATGGTGCGCTTGGTGCCGGGGATGACGAGCCCGGTGCTTATGCGAGCGGTGTGCGAGATCCGGAGACCGTCCTCACCGGAGAGCGTACCGTCCAGCGAGC
Source organism: Actinopolyspora lacussalsi (assembly GCA_030803735.1). Classification (NCBI taxonomy): domain Bacteria; kingdom Bacillati; phylum Actinomycetota; class Actinomycetes; order Actinopolysporales; family Actinopolysporaceae; genus Actinopolyspora; species Actinopolyspora lacussalsi. Next base: position 387,612 of record JAURUC010000001.1, on the reverse strand, counting down.
TCTCGAGACCCACGTTCCCCAGGATCTTGTTCTTGCCCTTGCGCCAGGAGGCGGAACCGACGATACCGGCGCCCACCGATCCGGCCGGGTACTGCCGGACCGCTCGGTACTCGGTACCGATCTGCGGGTACTTGTCGTGGATCTCGCGGGCGACCGCGGGATCGATCAACGAGCCGAAGTAGAGGAACTGCTCGTCCGAGAACAACGCCCGCAGGGTTTCCCGTTCACTCACCCTGCCGTTGGTCACCTTGTCGATGTAGGCGGCGATCTCCCGTTTCTTCTCCGGCCCGCTCAGCGCTTCGGGATTGTCCGACTCGCGCTGCTGCTGATCCAGCAGTTTCGGATTGGCGTAGAGCTTGCGGGACTCGCTGCTGAAGGCGAGCACCCTGCCCTCGGAGTCCAGGATGGAACCACGCTGCGCGGGGATCGTGGTCTTGGTGAGCAACTGGTCGTCGGCCTGTTCGGACAACGCGCTCGCCTCGAATCCCTGTACCACGACCAGTTTCACCCCGGCTGATACCAGGGCCAGAACCAGCAACATCCGGCCGATACCGAACCGCCGCCTGTTGGAGGCCACTCCGAAGCGAGATTTGCGCGGACCACGTCGCCGAGCCGCGGAACCGCCGCCACGAGCGAGCTTGGTGCCGCTCGCGGCCGTCCCACGCCGCGGCGCCCGCTTCGAACGATTGGTCTGGCGGGGCTTGGCGCCCTGCCGATCCCGAGAAGCCATGTCTGTCACCCCACCGACGCTTCGTTCGACGACGATTGCTCGGAGCCCTCCGGAGGCTCTTCCCGCCGCTGCGGTGGTCGTTGACCGGACGAGTCACCGCCATCGGCGTGTTCCCCGGCCCCCTCCGGATCGCTGTCCTCCCCCTGCGGCGCGGACTCGGGTCCCTCGGCCGGTCGCGGTTCACCGACCACCCTGACCGATCCGTCAGGCTGCCGCACCAGATGCGCGACCTCGGACACCGGGACCATGTTCATCCGCTCGGCCCGGCGTCTGATCTCGGAGATCGAACTCATCCTGCTCACCGAACGCAACAGGTCCTCCTTGCGTTCGGACAGGGCCTGGACACGCTGCTTGGACTCCTGCATGTGGTACGAGTTGCCCACCGCGGCGATGGAGAGCCACAGCGTTGCCACGATTCCCGTCACGAGCACGACCACCACCGTGCCCACGAACGGAATCCGGGAGGTGGCGATCCGCTCGCTCAGCGACAACAGGGCGTTCCTGCCGGAACGCAGCAACCCGGACCCCAGCAACACCTCTCGTGCGGAGGGCTCGTGCGATCCGGTGGCACCGCCGCTCGCCGCCGATCGTCGCTGCTTCCCGGAGGAAGGGGATCGCTCCGAGGAACGGCGGCCACGTTCCTGCTTGCGTTCGTAGGCGCGTTCGCCCGAGGAGGATCGGACGTGCATCCGCCGGTTCGCGCGAGCGCCTCCCTTGGAATCGGTACGGTTGTCGGTACGCTGCCGCCTCCCGCGGCCGTTGCCGCCGGACTGGTCACCGCCCCGTGCGGCTGCCGTCATGGCGTCTCCTCGATCCGCTCGGCCGCGCGCAGCCGCACCGAGCTCGCTCTGGGATTGGCGGCCGCCTCCGTCTCGTCGGCGAACTCGGCACCACGCGTGAGCAGCCGCAGCTGTGGTCCGTGACCGGGGAGCTCGACCGGCAGGTCGACCGGGGTACGCGATTTGGCCCGTTCGGCGAAGACCCGCTTGACGGCCCGGTCCTCAAGGGAGTGGTAGGACAGCACCACGATGCGACCACCGCCGCTGAGCGCGTCGACGGCCGCTGGAAGAGCCCGTCGCAGCACCTCGAGCTCGCCGTTGACCTCGATGCGAAGTGCTTGGAAGGTCCGTTTGGCCGGATGGCCGCCGGTCCGCCTGGCCGCGGCGGGAACGCTGTCGTAGATCAACCGCACCAGCCGCGCGCTGTTGTCGAACGGCTCGACTTCACGAGCCCGCACGACTTCCGACGCGATTCTGGCGGCGAACTTCTCCTCGCCGTACTCCCGAAGTATCCGGATCAGTTCGGCGCGCGAAGCGGTGTTGAGCACGTCGGCGGCTGTCCGGCCGGTGGTGGTGTCCATGCGCATGTCCAGTGGCGCGTCCCTGGCGTAGGAGAAACCGCGTTCGGACTCGTCGAGCTGCAGCGAGGAGACACCGAGGTCGAACAGGACACCGTCGAGTTCGGATATCCCCTGTTCGGCCAGGATTTCGTCCAGTTGATCATCCACTCCGTGCACCAGCCGCACACGTTGTCCGTATTCCGCGAGGCGCTGCCGAGCCAACCGGAGGGCCTCCGGGTCACGATCCACGCCGATCACGGTCACATCGGGAAACGCACGCAACAACGCCTCGGTGTGTCCCCCCATGCCGAGTGTGGCATCCAGCACCGTGGTTCGGCGGTCCCGCAACACGGGTTCGAACAACTCCACGGTTCGTTCCAACAGGACGGGAAGATGCCGCTGCTGTGCCGCTTCCGGACCGGGCTTCCCCTCGGTGAATTCCCGCTCGTGTTCGGCAGCGGGTTCGGGGTTGTCTGGCACGCTGGCCTTTCCTTCCTGTTCCGATCGGGTCGTGCCGGGCGGGACGGCGATTCACGAGAAATGTTCACGATCCCGGGCGAAGCGATCGGCTCCCCCCGACAGCCCCGAGCTGTCCGACTCGGCCACCGGAACAACGCACCGGAGACCAGGCCGGGGCGACGAACTCACGAAGCGGAACGCGGTGCGGCACCGCGGCCGAGTGCCGGTCTCCGACGTCTTCGAACCCGTGACCACGACCGGAGAAACTCATCGGAAACCACCCCCTGCGCACCGGAAACCGGGCCAATTCGGCCGGGACTCCCGGAAGCCACCCCTCGCGGGACCACCGGCGCGAATCCCGCACGGCGCGATCGCCCCGCCTGTTCGATTCCGCCGGAACGGCGAAATCGAAAATCCCCACTCGGGGGGCCACATTACCCCACCCCTCTTAACCGTCAACCGGAAACGCCGGGCCACACGGCGCTCCGGAGGGAAGCGGCTCGGGGTTCGCGGTCGCCGCTGCCGCGTGGAACGCCGACGAGAGACCCCACCCTCACACGGGCGTTGACTCACGGCGGGGAGCTCGTGGCGAGTTGTACGCACACTCACCACTTACATCGGGTCTGAGAGACTTCCGGCGAGGTGCGCGGCAACACCGCGAACGGCCGTGGACACCCCGACCGCGGTGGCACGGGTCCACTCGTGGCAGCACGTCCGGCTGTGACGATCCGCGCGGAACGGTATCTGGAGGTTTGTTGAGGCCGGAGAGGAACACGGCGAACGGCGCAGCGCCCACCACGGCCGGCAGCGAGACGGCACGGAGCCCGGCGGGCGAGAACACGCCTGACATCCCGCACGACGTCCCCATCGAGTGGATGCACGAAACGTTGCGACGCATCAGCACCAACGTGGAAAGCGTGCTGGTCGGGAAGCCCGAAGTGGTCCGGCTCGCCATGGTGACGCTGCTGGCGCGCGGACATCTGCTCGTGGAGGACGTGCCCGGCGTGGGCAAGACCTCGTTGGCCAAGGCACTCGCACGTTCCGTGGACTGCACCGCCAGCAGGATCCAGTTCACCCCTGACCTGCTGCCGAGCGACGTCACCGGGGTGTCGATCTACAACCGCGGCACCGAGAAGTTCGAGTTCCGGGAAGGACCGGTGTTCGCGAACATCGTGGTCGGTGACGAGATCAACCGGGCCTCGCCGAAAACCCAGTCGGCACTGCTGGAATGCATGGAGGAGAACCAGGTAACCGTGGACGGCCACAGTTACGAGCTGGGGATCCCGTTCATGGTCATAGCCACCCAGAACCCGGTCGAGCTGGAGGGCACCTACACCCTTCCCGAAGCGCAGCGCGATCGGTTCACCTGCAAGATCTCCATCGGGTACCCGGACCCCACCGCGGAGTTGGCGATGGTCGACGAACGCGCCGCCTCCGATCCGCTGGACAAGCTGGAACCCGTCACCGACGCCGCCGAAGTGGCCGAGCTGCTGGCGGCGGTGGGCGGGATCCACGTCGCGGTCGAGGTGCGCCGCTACGCGATCGACCTGGTGGCGGCCACTCGCGATCTGGCCGAGCTGCGACTGGGAGCGTCCCCACGAGCCACCCTGCAGCTGATCCACGCGGCCCGGGCACAAGCCGCCATCGAGGGACGGGAGTTCGTCATTCCCGACGACATCCAGGCCATGGCCGTGCCGGTACTCGCACACCGACTGGTGCTCAGCGGCGAGGCCCGCGCGGCGCGGCAGAGCGGAGCCTACCTGATCGGGCAACTGCTGGATCGAGTACCGGTACCGCGCGGCACCGAGCAGCTCCGGCGACGGTGATCCCGTGTTGTCCGGCTTGACCATCCGTGGTCGGTGCCTGCTGGCCGCGGCCGTCGCATCGGCGATCTGCTCGTTGGTTCTCGACGAGCGCGACCTGCTCCGAGTGGCGGTGTTCCTCGCCGCGCTGCCGTTGCTCGCCGCTGCCTTCGCGGCACGTGATGGAAGGAGACTCACGGCACGGCGTGAGCTAAAACCGTGGCGGACCGAGGTCGACACCCCCACCACCGTACGGCTGTGGTTGAGCTCCCGCTCCGGCATGCCGGTCGGTGCGACGGAGCTGACCGACAGCGTTCCGAGCACCCTGGGCGGCGATGCGCACCGAGCACTCGACCGGTCTCCGGGACGCGACGGAACGACCGTGGAGTACACGATCCACGCCGAGCTCCGGGGAGTGCACCGGATCGGGCCGTTGCGCTGCCGCTCGGGAGATCCGTTCGGGCTCTCGGCCTTCGACAGGGAACTCCTGAACACGACCCGGTTGACCGTCGTACCGCGCGTATTCGAGTTGACCGGGCTGCCCGCCGGATTCGGCACCGGAACCGGGGAGCCCGGTTCCGGCAGGGCCCGCGCCGGTGAGGGTACCGATGACAGCACAGTGCGGGAGTACCGGCAGGGCGACGACATCCGCAGGGTGCACTGGAAGACGACGGCACGACGCGACGAGCTGATGGTCCGTACCGAGGAACGCCCGGAACGAGGCGGGACGACCGTACTGCTCGACCAGCGGGCCGCCGCGCATCGCGGGGTGGGCAAACACTCCAGTTTGGAATGGGCGGTTTCCGCGGCGGCGAGCATATGCGCCCATCTGTACGAGAGCGATCGGCGGCTACGACTGGTGGGCGCGGGAGGGGATCCGATACCGGGCGACGAGCGTTCGAGCAGCCGGCTCGACGTCGAAGTGGACGAGGCGCTCCTGCTGGAGGCGCTGGCGGCGCTGCAACCCTCCGGCAGGCGTGATCTCGCCGGGGGTGAGGATCCGGCACGTGGGCAGGACCTGATGGCGGTACTGGGGCGCACGACTCTCGCTGGCGCCGACGAGCTGGCCTCACTTCGTCCCACGGGTGCACGCAGTGTGGCGCTACTGCTGAACGTGGCGGGGTGGAACACCGACGGGAAGGAGAATGGCCAGTCGGCTGTGGCACGACGACTGCGCGGCGCTGGCTGGACAGTCACCACGGTCGACGGACCGACGACTCCGATACCACGCGTGTGGGAGAGCCTTTGCGAACAGACCGTTTCCCCGGACATCGCGCGGATGGACCGATGAACCGGACCGAAAGCAGCCGTCGCTCCACCATCGGTGTACTCGCCCTGCTGGCCGTACTGCTGACCTCCACCTCCTTTTCGGTTGTGCTCGCCGACTGGAGGTGGTTCCCGCCCACCGCGATGACGGCCACGGCCGTGGCCGGAACCGGAATCGCGCTCCGCATGAGGCGTGACTCGTGGTGGGGGCTGCCGGTGCAGTTCGCCACGCTGCTCGTGATGCTCACGGCACTGTTCGGCGACCACGGTGTTCTCGGGCTGGTCCCCACTCCCACTACCTTCGGGGAGTTCTCGAACCTGCTCGGCGAAGCGGTCGAAGTGATCCGTACCGGGATACCGCCCGTCCCGGCGGAGACCGACATAGTGGCTCTGATCTGTTCGGGGATCGGAGCGGTCATGATCCTGGTCGATCGGATCGCCGTCACCTGCCGCGCACCGGCCGTGGCCGGGCTGGTGCTGCTGTGCGTGTTCGCGATCCCCGCGTCACTGGCCGATCGGATGTTGCCGTGGTGGGTTTTCGTGGGCAGTGCTCTGGGGTTCGCCGCCCTGCTGCCGCTCGGAGTGGGAATCCCGCGATCGGGAGGTGGGGATGGGGTTTCCGCTCGGCGGATCTCCGAGGCCGTCACCGTCACGGCCATGGCCTCCGTATTCGGTTTGCTGGCGGGCGCGGTCTTCACCGGGGTGGGGACGCAAGGCAGGATTCCGGGGGCCGACCGGGACCCGACAGCACCGGACACGGGCGAGATCGGACTGCGTCCGTTCACCTCGTTGCGTGGTCAACTGACACGCGACGAGGAAGTGGAGCTGTTCCGGGTGGAGGGGTTGCCGAGGGAAACCTACCTGCGTGCGATGACGCTGAGTCGTTTCGAACCGGAGCAGGGCTGGCGACTCGGCAGGCTCTCCGAAGGCGTTCCCGCAGAGGGTCGTCTTCCCATGCCGCCCGGAACGGAGCGGTCGACGGCAGCCCCGAAACGGATCGAGATCGAGCCGGTGGGCTACCGCGATGCCTGGTTACCGGTGTTCGGGGTACCCAGCCAGGTTTCCGGTATAGGTGACGACTGGCGTTACGATCCCGATTCCGGAATGGTTTTCACTCGGGAAACCGACGATACCGAAAGCTACACCGAACTGGCCGTCCTCCCCGACCCGAGCAAGGCGGAGCTACGGACCTCCTCGGGGAACTCCTCGGTCGATCGGGCCTATCTCGCCACCAGCGGTGCCGGGAAACGAGTACGCGAGCTGGCGCGGCGCATAACGGCGAACGCCGACAACCGGTTCGACAAGGCCCTCGCGCTGAACAACCATTTCACCGATCCGGCGAACGGTTTCAGCTACGAACTGCGGACAGCACCGGCTTCCTCGCACAGTGCGCTGGACGACTTCCTGTTCCGGGGCAAACGGGGTTATTGCGAGCAGTTCGCCTCCGCCATGGCGGTACTGCTGCGGGAGGTCGGCATTCCTTCCCGCGTCGCGGTCGGGTTCACATCGGGACAGCCCCGGGGCGACGAACGCGTGATCACCACCGAGGACGCGCACGCATGGGTGGAAGCGCACTTTCCCGGCCACGGCTGGGTGACCTTCGATCCGACCCCGCTGGCGAACGGCCGCGGTTCCACCCCTTCGTATCTCGATCCCACCGCGACCCAACAGGACGACGAAGGGGAGACCACCGCCACGAGTGAGCGGACCACGAACCCCACCCGGCGGAACGACGGGACACAACACCAGGGGGATCCGCGAGCGGGTTCGGGGGATTCGGCAGAATCCGGCATACCGATCGGTATACTGCTGCTCGGCGGCACGACACTGGCGATACTGGTGGCGGGTACCGGCACGCCCGCGGCGCTGCGGGCGCTGCGGAGCGGAAGAAGATCGAGTCTGATAGCCACGGGTGGCCTCGGAGCGGCCGAGAACGCGTGGCGGGAACTGCTCGACGAAGCCACGGACCGGGGCGAGCTCACCCCACCGGGCGAAACCCCGCGTCGTACCGCCGACCGGATCAGCGGGAAGTACGGGATGTCCGCCGAACAGCGGGGAGCCTGGCACGAACTGGCGAGCGCCGTGGAGCGGGAAAGGTACGGCCCACCGGGGCGGCGTGAGACCGCGTCACCGCTCGAGATCCTGCACCGGGCCAGGGCGGGCCTGCGGGCGGCCAGACCCCTCGGGTTCCGGGAGCGACTGCTGCCGAAGTCGGTACTGCGACTGCCCACGCGTCGAAACTCCACCGCACGTCGCTGAGAGCCGCTCGAACGGCGGCCGAACACGGAAACGCCCGGATCACATCGTGACCCGGGCGTACCCAGCTCCGCTCGGGTACGGCGAGCGCCGTCCCCGAGTCTCACGTGAGCACTACCTCTCGAAGCGCTTCCGGAAACGGTCCTCCATTCGCTGCGTCAGGGAGTTCCGCTCCCCCGCCCTGCGCTTCGCACCGGAAGAACCATCACCGCCGTCACCCGACTGCGACTCCGGGTCCTCCGCACTACCGCGCATGGCGAACAGAATGATCACTGCTCCGCCGAACATCACGAGGAAGCCGACCACGCTCACAATGGGTATCCCGGCTGCAGTGACCGGAATAACCACGCCGAGCACCAGTAGGATCAACCCCAGCACGAACACGGCGGCGCCTTGCAGGCGACGCCGCCTGGAGGGTCGATGCAACCGCCCTCCACGCACGTTGGAGGCGAACTTGGGATCCTCGGCGTAGAGCGCGCGCTCGATCTGATCGAGCATTCGCTGCTCGTGCTCGGAGAGTGGCATGGCTCCTCCTCCGGCACACTAGTTCGTGTCACCGGAGCCCCACTCACTTCGTTTCACGAAGCTCCGGTGAACGCTTTTTGGGGGCGTCACATTCGAGGATACGGCCCCAGCGACGAGACGACTACCCGGTCCCGCCCCCGAGGCCATAATAATCACCCAACATCATCCTGTAGGGGTATTCCTCACTGCGCCGCGTGACCGCCCGGGACGCGGGCCAAGGCGTGCAACCTGGTGGCTATGTCCCGCAACGGCGGTTGCGCCGCTGCTGCCATCTCCAGTTCTCGCAGCGCATCGCCGTTCGAATGGGATCCCTCCAGCAGTGAACCGGGGACGAGGTCGGAAATCACGCTCTGCCCCTGCACCAGCTCGACCTCGAGACCGACGGAGACGAGCACGTCCCGTAGCGAATCGGTGTCGAAACGGCGCCGCACCGTCTCACTCACCGGATGGTCGAGACGACCGTTCGGGTCGTTGAACAACCGCAGCGCCTCGGGAACCCGCCCGGTCAGGGCTCGCGCGAGCACGGCCGCGTACCTGTTGGCCGCCAACACGGAGACGGCCGCACCGGGGGAAACGGCGGTGGCGAGCGCACGCAGCGACTCGCTGACGTCGTCCACGTACTCCAGCAGGCCGTGCCCCAGGACCAGATCGGCCCCTCCCTCGGGAACGGCTCCGCGCAGCGCATCTGTGTCCCCCTGGACCGCGGCCACACGCTCGCTCACACCCGCCTCGCCCGCCCTGCGGCGCAGCGTGGCGAGCGCGTCGGGGCTGGGATCCACCACGGTGACCGAACATCCCGACACCGCCAGTGGCACCGCCCAGACACCGCTGCCGCCCCCGATATCCAGCACCTCGGGCACACCGCCACGACGGCGACGTGCGTCGATCAACTCGGTTTCCAGCACCCGGTACACGGCGTCGGACTTCATAGGGGAAGCGTAATCTCGCCGTTCGGCACTACTGCAGCGGACCGGTCCGCGACGGATCAGTTCACCCGGACGACTCGCGTGATACGTAGGCTACGGGCGTGCACACGGTGGCGGTACTGAGCCTCAAAGGCGGCGTGGGTAAGACGACAGTGGTGCTGGGGCTGGCTTCGGCGGCCATGCGCAAGGGCGCGCGCACCCTCGTGGTGGACCTCGATCCACAGTGCAACGCGACGGCTTCGCTGGAGCCGGGGCGGACCGAGCGCGGGTTGAGCGACGTGCTGGCCGACCCGAGCCCCGAGACGGTGGCTCGCGCGGTGGCACCGAGTGCTTGGGGCGAGGGGGTCGACGTACTCGTCGGTTCCGAGGACGCCGAGATCCACAACGGTTGGGACGGCAACGAACAACGTCTCACCAGGCTGACCGAAGCGCTCTCGGAGCTGACCAAAGCGGCCGCCGACGGGGAGCTGCCGTACCGACTGATCCTGTTGGACTGTCCACCCTCACTCGGACGGTTGACGCGTTCGGCGTTGATAGCCGCGGACCGGGCACTGCTGGTCACCGAACCGACCATATTCGCCGTTTCCGGCGTACAGCGGGCGTTCGAAGCGGTTCAGACGGAACGAACGGCCAACAATCCCGACCTGCAACCACTCGGGGTGGTGGTGAATCGGGTTCGTGCTCGCTCGCACGAGCACCAGTTCAGAATCGACGAGTTACGCGACATATTCGGCCCCCTGGTGATGCCGGTAGCCCTACCGGACAGACTGGCGGTACAGCAGGCCCAGGGCGCCTGTGTGCCCGTGCACCAGTGGGGAACACCGGGCGCCAGGGAGGTGGCCCTGGCGTTCAACCTGCTGCTGGCGCGCACCCTGCGTGCGGGGAGACCGCAACGCGATCCGGAACCGGGCGAGGGGGAGGAAGACGAGATCGACGCGGCGGAGGACTGAAGGCACCTGTCCGCCGCTGCCGCGTCCCCGTGGGATCGGCAAGTTCCCGTCGGCGGTCGCTTCCGGGGGCTCCTCCGAGCGGGGTGGGCGACCGTGCTCGCGGAGCACCTCAAGCGGAGAGGTCAGTCGCGCGGACGGCCCCGTACCGCGTCGACCAGGGTGCGCAGCAAGGGGTAAACCAGCACGAGCAGGAGTGAGCCCCAGACCACGCCACTCAACCGGAAGCCCCCGAGCGAGAGCGTGGGGTTGCTCGCGCCGATGAGCAGCGTGGCGACCACGACGACCAGGTTGGCCGGATCGGTGAACCGGATGCGGGCACGCAGCCAGATCCGCCCACCTATCAGTGTGACCATCCCCAACAACACCATGGTCGCCGCGCCGACGACACCGATCGGAACAGTGTCCAGCAGCGCCACGAACTTAGGCGAAAAGGCCAGCGTCACCGCAGCCACAGCCGCGGCCACACAGGCCGCCGTGGAAAACACCCTGCTGGCGACCATCACTCCGGTGTTCTCGGCGTAGCCGATCAGCCCGCTCCCGCCCACGGCCCCGGAAAGCGTCGTGGCCAGGCCGCCACCGATCAGCGCGTCGCCCACGTTGCCGTCGAGATCGCGATCGGTCGAGGCCGCCACCGCCTTGACCACTCCCACCTGCTGCGCGGCCAGGACGACCACCAGGGGCAGCACGACCGGGATCACCGAGATGTGCAACCGCGGCGTGATCAGTTCGGGAAACCCGAACCACGGGGCACTGCGCAGCGACTCGAGCCGAACCTGGTACACCCCTCCGGCGGCGAACGCGTAGAACCATCCGGTGGCGATCCCGAACAGCACACAGCCACGGTTCAGCAGTCCACGGCCGAAGACCGCCAACAGCACGATGACCAACGCGGTCACCACGGCAGCCACCGGAACCGGTCGGAAGGACGGGACGCTTCGGGCGGCTTCCTGGAACAACGTGACCGAGTGGGTGGCCATGCCGAGTCCGACGAGCACGACGACTCCCCCGGTGACGACGGCGGGCATGGCCGTCTCCAGCAGTCGCACCCCCAACGCTTTGACGGCGATCCCGACAGCGGTCACCAGCAGCCCCACGACCAGAACGGCACCCACCAGGCCGCCCGGTCCCGCGCCGGAACGCTCGGCAGCCACCCCCAGCGGCACCACGAAGGTGGCCGAGGCCCCCAGGTAGGCGGGCACGCGGTTACGCGTCAGCAGCAGAAAAAGCAGGGTTCCCACCCCGGAGGCCAGTAACGTCGTCGCAACCGGCAGTCCGGTCAACCGGGGCACCAGCACCGTCGCACCGAACATGGCGAACAAGTGCTGCAGCCCGAGTCCCATCGTCAGTGGCCAGCTGAGCCGCTCCTCGGTTGCCACGTCCTCGCCGTCCGGCGGTTGTCGACCGTTGCCGTGCACGGCCCACAAAGCCACATCCTCCTCCTGTTCGGGAATCGTGGGAAACGTGTCCCGAGCCGTGTTGTCCCGACGCGGTGTTCTCCCGGCCGACGGGCCCGTGGACGGATCACCGACAGCACGCCGCGGCGCACGAGATCACCTCAACCGACAACCGCGAAGATTACTATTTCACAACAGTTGGGAAAACCAACTTGGGAAACTCAGATCCGGCCGGTTTCACGTGGGGTGCTCGCACAGCGTGCCCGCTTTCCGGAAGCCCGAGCGGGCGGCCGGGTCCGGCAACGGGATCGGGGCAGCCGTCACCCGCGTCCGGGCAGCTGGGATCTCACTCCGAGGAGTCGTTCCGGGACCATCGGCCGGGAGGCTGCTCCGGCGGGCCGAGATCCTCGGTGTCCTGGGATTCGTGGCCGGAGAGTTCCCGCAGTGCCGAGGCCAGCCCCGCGAGTCTGTCCGTGGCGTCACGCAACTGGTGCCCGTGCTGTTCTTCACCCCCACTGGCGGCCACGGCGCGTCCAGCCGCGGCCACGAGGGCACCGTACCGTTCGACACCGTCGTCGAGTTCGGCGCGCATCCGACGAACGTCCGCGCGCAGCTGGGCGCGTTCCCCTTCCGGAGCGTGTTCGACCGTGGCTTCCACCGCCACGAGACGGTCGGCCACCGAACGCAACGTCGTAGCCATCTCGGCAGCGGTACCACGCGCCTCGGCCACCGGTTCGTCGGACTGACCGACGTTCTCGGAGAGTCGACTCAACGAGATGTACAGGCTCTGCTCCGCATCGCGTAGCCGCCGCATGGGCTCGTGAGCGGCGGATTCGCGCGTAGGCAGGCTGATCGGTTCCGGCGGCGGCTCCGGAAGCGGCGTCCGGTTGAGCCTGCGGTAGCGACGTATCGCCCCGACGGTGCCCACCCCCGCGGCCAACGCCATGCCACCGAGCCCGAGTGAGGCCAGGTCGAGCAGCACGTCCCCAGCGGAGTCGGCCGGAAGCCCGATGGTTTCCGGCGCGTAGGCCAGGTAGGCCCCGCCTCCGAAGACCCCGGTAGTCATTCCGCTGCCGACAGCGGTTCGTTTCGCCCTGTTCCGCCTCCGGATCAAACGGGCGCGCGGATCACGCCAGGCCGCGATCCTGCGGCGAACACCGGTGAGCACCGGTCCACGCAACTGTTGGAGCGCGTAGTCGCTCCACTCACCGAATCCGTCGCCCCTCCCGCGCACGGTGGGTCACACTTGGCCGGACTGCGGGTTCTGCTGCGACTGCGGCTGCTGTTGCGGAGCGGGGGCCGACTCCTCGCTCCGAGTCGTCCCACCGGTGACCTGCTGCTGGTCGCCGGTCCCCATGGACGCCCTGATCTGGGCGAGTCGATTGACACCCGCCGAGTCCGTGGCCGCCTGCTGGACCTCCATCATCCGCCCCTGCACACTGTTCTGCGCCAGGTCGGCCTCGCCGAGCGCGGTGGTGTAACGCTGCTCGATCTTGTCCCGCACTTCGTCGAGCGAGGGAGTGTTACCGGGTGCGGCCATGTCGTTCATCTGCCGCAACGAGCCCGCCACCTGCTCCTGCATCTTGGCCTGTTCGAGCTGACTGAGCAGCTTGGTCCGCTCGGCTATCTTCTGCTGCAGTACCTGCGCGTTGCGCTCGACGGCCTGCTTGGCCTGGTCTGCGGCCTGCAGGGACTGATCGTGCAGGTTCTTCAGGTCCTCAACCCCTTGTTCGGCCGTGACGAGTTGGCCTGCCAGCTGCTGGGCGGTTTCCTCGTACTGCTGCGCCTTGGTCTCGTCACCCTCGGCGCGAGCCTGATCGGCCATGGTCACGGCCTGGCGCGCCGACCCCTGCAGCTTCTCGACCTCGTTCAGCTGCCGATTGAGCTTCATCTCCAGCTGCCGCTGGTTGCCGATGACCGAGGCGGCCTGCTGCGACAACGCCTGGTGCTGCCGCTGAGCTTCCTCGATGGCCTGCTGGATCTGCACCTTGGGGTCGGCGTGCTCGTCGACCTTGGACGAGAACGACGCCATGAGGTACTTCCAGAACTTCACGAAAGGGTTGGCCATCTCCTCCGCCTGCTTTCTGTCCTACCGGTTTCGCCCTGATCGGGCATTCACGCCGATGGGACGCCGCTGCCGGTTGCTCCGCGGAGCCGCTCCACCGAACCGTGGAACCCCGCGCACAACAGACCGGAAACGCTTACCGACCTCAGCGTCTACCCCCATAGTGTCAGCTCGGTCGAACGGCTTCCACCAAGCCCCGTGGATCTCCGGCAAAAATTCGAAGATCCACGGGCGTTTCGGTCGGTCACGGACTCTCAAGCGGCCACTACCACCCCGTTGGAAGTTCGTCCCGGCGGGCTGATGCGCTGGCTGAGCACCGGCTGCAGCCGCCAGTCCTGCGACTCGGGGTCCTCGTCCGCGTCGAACGAATCCGAAACACTTTCGGCGCCGGCCGGTACGGGCTCGGCTTCCCCGTCGGCCATCTCCGCTTCGGCCAGTTCGGAGTCGATCAGGCTGGAGACCAACCGGTCCCCCTCGATCTCGGCAGGCGTGGCCTGCTCCACGACCGAAGGCGCGACCACGGTCTCCGAGGAGTCCAAGTCGCCCGCCACGGTCACGAGCAACTCGGGCAATGGCAGATCGAGTGCGTCGCAGATAGAGCCGAGCAGCTCACTCGACGCTTCCTTGCGACCGCGTTCCACCTCGGACAAATAACCAAGACTCACCCGGGCTGCGCGCGAAACCTCCCGCAGGGTGCGGGACTGAGCAGCCCGCGCGCGGCGCAGTCGCTCTCCGACCGCCTCCCGCAACAACACGGTCATCGCGCGCCTCCATTCCGTCGCCTACATCCTGCGCGACGCGTCAACGCCCCACACTACTCAACGCGACGCCAACGCACGGCTCGCTTACCACGAGTCCGCCGAGGGCGAACGAGTCTCATCCACAAAACGGAGTCAACGACCCCAATGTCCCATGAAGCGAGACAACGCGCGTGACCGCCGGCGGTAACGTCGAGTTCTCTTCCGATTCAACGCAACAGCCCCTCCAAGTGTTCCAGGGCTCGAAAAGCGGCGCCGCACCGGATCGAACCACGGTCCCCGCTCAACCGTTCCGTCCGGATCACGGACCCGTGCGGTCCGGCGAATCCCAGGTGAACCGTTCCCGGTGGGACCCCGTCCTGCCAGTCGGGCCCGGCAACGCCGGTGAGACCGACACCCCAGTCCGCCACGCAGTGTCGCCGCGCTCCCCTGGCCAGCTGTTCGGCCACCTCGGGCTGCACCGCGCCGCCCTCGGCCAACAGCTCGGGGCTCACCCCCGCGAGCGAGCTCTTCAGGTCGGTGGCATACACCACAAGGCCGCCGCGCACCACCGAACTGGCACCGCTGACATCGGTCAGCAGCATGCTCAGCATCCCGGCCGTCAGGGACTCGGCGGTGGCGATCGTGAGATCACGGAGCCGCAACGATTCCAGGATGCCGCCGACCAACTCCTCTTGCTCCACCTGCCGTTCCGGGCGGAAGCTCATGCGCGCGCTCCACGTGAACGCGGGCTCAACGAGCGCAGCCGGAGCGCGCGCACCGCGTAGTCGACACCCGTGACCACGGTGGCCAGCACGGCCGCGCCCATGACCACCCATTTCAGCGGATCGGCGGCGTCACCGAGCGGCAGCAGGTAGAGGCCGATCGCCACGGCCTGCAACATCGTCTTGAGCTTGCCGCCCGGGCTGGCCGGGATGACACCGTGCCGGATGACCCAGAACCGCAGCAGGGTGACCGAAGCCTCCCGGAAAATGATGACACCGGTCACCCACCAGCCGAGATCACCGAGCGCGCTCAGCCCGACCAACGCGGCTCCGGTCAGCGCCTTGTCCGCCAGCGGGTCGGCGATCTTGCCGAAGTCGGTGATGAGACCGCGACGGCGAGCCAGGTCACCGTCGATACGATCGGTGATCGAGGCGATGACGAAGACCGCGGTGGCCACCCAGCGCCACAGCGAGTCGTGTCCACCCGCCCAGAACAGCACGATCAGGAAGACGGGAACGAGCAGCAAGCGTGAAGTGGTCAGCGCGTTGGCGATGTTGACCAACGGGACCGTCCGCTCGGTATCGGCGTCGCCCTGGCCGGACACAGGCCGGTCCGACGCCGCACTGTCCGCTGTCATGGCAACTCCTCGAACCGATCCTGTCCGCTACGAACCTCATACGCCGTGCCACCCCCAGGATCTGCGACGACGGTCGCACCGTCCACCGCAGGGGCGGTCGACCGGACGAACTCGCACCGACGACGGCGGTGCGGCGCGACGGCCGCGACTTCAGGGTGGAGGACGAACCATCCACCACTGGCGGGCCAAGCATAGCGTCCGGCCACGAGGCGACGACCGGGGAAACCCACCGGCTCCGGAGAGTACGGCAACCGGTCGAGATCACGACGGGCTCAACCCCGGCTTTCCGCCGGATCGGAAAATCGCAGTAGAATACGTTTATGCATGATTATGCGGAAAACAGGATAACGATTCGCCGTGCTCGAATCGGCGACGTGCGGGAGATCAAACGGCTCGTGGACACATATGCCGGTCGGGTACTGCTCGAAAAGGATCTGGTCACCCTCTACGAGAGCGTGCAGGAGTTCTGGGTGGCCGAACGCGCGGATCGGGATCCGAAGGACATCGTCGCCTGTGGCGCACTACACGTACTCTGGGAGGATCTCGGAGAGGTCCGCACCGTGGCGGTGGACCCGCGTGTTCGCGGCCAGGGGGTGGGGCACCGCCTGGTGAACGGTCTCGTCGAACTCGCGGCGGAGCTGGGGCTGCCGAAACTGTTCGTACTCACCTTCGAGACCGAGTTCTTCGCCAAACACGGATTCGAACCGATCACCGGAACACCGGTCAGTCCCGCCGTCTACGCGGAGATGCGCCGCTCCGCGGACAAGGGCGTCGCCGAGTTCCTGGATCTGCCCTACGTCAAGCCGAACACGCTGGGCAACACGCGCATGCTGCTACGACTGGGCGAGCGGGACTGACCAAGACGCGACAAAAGGGACCGACCGGATCATCAGATAACGCCCGATCGCACGAAGCGTTCGCCAGCCCGAAGCGATAGGACTGATTCGACTACAGATCATCCGTCGCTAGGGGACGATCCGTGTTCGGACGGAATACTCGAAACGGGCCGCGAGTACTGGTGATGCTGCTGGCAGCCTGTTTCACGACACTGCTGACCGGCACCAGCGCTTACGCGGCGATCGACGACCCGCAACTTCGCCGGACCACCGACCACTACCTCTTCGAAGTCACACTGGGCGAGTTCGGACAGATTCGCGCCGAACGCCCCTATCCCGACCAACTCGACTGGTCCTCGGACTCCTGCTCGTACTCACCGGACGCTCCGCTCGGCTACGACTTCACGCCGAGCTGCCAACGGCACGACTTCGGGTACCGCAACTACAAGCTCCAGAACAGGTTCACCGAACAGAACAGGGCGATCATCGACGACAACTTCCGCGCGGACATGTACTCCAGTTGCGCGGGTGACGCCCTGTGCGAACGCGCGGCCGATGTGTACTACTACGCCGTGCGGCAGTTCGGCGCCAGTAGCGCCGGCACCGCGGAGGCACTTCGGAAGGCACAGCTCACGACGCGGTAACCGTTCCGAAGACGGAGCTCGGGAGCCGGTCGCGTGGCGTCGGAAGGACTCCCGGTCGGGAAGACCCCGAGCGTACGGACCGATTCCGCCGCGGTGCGTCGGAGCACCGCGGCGGAATCACTCCGTCTCCTCCGGAGGCGGACCACCCCGGATAGCGCTCAGCGCACTGTCCAGGTCCTCCGGTTTGACCAGCACCTCACGCGCCTTGGACCCCTCCGAGGGCGCGACGACGCTTCTGGACTCCAGCAGATCCATCAGCCTGCCCGCCTTGGCGAAACCGACCCGCAGCTTCCGTTGCAGCATCGAGGTCGAACCGAACTGACTGGTGACGACCAGTTCCGCTGCCTGCAGCAACACATCAAGGTCATCGCCGATGTCGGAGTCCACCTCCTTCTGCTGCCCCGCCTTGGCAACCGTGACCCCGTCCGCGTAGTCGGGTTCCGCCTGTTCCTTGGTGTAGCCCACGACCCGGTGTATCTCCTCGTCACTGACGAAGGAGCCCTGCACTCGGCCCGGGCGTGCGCCTCCCATCGGCAGATAGAGACCGTCACCCATGCCGATCAGCTTTTCCGCCCCCGGTTGGTCGAGGATCACTCGCGAATCGGTGAGCGAGGAGGTCGCGAAGGCCAACCGGGACGGAACATTGGTCTTGATCAGACCGGTTACCACGTCGACCGATGGACGCTGGGTCGCCAGCACCAGATGGATCCCCGCCGCGCGCGCCTTCTGCGTGATCCGCACCACCGCGTCCTCGACGTCGCGGGGCGCGGTCATCATCAGGTCGGCCAGCTCGTCGACGATCGCCAGGATGTACGGATAGGGACGGTACTCGCGTTCACTTCCCGGTGGAGTGGTGATCTCGCCGGAGCGCACCTTGTCGTTGAAGTCGTCGATGTGGCGGACCCTGTTGGCCTGCATGTCCTGATACCGCTGTTCCATCTCCTCGACCAGCCACCCGAGGGCGGACGCCGCCTTCTTGGGCTCGGTGATGATGGGGGTGATCAGGTGCGGAATCCCCTCGTAGGGAGTCAGTTCCACCATCTTCGGATCGATCAGGATCATCCGGACCTCGTCCGGGGTGGACCTCGCCAACAGCGACACCAGCATCGAGTTGACGAAGCTCGACTTACCGGAACCGGTCGAACCGGCGCAGAGCAGGTGGGGCATCTTGGACAGATTCGCGGTGACCATCTGCCCCTCGATGTCCTTGCCCAGCCCTATCACCAGTGGATGCGTGTCGTTGGCCGCCGTCGGCGAACGCAGCACGTCACCGAGCCGCACCATCTCGCGGTCGCTGTTGGGGACCTCGATCCCGACGGCTGACTTGCCGGGTATGGGAGCCAACAGCCGTACGTTGTCGTTGGCCACCGCGTAGGCGATGTTCCTGGTCAGCGCCGTGATCTTCTCGACCTTGACCCCGGGGCCCAACTCGACCTCGTAGCGGGTGACCGTGGGGCCGCGGACGAATCCGGTCACCTCCGCGTCGATCTTGAACTGACGCAGCACCCCGTTGATCGCCTCGATCATCGCGTCGTTGGCGGTACTGTGCCGCTTCGCGGGATCGCCCTCCTGCAGCACGTCGAGCGGCGGAAGGTGGTAGTCACCCTCCACGGTACGGCTGAGGGTAAGTTGCTGCGGCTCCTCCGGAGCGGCCCCGGTCGCCTGTACCGACGCGGCCCCGCCGCTCTCGGCCGCCTTCGAGGACGTCTCGGTGCGTGATTCGGCCCGCGGCTGCTCCGACGTCGCGGCGGCTCGGGTCTTACCCGTCCGCTCGACAGCGTCCTCGGACTCCTCCTGGGACGACGACCCGGTCATGGCGGCCTGCCTGCGCCTAGCCGGTCGACGGAGCTCGGCACTGCCCTGATCGGACGGACGCAGCTCCTCATCGGCCGGTTCGGACGCGGTGTGCTCGGGATGGGCGAGCTGACGCAGTCGTTCCGGAACGTCGCGTACCGCGGTTCCGGTCAGCAACAGCACGGCGAACAGTGAGACCAACACGAGAACCGGCACCGCGACGACACCGGTCATCCCGTTGGCCAATGGTCCGCCCGCGGCGTATCCGAGCAGCCCACCCGCCTCCGACCACTCCTCGGCGCGACGAGGGGCACCGGTGACGATGTGCAGCACACCGAGTCCCGCGAACAGCAGCAGCGCCGTTCCGACCACCATTCGCGGACGCGCGTCGGGATTGGTCTCGGTACGCATCAGCAGTACCGCCACCGCGAACAGCACCGGGGGGAGTGCGAGCGCCGCGGACCCCACCACCGAACGCAGCAGCCAGTCGAACCAGTGGCCGACCGGACCGCCCGCCTGCCACCACACGCCCGCCGCGGTGATCACCGCCACGGCCAGCAGGATCAGGGCCACTCCGTCACGCCGGTGCGCGGGTTCGAGCTCCCTGGTGCGCCCCAACGCACGCAGCAGGGTTCCGGTCGTGCGGGCAAGACTGCGGCCCAGTTCGGACCCACCGGACCCGCCCCGGGAGTTACCGCCTTTGGCGGCGTTCCCCCGGTTGGCGGTGGAACGCCGGGAACCGTTCTTCGCGGTGCGCTTGGTCGTGGCGGCATTCCCGGTGGAGGACCGACCGGATCGCGTTCCCCCGCTCCTGGTGCTCTTGGAACCGGATCCGTTCGAGGTGGACTTCTTCGTGCTCGCTCCGGAGGAGCCACGACGCTCCCCTCCACCACGCGCGTTCGTCCGCCCCTTACCCGTCGTGCCGCTGGCCATACCGAACACGGTATCGGTGCTCCGTCTCTCTTGTAACACCAGCCGAAAGCCGTCCATCACTGTTCTCGGAAGAGCCGCTCGTCATGCTCACAGGCACACGGTTCCGGCCACGAACCGACACGCCGTCGAGCGGACGACCGGGAGCGGCGAGGGGCGGGCACGCGTCGAAGCCGTGGAGCCGTGGCACCCGTTCTCGGCAGGACCACTCGGACGTCGCCGTCGACGGCTCCGCCGAACACATTTCACCCACCCGGGTGGGTGCGGCGACGACGTGACAAGCACCGGGACGGACATGCCGATAAGACTGGTCGGGGTTTCCGAACGGAAGGACGGATCCGGGTCTCCTTCACCGGGAGGAACACGAAGTTTCGGTGGGATGCCGGCGGTCAGCGGACAACACCACGAGTCCGGGAGAGCGGTTGTCGTCGCATTGCGGTGCGTCCCGGTTCGCCTACAACTGGGGTCTGGCTCGGGTGAAGGCCGTGCTGGATCAGCGGGTAGCGGAAGCTTCCTACGGAGTCGCCGAGGACCAGCTCACCACGACGGTGTCGTGGTCGGCCTACTCCCTGCGCAAAGCCTGGAACGCGGCGAAGAACGAGGTGGCCCCGTGGTGGGGCGAGAACTCCAAGGAAGCCTACGCCACCGGGCTGGCCAATCTGGCTGACGCGCTGGGCAACTGGCATCAGTCCCGCACCGGCAAGCGCGCCGGGAAAACGGTGGGGTTCCCTCGGTTCAGGTCCAAGCGCCACCGCTTTTCGTGTCGGTTCACCACCGGCTCGTTCGGGCTGTCCGATTCGGACCGGCGGCATGTGAAGCTGCCCCGCATCGGGCTGGTGCGCACCCACGAGTCCACCCGCACACTCGCCCGGCACGTCGAGCGCGGCACTGCCCGCATCCGCTCGGCCACCGTGTCGTACCGGCGCGGCCGGTGGCACGTGTCGTTGTCCGTCGAGATCACCAAAACCGACCCCCAGCCTGCGACCCAGGGCGGCACGGTGGGGGTGGATCTCGGGGTGAAGCACTTGGCGGTGCTGTCCACCGGCGAGACCGTCGCCAACCCGAAACATCTCGACCGGGCGCAGCGGAAACTGCGCCGACTGCACCGCCAAGCGTCCCGTCGTCGTGGCCCGGACCGGCGCACCAAACAGAAGCCGTCGAACCGGTGGCGCACAATCCAGCGTCAGGTGTCTCGCCTGCACACGCAGGTGGCCAACGCGCGCCGCGACGGGCTGCACCAGCTCTCCACCCGACTCGTGGCCGAGTTCGACACCGTGGTGGTCGAAGATCTCCACGTGTCCGGGATGGTGCGCAACCGCCGGTTGGCCCGAGCCGTCTCCGACGTGGGCATGAGCGAGCTGCGCAGACAGCTCGACTACAAAACCATCTGGTCAGGCCGCCACCTGGTGGTAGCCGACCGCTGGTATCCCAGCTCCAAAACCTGCTCAGACTGTGGCGCGGTGAAAGCCAAACTGCGCCTGTCCGAACGTGTCTTCACCTGCGAGTCCTGCGGCCACACCGCGGATCGCGACCACAACGCGGCCCGCAACCTCGCGGGCCTGACGTCCTCCCCGAGTTGCGGGGCGACGAAAAACGAGCCCGCTGGAAACCCACCTAAGACCAGCCCCGCTGGCAACGGGTACCGCCACGGGAAGACCGCACCTACGGGTGCGGTCAAGGCCGTGTAGCAATACAACGGCTCAGGAACGCTTCTACACGTTTCCTGAACGGCAACGCCTGGTCAACGCGCCCTGCCGTACCTGGCCCGCACCGGCGGGCGATCGTGCCGACGTGGTCTGCGCACCGCGTCCCGCTCCCGAGCCAGGCTCCGAACCGAATTCCGGGGCGACGCGGCGGTCGGAACCACGAACCACGCAGCCGACGGTGTTGCGCACGGCGCTGCGGTCCGCTCGACGTTGAGGTTCCACTCGACGTCACGAAATCACTCGACACCCCGCGGAAGCGAGCTGGACACCGCTGGACCACTGGGCCTCCCGAAATGCCCGGAAGACGAGTCTCCACACCGAAAAACGCTCGGCGCCGCACACGATGTGCGACGCCGAGCGCTCCCCCTCCCCTGGTGTGACTTCGGCCCGTACCGGCTTCCCGTTCGACCGCTCCCCGAGCGCGCCCACCCCGACAGCGCCCATTGGGAAACGTCGCCGGTTCTATCCGTTCGGCTCGGTGTGCCCGACGGCTCCCACTTCACTCGCGCACCCGAACACCGATTCGCCGATCACGAGAACCCCGTCACACGTCTTCGCGGCACGTACCGGTCCCCATCCACCGCGGCGGGGACCGACCGGATGCTCAGCGAATCTTGGCGTGGTCAACGATGGGTGCGTTGACGCACTTGCTGTTCTGCGAGGAACCGATGTTGCCGGCGACGCCGAGCACACCGACGTTGTTCCCGCAGAGCTGGATCGGCAGGACGCTGATGTTGTTGTCGTTGAGGACGTTGATGCCGTCGTTGTCATAGCTGTCGGCCATGGCGGGCGATCCCACGGCCATGAGACCGGCGGCGGCTGCCGACACCGTCAGAAGGCGAAGCGACTTACGCACGATCGGACCCCAATCTGCGATCTACTGTTACTGCGGAGCGGACCGGCTCAGCGGAAACACGAAAGTTTCCCCGCAAGCTTTCCGCCGACCGGCTGTTTCCACATTGGCATCACAGCCGGGAACCAGCGCGCGCAGTCACACCATCGAGGCAACATCACCACACGAAAGTGCTGTTGCAAACAAAATGTGTCCACGGTAGCCGGAACCGCACCCGGGATTATCCACTCGAAAGTGTCTTCCAAGCGGTTCCGAGCTCACGATCACGGGGCGGCACGGATCACGGAGTTCGCGAACCGTCGAGGACGTTCCCAGCGACGTACGTGCATCCACCACGAGCCGGTGTGCGGTCCCGCTGTGCCGGCGCTCCAACGGCCCGAACGAAACCCCGGTTCAGGAACTCACCGGAAGCACGTTGGGCACGATCATCGGACGACGCCGGTAGGTGTCGGCGACCCACTTGCCGACCGTACGCCGCACCGTCTGCGCGATGCGGTGCGTATCACTGATGCCCTCGGCCTCGGTCCGCGAGAGTTCCATCTCCACCAGCGGAACGACCCCGTCGAGCGCCTTGGGGTCGTCCGAGAAGCCCCGGCCCGAGACCGTCGGGGGTGATACCGCGCGTCCCGTACCGGCCTCCACCGCCACCGTGATGGAGATGAAGCCGCCCTCACCGAGCACCAGCCGATCGGACAACGTGGACTCGCCGACGTCACCGACCGAGAGTCCGTCCACGTAGACGTGTCCGACCTCGACCCGGCCCGCGATGCTGGCGATACCGTCGACCAGGTCCACCACGACGCCGTCCTCGGCGATCACCACCCGGTCGGGTTGCACCCCGGTGAGGGTGGCCAGTTCGGCATTGGCCCGCAGGTGCCGCCACTCCCCGTGCACCGGCATCACGTTGGCCGGGCGCACCGCGTTGTACAGGTAGAGCAGTTCGCCCGCCGAGGCGTGCCCGGAGACGTGCACCTTGGCGCTCCCCTGGTGGACCACCTCGGCCCCCAGCCGGACCAAGCCGTTGACGACGCCGAAAACCGCCGTCTCGTTGCCGGGAATCATCGAGCTCGCCAGGATGACGGTGTCGCCGTGCTGGATGCTGATCTGCTTGTGCTCGCCACGGGCCATCCGTGACAGCGCCGACAGCGGCTCCCCCTGCGATCCAGTGGAGACGAACACCACGGAGTCGGACGACATCTGCAGCGCCTCGTCCAGGTCGACCAGGGCTCCCTCCGGAACCCGCAGGATGCCGTGCTCGGCGGCGATCCCCATGTTGCGCACCATGGAGCGCCCCACCAGGCAGACCTTGCGCCCGTAGGAGGTCGCCACGTCGAGCACCTGCTGCACCCGGTGTACGTGGCTGGCGAAGCAGGCCACGATCACACGCTGCGTGGCTCGTCCTATCACCGAGTCCAGCACGGGGCCGATCTCGCGTTCCGGGGTGACGAAGCCGGGCACCTCGGAGTTGGTGGAATCGACCAGGAACAGATCGACTCCCTCACCGCCCATCCGCGCGAATCCCGCGAGGTCGGTCAACCGACCGTCCAGCGGCAGCTGGTCCAGCTTGATGTCACCGGTGTGCAGCACCGTCCCCGCGGGGGTGCGGATCGCCACCGCCAGCGCGTCCGGAATCGAGTGGTTGACGGCGAAGAACTCCAGGTCGAACTCGCCGTGACTGCTGCGCTGCCCCTCCTCGACCTCGACCAGCCGCGGCGTCAACCGGTGTTCCTGGCACTTGGCGGACAGCAGCGCGAGCGTGAAGCCGGAACCGATCACCGGCAGCTCCGGGCGTTGCCGCAGCAGGAAGGGCAGGGCGCCGATGTGGTCCTCGTGCCCGTGCGTGAGCACGATCGCCTCGATCTCCTCGAGGCGGTTCTCGATCGGGCCGAAGTCGGGCAGTATCAGATCCACTCCGGGGGAATCGTCCTCCGGGAACAGCACACCGCAGTCGACCACCAGCAACCGACCGTCGTACTCGAACACGGTCATGTTCCTGCCGACCTCACCGATACCGCCGAGGGCGACCACCCGTAGCGCCCCTTCCTCCAACGGAGGTGGGGCCGGAGTCGCCGACGTCGGTGTCAGGGGATGTTTCTCGGTCGACGTTGCGCGTGCTGTCAACGCGATGTCACCTCGGTTGCCGCATCGGGATTGACCAGGACCAGACCAGCATCCCACAGATCGCTGGCGATGATGCGCACCTGTTCGTCCGTGGCCGACGGCAACGGGAGCCGGGGTTGCCCCGTCTCGTAACCACACAGGCGCAGTGCCGTCTTGGAGAAGATCACACCACCGACGAAGTTCATCGACCGGTAGACCGGGAGCAGCCCGTAGTGAATCTCACGGGCGGTGGCGACGTCACCGGACTCGTGCGCGTCCAACATCTGGCGCAGCCGGTCACCGACCACGTGCCCCACCACGCTGACGAAACCGACCGCCCCGGTGGACAGCCACGGCAGGTTCAGCGGATCCTCGCCGGAGTAGTACACGAGGTCGGAATTGGCGATCACGTCGCTGCCCGCGAGCAGATCGTGCTTGGAGTCCTTGACCGCCTTGATGCGGGGGTGCTCGGCGAGCCGCTTGAGCGTCTCGGTCTGGATCGGAACCACCGAACGCGGCGGGATGTCGTAGAGCATCACGGGGAGTTCCGTGGCATCGGCGACCGTGGTGAAGTGCGAGTACAGCCCTTCCTGCGGCGGCTTGGAGTAGTAAGGGGTGACCACGAGCAGCCCGTGGGCCCCGGCCTTCTCGGCCCCGCGCGCCAGTTCCACGGAGTGCGCGGTGTCGTTCGTTCCCGCCCCCGCGACCACGGTGGCACGATCCCCGACGGCCTCGGAGACGGCACGCAGCAGCCGTTCCTTCTCCTCGGTGGTGGTGGTTGGGCTCTCACCGGTGGTGCCGTTGACGACCAGGCCGTCGTTACCCAGCCGGTCCACCAGATAACAGGCCAGCTGTTGCGCGAGAGCCGTGTCGAGATTCCCGTCCGTGTCGAACGGGGTAACCATGGCGGTGAGAACGCGCCCGAAAGGACGACCTTCGGTAGCTGTGGGACTGACGGTCATAACTGCTGACGCTACCCTCCGAGGAGATCATCGGACGTGCCCGTCTCGGAACTGTGTCCCGGGAACGTTCGGGCGACGGAAACATCACGACGATTCGAACCGCGGCGAGGCATTGTTCCGCGCCCGACGGGAACAACACCCGGATTCTTCCACGACTCCGGCCAGTGAGACACATCACTCCTCGCGGTGCCCCGGGCACCGCAGACCCGACTGCCCCACCGACCGGAGCCGCTCGCTCAGACGCTACGGCGAAGATCCTCCACCGCCAGCACGTCGGCCTCGTTCCCCTCGAAGCTGACCTGCGCGGGCTTCCTGCCGAAGGCGTGCAGCAGGAGCTCCTCCGAGGAACCGAGGATGCGCACCGTCCGCGGCCCGTTCTTCGCGGAGACCTCGTGGCCGTCCGGACGACGAAGCACCACGCCCACCGGGCTGCGGCCGTAGAAGTACCTGGCGGTGCGGGACAACGCCTTCCAGAGGGCCTCCGAACGCTCCGGGTCCTCCGGTCGCGGCTGCCACCCCGGCTGTGCCCGGCGGACGTCCTCGTGATGCACGTAGTACTCGGCGCTGTTCACACCCTCGTTGACCGCCCCGATACCGAGTGGGTTCCACTTCGGCGGCCCCTGACGTACCCGATCGACCAGCTCCTCCCACTGGAGTTGAGCCAGTTCGCCCCGAACACGTTCCCCTCGATCGGCCAGTGCCTTCAGCAGCTTCCCACCCGCCGCGTCCGGGCGGTGTTCCCGTACCACCAGGTGAACGGCCAGATCACGCGTCGACCAACCGTGGCACAGCGTCGGCGCCTCCGGCCCCAACCGCTCGAACAGATCACACAATTGCTGACGTTCGTCGTTAGCCACACCCATGCCCGCACTCTAGCCGGAACAGCCGGGCGAGGTCCGCGCGAGGAGGTGATCCACGGCCCACATTGGCTCGTCGAAGGCCACGAGGCGGATCAGCCCTCGGTCACGTACGGACTCGAAGCCACCTCGGTGCCGTCCCGCAGTTCGGTGATCTCGAAGTCACCGAAGACGTTGGGGGCCACTCCCCGCAACTGCCTGAGGCATTCCACGGCCAGCCCGCGGATCTCCACATCGGCGTGCTCACTGGCGCGCATCGCGACGAAGTGCCGCCAGGCGCGGTAGTTACCGGTGACGACGATGCGCGTCTCGGTGGCGTTGGGCAGCACGGCACGGGCGGCCTGCCTGGCCTGCTTGCGGCGCAGCGTCGCCTTGGGCTCGTCGGCGAACTTGTCCTGCAGCGCCTGTTGCAGATCCGCGTAGGCCTCCAGCCCCGCCTTCGTCGCGGCCAGGAACTTCTCGTGCAGCTCGGGGTCCTCGGCGATGATGTCGGGCTCGACCATGCCCGCGTCCCGCTCGGGGACGTAACGCTGCGACAGCTGGGAGTAGGAGAAATGCCGGTGGCGGATCAGCTCGTGGGTCAACGAACGGGAGACGCCGCTGATGTAGAAGGTCACGGTTCCGTGTTCGAGCACGGAGAGATGCCCGACCTCCATGATGTGGTCCAGGTACCCGGCGTTGGTCGCGGTGGCGGGATTCGGTTTGCTCCAGGACTGGTAACAGGCACGACCCGCGAACTCCGCCAACGCCTGTCCCCCGTCGGCATCGGTCGACCAGTCCACGTCTTCGGGCGGGAAGAACTCGGTCTTGCCGATCAGCCGTACCTTCGGCGGAACGATCTCGGTCACGGCGGGCGAACCCCTTTCCTGCGTACTACGGCCGGCGCGATGCCACCGGCGATGACTCCCCCGGGAGGCCCCCACCGGCGATCGGCGTGGCCACTTCCCTCGTCGAACACCCTAACGACCCCGAGTTCGCCGGTCCGACGCGCGGTACGCGGCTGCCGAACGGACCCGATGCCTCACCGAACCGGAACCACGCACGAGGCCGCTCTCCCGGCGATCTGTCAGGACGCACGACACCACTCCCCCTTGCGGTGACACCAGAATGACGTCATGGTGACGTCATGGATTTGAGCTCGCACATCAGCCAACTCCGTGAGGACCTGACGGCGGCGGCATCGATGGGGGACGAGGACACCCGACACGCCGCGACCCTGTTGGCGGGGGCGCTGGAGCCGGCTGTTCGGCTGACCCTGATGAACGCGCTGTCCGATCTGGCTGCGGAGGTGACCACGCAGCTGGACGGCCGCGTGGTCGACGTGCGCCTCGAAGGCAGGGACGTACGCGCGGTGGTGAGCGGGCCGAGCGAACACCGCCGGGAGAGCACCGAGGAGGAGCCACCACAGCCACCTCCCAGCGGTGACAGCGGCGACATCAGCAGAATCACGCTGCGACTGCTGGACGAGATCAAGGGACAGGCGGAACAGGCCGCCTCCACGCAGGGTGTCTCGTTGAACACCTGGGTGGCCAGGGCCGTGCAGGGGGCGCTGCACGGCAACCGGCCGCACGGCGCCTGGAACGGCGGCGGACCGGAGCAGCCGGGCCGCTCCGGGGACTCCGGCCAGGACGTTCCCGACTCCTCCCGACTGTGGGGATGGGTCACCGGCTAGTGGCAGGGCGGTTGACGCGGATCGTCGCTCGACGTGCCCCGCGAGGACTCTCCCGAGGTAGCGGGGTCACTGGCCGGGGTGCGACCTCACGGGCTGCTGGAGGGCTCAGCCGCACCGGCCCCACTCCGGTATCTCTCGGGCACACCTCGCAGCGACCCACTCAGGACTTCCCAAGGAGCAGAGCAGGATGAGCGAACATTCGGAGCCGCCGCCCCGGGAACTCGTGCGTGACCGTGAGTTCCGGGTCTCGGGGCCGGTCGAACTGGACCTGAGTAACGGCCTCGGCCCGATCGAGGTCGAGCTGGAGGAGTCCGAGACGGTTCGGGTGGAGGTGCGGCACGAGCCGGAGCACGGCTATCCGGACTGGCGAGGCGGGCTCAGCGGACTGCTGAACTGGGTCAGCGAGCAGTTCAACGAAACCGGCATCAAGCCCGGGAACGGACGCGGCAACGGCGGCACCCGCGAGGGAGAACGCGCACTGAACGCGGCGGCGGAGGCGGTACAGCAGACGCGGGTGGACATGACCAACAGCCGAGTGGCCGTGCATCCGCCCACCACGGTGCCGCTGCGCTCGGTACCACTGGCGCTTCGGGTACACGCTCCGACCGGTTCCCGGGTCAACGCACGAACCGGGCCGGGCTCCATCCGGATCGGCGGCAGTTCGGGGCGGCTGAGCCTGCAAAGCGGTTCCGGCTCGGTACTCACCGACGAGGCAACCGGCACCGCGACCGTGCGAACCGGGTCCGGACAGGTCCGGCTCGGAACCGTGCGGGCCGGGCTACAGGCACGCAGCGGAAGCGGAAGCATCGAGATCGCCGCGATCGACGCCGCCTCCTCGGTGGTGACCGGCAGCGGCAGCGTGTGGCTGGGCAGGATCGCCGACGATCTGCTGGTGCGTTCCGGCAGCGGTGACATCACCGTCGCCGAGGGAACGGCGGGGCAGGTGGAACTGATCACCGGCTCAGGAGAACTGCAGTTCGCCGTGGGACGCGGCGTCACCGCGGAGGTGGACCTGACGTCCTCGACCGGCAGCATATCCAGCGAGCTGGAGGTTTCCACGGAACCGCCCGACACGGAGCCCGCGCTGAAACTCTTCGGCCGCACCGGCAGCGGGCAGGCACTGTTGACCTCGGCTGTCTGATCGCTCGTGTAGGTTCCTCGACCGAGTTCCGTTGTCCTCGCTTCGTACGATCCTCCCGGGAGGGTCACGCCACGAGGCGCAACCCGGTGGCGAGATCACCGCGCTCTCCGACGACCACCTCGCCCAACCCGAGCCAGTCGGCCATCTCGCGCAGTGCGGCGCCCAGCTCGGAGGCAACCCGATCGTGCTCGACGTCCGGCTCGGCGAACACCCCCGGAACGCGCAACACGCCCTCCTGGCGATCGGCCTTGAGATCCACGCGCGCCACGATCCGATCGTCCAGCAGGAACGGGAACACGTAGTACCCGTACTCCCGCTGCTCCCGGGGCACGTAGATCTCGATGCGGTACCGGAAGCCGAACAGTCGCTCGGCTCTGGGGCGGAACCAGATCAGCGGGTCGAACGGGCAGAGCAGTGCCCGAGCTCCGACCGAACGGGGCGTACGAGCACCGCGATGCACGTAGGCCCGATCCGACCAGCCCTCGACGGTGACGGGACGAAGCTCGCCCTGCTCGACGAGTTCGTTCACCGCCGCGCGGGAACGCTCCGGAGACAGTCGGTAGTAATCCCGCAGATCCGGCTCGGTGGCGATGCCGAACGCACGGGCGGCACGGGAGACCAGGGTCCGCACAGCCTCGTCCACCGGTGGATCCTGGGCCAGGATCTCGGGGGGCAGCACGCGCTCGACGAGATCGTAGTGGCGTTGGAAACCGCGTCGGGTGGCCGTGGTCAGTTCCCCGGCGGCGAACAGCAGCTCGCAGGCGTGTTTGGTGTCCGAACGGTTCCACCAGGTGCCGGTTCCCGTCTTGGACCCGCCGATCTCGCGTTCCAACTCCGCCGCACTGACCGGGCCGCTCTCCTTCACAGCGGTACGCACCTCGTCGGTCAGTCCGGGCGCGCGCTCCAACAGCCGACGGTAGCGGCGCCGTGAGGTGTCGGCGTATTCCCGCATCCGCCAGCGCAGTAACGGCCAATCGGCCAACGGGATCAACGAGGCCTCGTGTGCCCAGTACTCCACCAGCAGACGACGGGAGCCGGGATTCCATGCGGCGTCGTCGAGCGACGACCTGTCGTAACCGCCGATCCTGCTGAACAGGGGCATGTAGTGGGCACGTACCGCCACGTTGACCGAGTCGAGCTGCAGCAGGTTCGTACGTCGCAGTACACGGCGCAGCCGCCCGCGATCCGAGGTGCCGGTTGCCGGAGTGTCGGAGAATCCCTGGGCGGCCAGCGCGATCCGTCGAGCCGCCGCGATACCGATCGTGCGCATACCGGGCAATCATGCCAGCGGACACCGACACACCGTGTATCCGTACGCCGATCCGGTTTCGGCCACCACCACCGAACCCGTCGAGGTGGACACGTTAGGTTCTCGTCATGGCCGACGCCGAGGTACGGACCGCCACAGTCGCGGACGCGGCAGAGATCGCCCGGATTCAGCTCGACACCTGGCGCAGTGCCTACACGGAGCTACTGCCGCCCGGTGTGCTGGATGAGCTCACCCAGGACACCACGGAGCGGCAGTGGTCGGAGGCCGTGGCGGAGAGCGCGACGACGGTTCTGCTCGCCACGGAGGGAAGCTGGACGGTCGGCTTCTGCGTGGGCGGTACCGCTCCAGCGGGGGAGACGGCCGCGGCGGACGGCTCCGTACCAGAGGACGCGAACCACACCGGACTCGTGAGCACCCTGCTCGTGGAGCCGCGTTGGGGACGCAGGGGGCACGGTGGCAGACTGCTCGGCACCCTGGCCCAACGGCTGCGAGAAGCGGGCAACACCAGGGGCATCGCCTGGATCCCGGAAGCCGACGAAGCGTCCATGGCCTTCTACCGCGGTGTCGGTTGGGAGCCGGACGGAACGGTCCGGACCCTGGACGCCGGGGGCAGACCACTGCGTGAACTCCGCGTCACCGGATCTCTGGAGCTGCGTTTCGAGTGATGCGACCGGATACCGGTTCACTCGGAATCCCGCCGCTCCAGCTCGATGGCCCTGCGCATCGAACGACGGCCGCGGTTCCGGTCGCCCGCCAGATCATAGGCCTGCGCCAGGGCGTACCACGCCCGCCAGTCGTTCGGGGTCCGCTCCAGTTCCGCGCGCTTGCCCTCGAACCACTCGTCGGCGGCATCGCGCCGCACTCGGCCCGAGGGACGAAGCGGCAGATGCGACACGTCCGGCAGTGTTCCCTCGTCACTCATCCGCTCCGCGAGGTGCTGCGTACGCATCCCGAACCGGATCTGGTCGAGCACCAGAACAGCACCGAGCACCGGAAGGACGAACACGGCCACGCCGAGCACCGCGAACACCGGAACACCGCTGAACAGCATTGTCACCGCCCGCTGCCCCAGCAGAACCAGGTACACCGCGAGCACGAGCGCGAGCAGCAACGCGGCTCCACGCGCGCCCGGCGACCACGAACGGCGTTTCGCGCTCTCGGACATCACAGCCCCAACAGGGGATCCAGCCCCACGGTGACTCCCTTGCGCCGCTCGATCTCGCGCACCGCGAGCAACAGGCCGGGCATGAACGAACGCCGGTCGTAGGAGTCGTGCCGCACCGTCAGTGTCTCCCCCTCGGTGCCGAACAGCACTTCCTGATGCGCGACCAGACCGGTCATGCGCACCGCGTGCACGTGAACGTCGTCGATCTCCGCGCCACGGGCGCCCTCCGGGTCCCTGGTGGTCGCATCGGGCATGGGATCCAGTCCCGCCGCCGTCCTGGCCTGGGAGATCATCCGTGCGGTACGGATCGCGGTTCCGGACGGGGCATCGGCCTTGCGGGGGTGGTGCGATTCGACGATCTCGGCCGAATCGAAGTATCTCGCCGCGATCTCGGAGAACTTCATGGCCAGTACCGCGCCGATGGCGAAGTTCGGGACCACGAGCACGCCGATCTCCGGCCGTTCACCGAGCCAACTCCGAATTCTGCTCAGCTCTTCGGTGCCGACCCCGCTCGTGCCGACCACCGCGTGGATGCCGTGTTCCACGCAGAACGCCAGGTTGTCCATGACCGAATCCGGATGGGTCAGATCCACCGCCACCTGAACCCCGGCCTCGGACAACCCACGCAGCGAATCCTCCCGATTGATCTCGGCGACCAGTTCGGTGTCGGCTGCCTCCCCGACGGCTCGAACGGCCTCGGACCCCATTTTCCCGCGCGCACCGAGTACTCCGACCCTGATCGGCTCCACCGGCTCGACTCCTTTCGAAAGTTGCACGGTTCCCTGCCCGACGATCTCCTGCCCGACGAACTCCTGCCCGACGAACTCCTGCCCGGCACGATATTGCTCGCCCCGCCCCCGCTCGCGCACCGGCCCCGCACCACGAGAGGTGTCGCACGCGGCACGTGAACGCCACTCGCGCCGCCGCGGCCCCCGCGAGCAGCGATGACCGGACGGGACGTTCGGGGGTCACCGACGAGTGCGGCCCGCCCGAAGAGTTCCGGGCGGGCCGGGTCACATCGATCGGTCCACCGTCGAGTCGGAACCTCCGGCCGAGGTTCGGCCGGTCGGCGTACCCTGCCGGGAACGCCGGTTCCGAGGGATGGTCACTCCGACTCGGGCGACTGCTGCACCGAGGCCTCGTCGACGTTGACCGACTCGGACTCCTCGTCGACGGGAACCAGGCTGATCTTGCCCCTGCTGTCGATGTCGGCGATCTCCACCCGGAGCTTGTCGCCGACGTTGACCACGTCCTCGACCTTGCCGATGCGCTTGCCGTTGCCGAGCTTCGAGATGTGGACGAGACCGTCCTTGCCCGGCATCAGGGAGACGAAGGCACCGAACGCGGCGGTCTTCACCACCGTTCCGAGGAAGCGCTCACCGATCTTGGGCAGCTGCGGGTTGGCGATCGAGTTGATCCGATCGATGGCCGCCTCCGCTGAGGGGCCGTCCGAAGCGCCGACGTAGATCGTGCCGTCATCCTCGATGGTGATCTCGGCACCGGTCTCCTCGGTGATCGTATTGATCATCTTGCCCTTCGGGCCGATGACCTCACCGATCTTGTCCACCGGAACATTGATCGAGGTAACCCGAGGCGCGTGCGGGCTCATCTCGTCCGGCGAACCGATCGCCTCGGCCATGACGCCGAGAATGGCCAACCGGGCGTCCCTGGCCTGTCCCAGCGCCTGCCCGAGAACCTCGGAGGGGATGCCGTCGAGCTTGGTGTCCAGCTGCAGGGCCGTGATGAAGTCCTTGGTGCCCGCGACCTTGAAGTCCATGTCACCGTAGGCGTCCTCGGCACCGAGGATGTCGGTCAGCGCCACGTAGTGGGTCTGCCCGTCCACCTCGTCGGAGACCAGCCCCATGGCGATGCCCGCGACCGGGGCCTTGAGCGGAACACCCGCGTTCAGCAGCGACAGCGTCGAGGCACAGACCGACCCCATGGAGGTGGACCCGTTGGAGCCCAGCGCCTCGGAAACCTGACGCAGCGCGTAGGGGAACTCGTCCCTGCCCGGCAGCACCGGGACCAGTGCGCGTTCGGCGAGCGCGCCGTGCCCGATCTCGCGTCGCTTCGGCGTACCCACTCGACCGGTCTCGCCGGTGGAGTAGGGCGGGAAGTTGTAGTGGTGCATGTAACGCTTGCTGGTGTCCGGACCGAGACTGTCGATGGTCTGCTCCAGCCGGAGCATGTTCAGCGTCGACACCCCGAGAATCTGTGTCTCGCCGCGTTCGAACAGCGCGGAACCGTGTGCCCGGGGAACCACCCCCACCTCGGCCGAGAGGCCGCGGATGTCGGTCAGGCCACGGCCGTCGATGCGGACCTTGTCCCGGATGATGCGCTGGCGGACCAGTCTCTTGGTCAGCGCCTTCAGCGCGGCACCGAGCTCCTTCTCCCTGCCGGCGAAGGAGTCGCCCTCCTCGACGCCGACCCGCTGCAGCGTGATTTCCTTCAGCTCGTCGAGCCGCTGCTCCCGCTCCTGCTTGCCGCCGATGGCCAGCGCCTCGGCCAGCTCCCCGGAAACGGCCTGCTCCACGGCGGTGTAGGCGTCCTCGGCGTAGGCCGGGTAGACGGGGTACTCCTCGGCGGCACCGCCGGCGGCCTCGGCCAACCGCTGCTGCGCCTCGCAGAGCCCCCGGATGAAGGGTTTCGCCGCTTCCAGACCACCCGCGACCACTTCCTCGGTGGGGGCCTGGGCGCCTTCGGCGAGCAGCTCGTCGGTCCCCTCGGTGGCCTCGGCCTCGACCATCATGATCGCCACGTCGTCACCGACGATGCGCCCGGCCACGACCATGTTGAACACGGACCGCTTGAGCTGCTCGTGAGTCGGGAAGGCGACCCATTGGCCGTCGATCAACGACATCCTGGTGCCGCCGACCGGGCCGGAGAAGGGCAGTCCGGACAGCTGGGTGGAGGCCGAGGCGCCGTTGATCGCCAACACGTCGTAGGAGTCCTCGGGGTTCAGGCTCATCACCGTGACCACGACCTGCACCTCGTTGCGCAACCCCTCGACGAAGCTCGGGCGAAGTGGGCGGTCGATCAGCCTGCAGGTCAGGACCGCGTCGGTGGAGGGCCTTCCCTCCCTGCGGAAGAAGGATCCCGGGATGCGTCCCGCCGCGTACATCCGCTCCTCGACGTCGACCGTCAACGGGAAGAAGTCGAGGTTGTCCTTGGGTTGTTTGGAGGCGGTGGTGGCGGACAACAGCATGGTGCCGTCGTCCAGGTAGGCGGTGACGCTGCCCGCCGCCAGCTTGGCCAACCTGCCGGTCTCGAAGCGGACGGTGCGTTGGCCGAATTCGCCGTTGTCCAGGACGGCGGTGCTTTCGTACACCCCGTCGTCGTATGACTGCGAGTCTGTCAACTCATGCTCCTAGAAATTGTGGGCTCCTCCGAACGCAGAGACCACAACGACCGCACGCAGCATGGTCCGACGGGGCCGGTCATCGATCGAAGCCCAGGGGATGTTCGCTCCGACACCCCCTGTGGCCACTACCGAGGACCGGCGAAGGCACCTGCTTGGCAGCGGTGTGGACTCTGTGTTGGCAACCCTGTGTCGCTTGCCGGTTGTGATCCGGACGTCGCTCGTGGGGTTCCACCCCATACACCAAGGGGAGTGGCAGCGCGGCCACTCCCCCGGGCGAACTGTCAGCGGCGCAGTCCCAGTCGCTGAATCAGCGAACGGTAGCGCGTGACGTCGACCCGCGTCAGATAGTTGAGCATCCGACGGCGACGGCCGACCATCAGCAGCAAGCCACGACGCGAGTGGTGGTCGTGCTTGTGTTCCTTGAGGTGTTCGGTCAGTCCCGAGATCCGATGGGTCAGCAGGGCGACCTGCGCCTCGGCCGATCCGGTGTCGGATTCGTGCAGGCCGTACTCGGAAAGGATCTGCCGCTTATCGGTAGTGGACAGCGCCACGAGTGAGTCTCCTTGTATTTCGTGTCCCGTGCCGCCGATACCGTGCTGGGCACGACATCGGATTACGTATCGTCACCGTTCGGTTGAGGCCAAAAACTCGAAGCTGGCAATCACCCGTCTGGCTGATCTCCGGCCGCCACGGACCGCAGCCGGAGGCTGCCACCGAGCATAACAGGGGAACCGGTGAAAAGTGGTATACCCGCTGCGCGGCGTGTCACCGAGGGTTCAGCGGAACCCGGTACACCGTCCGATAGGTCAGCGTCCCCGAGTGCCGCTCACTGGCAACCACGTCGAGCGATTCCGCCGACCAGGCCGGTCCCACGTAGCTGTTCAACCGATCGGTGAGCCGATCGGACTCCACCCTACCGCCCGACCAACGAGCGACCGTAACGTGTGGGCGGAAACGCCGAACGTCCGCTCCTGCCAGCAGGGCCACCCTGCGCAGCACCGGTGAAACCCCGCCGCTGCCAACGTCGTTCTCCGGCGCGACCCCCACCCATAGCGCGCCGCGAAACGTACCGACCCCCGCCAGGCACAGCGATGGCAGGGCGAAGTCCGGTTCGGTCTCGTGGAGTTCGGCCACTCCGGCCCGCAACCGGGCGACGACGGTGTCGGGATCGGCGTCGTCACCGTGAAAGCACAGGGTCACGTGCCACCGGCGGGGCGGGATCGGACGAAAACCACGCGAACGCTCCGCTCCGCCCGGCCACTCGCCACGTCTGTCGCCACCCAACGCGGCGGCAAGGTCGGCGACCGCGGCTTCGGAAGGCCAGAGCGCGGTGAACAAACGCATCAGGAATCCTCCCGAAATCCGCCGACAGGGGTGTCGAGGTCCGTGCCGGGACGAGTCCGTACGTTCGCCGTCACGGCGAGCCCACGTCGAAATTCGAACCGACCCCGGAGCGGCGCGTCCCACTCGCGGCCACCACTCACGCCGATCTGCTGTCCTCGGCCCTGGTCTCACCGGAGGCGGCTCTTCGTAACAGCCCGGCCAGGGCGGGATGATAACTGTCCAGCAGGTCGGCGGCCCATTCCAACTCGTGCGGCTGGGCGACCTGCCGCAGCGCGGGTCGCACCACTTCCTCGCTGTTGCCCACCTGCCGAACGGGCATGCTGTCCCTTCCGAGCGCGGGCCGGGAATCCCTGACGTCCTCGAGTGCCTGTCGCACCGCTTCGGACTCCCCGGCTGCCACACCCGGGGTGAACACCTTGCGTTCCAGCATGACGAGCCTGGCCAGCACGGAGGGGTTACCGATCTTGGCACGCCTGCCGCTCATCACCTGGCTGAGCATCGGTGCGCTGATCCCCAGTACTTCCGCCAGCTGAGCCTGTGAAGTGCGGTAGGCGACCACCAGTCGCCGTACCCGATCGCCCAGCGGTTCGCCGTACCACTGACGTTGCAACGCCAGATTCCGCTGGACGACCTCGCGTTCCTGCACGTTGGCTCCCCCCGGCTGCCGTTCGGATCGATGAACCCTCTCGAGTTCCGAATATTGCCAGGCCGGCGAAACGCACGGGTCCGGAATCCGAAAAATGTTTCATAACGCCTGGGCAATCAACCGCACGGCGGAA
The DNA here is from genome assembly GCA_030803735.1 of Actinopolyspora lacussalsi. Taxonomy (NCBI): domain Bacteria; kingdom Bacillati; phylum Actinomycetota; class Actinomycetes; order Actinopolysporales; family Actinopolysporaceae; genus Actinopolyspora; species Actinopolyspora lacussalsi. Next base: position 350,386 of record JAURUC010000001.1, on the reverse strand, counting down.
CGGGTCACCGCGGCATGAGGAGGGCACGTGTCTCGGCCACGTCCTGCGCCATCCGAGCGACCAGCTCGTCGGCCGAATCGAAGCGGACCATTCCGCGCAATCGGTCCACGAAATCCAGCTCGGCGTACTCGCCGTAGAAATCGCGATCGACATCCAGTACGAACGCCTCCACGGTGCGCTCGGTGCCGGAGAAGGTGGGATTGCTGCCGACCGAGACCGCGGCCGGCAGGGTTTGTTCCGGTTCCGTCGCGCCACGCTGTCTATGTGTGAACCAACAGGCGTAGACCCCGTCGGCAGGTATCGCCGCGAACTCGGGGGTGGACAGATTGGCCGTCGGGTATCCGAGTTCCCTGCCTCCTCGGCCGGTACCGCGAACGACGATTCCCTCCAGCCGGTGATAACGGCCCAGCGCGGCGGCAGCGGCGGCCACGTCACCCGCGTCCACGCAGGAACGTACGAAGGTCGAGGAGAACGTGACCGGCGGTTCGTGCTGTTCCGCGCCGTCGGTGTGGCCGCCAAGCAGTTCGGCGGACTCCGCCTCGAAACCGAACCGCTGCCCGAGCGTGTGCAGCAGGTTTATGTCCCCCGCGGCCTTGTGGCCGAACGTGAAGTTCTTCCCCACCACGACCACGGCGGCGTGCAGCCGCTCCACGATGATCTCGTGAACGAATTCGTCGGCGGGCATTCGCGACATCTCCGCGGTGAACGGCAGCACGCAGAAAACGTCGACCCCCTGCTGCTCCGCCAGTTCGGCCCTGCGCTGCAGCGTGGTCAGCTGCGCGGGATGACTGCCCGGGCGGACCACCTCCGCCGGATGCGGGTCGAAGGTGACCAGTACGCACGGCAGCCCGCGCTGTCGCGCCCGCCGCACGGCCTGCCCGATCAGTTGCTGATGCCCCCGGTGCATCCCGTCGAAAACTCCGATGGTGACCACACACCGGCCCCACCCACTGGGAAGCTGCTCCAAGCCACGCCAACGCTGCACGGCTTTCCACCCTATCTAGCCATGTGTGCCGCGCGGGCGGGACCGGGGCGTGTCGCCGCGAAGAGCCTCGTGGTGTCCCCGGTCGGGGACATCACCGCAGCGGCGTCCAACGAAGTGGGAGGAGACTACCGGGGAACGACGAGTCCCGCCCCGGCACGGCCCGGAGTCGGGACGGCGACGCGTCACCTGTGGTCAACCGGCCGGACGCAGCACCAACACCGGCTTGGCCGTCGCTCCCTGATTCCGCAGCAGCGCGAGGGCGTGACCATCGGGGTCGAACGCCGCGTAGGTGCCGTCGAGGTCCGTCCCGGTGATCGATTTGCCGTGCGAGAGCGCCCGTGCGGTTGCCGTGTCGACCTGGTGCCGCGGGAAAGCGGCGGCGACAGCCTGATCGAGGTCCATGGACAGCTCGGGGTGCTGTTCCAGGTACTCGAGACCGCGGACCGTCGCCAGCCCGAACGGACCGACCCGCGTACGACGAAGCCTGGCCAGATGACCCCCGACTCCCAACCGTTCCCCCAGATCACGTGCCAGCGCGCGAACGTAGGTACCGGAGGAGCACTCCACCATCACGTCGAGATCGAGCGTCTCCCCGACGGAGTGCGTGGCGAGCAGGTCGAACCGCGACACGGTGACCGGTCTGGCGCTCAGCTCGACCTCCTCACCGCTGCGGGCGAGTTCGTAGGCACGGCGCCCGTTGATCTTCACCGCACTGACCTTGCTGGGGACCTGTTCGATGTCACCGGTCAACTCGGCCATCACCGCCGCGACGGCGGACTCGGTGATCCCGGAAGCATCGGCGGCGGAGATCTGTTCCCCGTCCGCGTCGTCGGTGTCGGTCGCCGAACCGAGTCGGACAGTGGCCAGGTAGGCCTTGGTGTCGAGCGCGAGGTGACCGAGCAGCTTGGTGGCACGCTCCAAACCGAGCACCAGCACACCGGTGGCCATCGGGTCGAGCGTTCCGGCATGCCCGACCTTGCGGGTCCCCATGATTCGGCGAACGCGGGAGACGACGTCATGCGAGGTCATCCCCGCCGGTTTGTCCACGACCAACAAACCGGCGGGAGTTGTCTGCTGCGAGGAGGTACGGGTCTGACGCGGCACGACGCCCCATCCTGCCTGATATCGACGCCCGGACCGAAACGGGTCGCCCTCCCGACGGACACATGCCCCCGGGAGCGCCCCTGGAACGCGGCTCGCTAACGTGGTGCGCGCGGAAGAGCAGGAGGGGGCGACGTTGACGATCAAGCCGATCCGACGGTTCGGCGACCCGGTGCTGCGCACGGCGGCGGAGCCGGTCACTGTCTTCGACGACAGAATAACTTCGCTGGTGACGGACTTGCTGGACACCGTGACCGAGCCGGGACGCGCCGGTGTGGCCGCACCACAGATCGGAGTGAGCCTGCGGGCGTTCAGCTACAACGTCAACGGCGAGAAGGGCTACGTCCTCAATCCGGAGCTCGTGGAGACCTCGGGGGAACAGGACGGCGAGGAGGGCTGCCTGTCCGTCCCCGGCCTGAGTTACCCGACGCATCGGGCCTCCCACGCGGTGGTTCGTGGGGTGAACCTGCGCAACGAACCGGTCACCGTAGCGGGGGATGACCTGATGGCCCGCTGTCTGCAGCACGAGACGGACCATCTGGACGGGATCGTCTACCTGCAGCGGCTGGAACCCGAGAAGCGCCGCTCGGCGATGAAGGACGTGCGCGGCACGGACTGGTTCTGGAACGGCAACTGAGCCGTTCCGGAACGGCCGTCGACACGCCTACTGCTGCTGGGACGCCGACTCGCCGGGAACCCGCGTCGCTCCCACGACGGCCCACCGACCCGAGCGCGCCCGCGCCAGCAGCGTCAGCAGCCTGCCGAACATGAACAAGCTCAGTCCGGTCCAGATGCCCGCCAGTCCCCAGTCGAAGACCAGCGCGAGCCAGATCAGTGGGAGATAACCGATCGCGGCACTGAGCATCGTCGCCGTTCGGAGGTAGGCCGCGTCGCCCGCGCCGAGCAGCACCCCGTCCAACGCGAAGACGACCCCCGCTACCGGCTGCAGGGCCACGAAGAACCACCAGGCGTAGGGCATCTCGGCCAGCACCGAGGAATCACTGGTGAAGACGGACGGCAGCACCGGGAACAACACGGCGAACAACACACCGAGCAGTACACCGAAGCCTAATCCGTACCAGCTCACCTGCCTGCCGATGCTCTTGGCCGCACGAGCCGCCTCTCGTCCCAGCGCCGCTCCCACCAATGACTGCGCGGCGATCGCCAACGAGTCGAGCACCAGCGCCAGAAAGCTCCAGAGCTGCCAGACGACCTGGTGGGCCGCCGCGGTGTCCGCACCGGTCCTTGCCGCCACCGAAGTGGCGGACAGGAAGCACGCCTGGAAGGCCAGAGTGCGCAGAATCAGGTCCCGCCCCAATGAGAGCTGGGCGCGCATCATCGCGGTGTCCGGGCGGAGAGCGGTAACCCGTTCCGTCAGCAGCGCACGGACGAACAGGCCCGCCGCGAGGGTCTGGCCGATTACGTTGGCCACCGCGGACCCCTCCAGTCCCCAGCCAACCGGGTAGACCAGTACGGGGCAGAGCACGAGCGAGACACCGTTGCCCGCCAACACGTAACGCAACGGCCGAACCGTGTCCTGCACTCCACGCATCCACCCGTGCCCGGCAAGGCTGAGCAGCACCATCGGAGCTCCGAGCAACGCGATGCGCAGCCAACCGGTAGCGGCCTCCGCGATGGCTCCACCACCGGTCATCAACCGCACGACCGGACCGGCGAACAGCTGCGCCAACAGCAGGATGCCCAAACCGACGCCGAAGCCGACCCAGCTCGCCTGCACACCCTCCGCGACGGCATCGGCACGTCGTCCCGCTCCGTGCAGTCGCGCGGCACGAGCCGTGGTCCCGTAGGAGAGAAAGGTCAGCTGGCTGGATACGACCGTGAACAGTGTTCCGCCCAACGCCAGGCCTGCCAGTGGAACCGCTCCCAGATGACCGACCACGGCCGTGTCGACGAGTACGTACAGCGGTTCGGCGGCCAGCACGCCCAACGCCGGGACAGCCAGCGCGAGCAGCCGTCGCACCGGAACCCGTTCATCGGTCTCGGACACCACACCTCCAGTAAGCTGTTCACACGGAAACCGCCCCTTACACAGAGGCTACGGTAAGGATCAGTCATGGACAATGCCGATTACACGGCGGGTGCGCTTCGTCTCTCCAACGCGGATCTGACGAGCCCGGAGACACTGCGCGAAGCGCTGCGTCACGAACCCTGGTGGGCACAACGGGTCACCGAGTCCGACCTGCGTGTGCTGCGAGAGGTCGCGGTGGGAGTCCGACGAGCACTGGCGGCGGCCAGTGCCGGTGACGCGCCGACACTGCTCGCGGAGACGAACGAACTACTGGCGGCCCATCCACCACGTCCGAGACTGTCCGACCACGGCGGGGAATGGCACATCCACGTCGCGGACGTCGACGCCGGTCCGGCGGAGGAGATGGCCGCGGTCGCCGCGTGGGGACTCGCGCAGGGAGTGGTGCGGCACGGCAGCGACCGATGGGGCCGGTGCGCGGCCCCGGACTGCGAGAACTACTTCCTGGACACTACGGCCAACCGGACCAAACAGTTCTGTTCGGCCCGCTGTGCGAATCGGGTGAACGTGGCGGCTTTCCGAGCTCGTAACCGCGAGTGACGGGTTTCCCCGAGCCGTGACGGGTTTCCCCGAGCCGAGAAGCGGCCGAAGTCCCATTCGAGGGCACCCGTCGCGGGGCTCCCGCACCGGTGAGTCGACGCCCGCGACGAAGCACGAACGCCAGCGGGGATCTCCCCCGGACCACGAGAAGCGCCCCGCACGAGATCTCCGGTTCAGTCCTGTCGACCACCGGAGTCCTGCTCGTCCTCCCGCGTCGCGGCAGCCGCGCCCGCGTCGTCGACGATCTCCGCTTCGGACGAGCGGTAAGGATCCACGTCACCTGCCGGACTGGCGGCAGAGGCCAGTCGCGCCACCTCGGCATCGGCCTCCTTGGCCTGCGCGAGGACTTCGTCCAACCTACGCGCGTCACCGGGGATCGAATCGGCGACGAAAGTCAGCGTCGGTGTGAACCGGACCCCGGTCTGCTGCCCGACCCGGGAACGCAGCACGCCGGTGGCGCTGTGCAACGCCGCCGCGGTGGCACTCTCGTCGGTGTCGTCACCGAAAACCGTGTAGTAAACAGTCGCGTCCCGCAGATCGGCGGTGAGTCGCGCGTCGGTAATGGTCACCATGGCCAGCCTCGGGTCCTTGACCTCGTGCTCCAGCCCGGAAGCCACGATCTGCGCGATACGTTTGGCCAGTCTGCGGGCGCGCGCCGAATCAGCCACGGCGCACCTCCTCTGTCGGTCGATCCCCACGGGACGACCCCATAGTCACGTTCGTCCGACAACTCGCGAGGACACTCACCGTGTCCCCGAGGGGAACCCGTCACCCCTGACGGGTAGCAGAGCACATGTCGGCTCGCGGGGACAAACTCAATCCTGCGGGCCGAGCATGCGCTGCCGAGTCGAAAGCAGTTCCAGTTCGGGATGTCCCGCGACCGCGCGCTCGCACGCTTCCAGAACCTCGCGAACCTGCCCCGCCTCTCCGGAGACGGCTGAGACCCCTATGACCGCGCGGCGGTAGAGATCGTTGCCACCCACCTCGGCGACCGCGACGTCGAAGCGCCGCCGCAGTTCCGAGACCAGCGGCCGGACCACCGCACGTTTCTGCTTCAACGACTGAACGTCACCGAGCAGCACATCCAGTTCGAGCGCACCTACGTACATCGGCTTTCCACACCGGCACGAGCCCCACGGCACGGTGGGGACCGAAGCTCGGTCCCCACCCGCCGACGAGGTCTCAGATGCGCGGCTTCTCCTGCATCTCGTAGGCCTCGATGATGTCGCTCTCCTTGATGTCCGAGTACGACCCCAGGGTCATACCGCACTCGAAGCCCTCGCGGACCTCGGTGGAGTCGTCCTTGAACCGTTTGAGCGAGCTGATCGTGAGGTTCTCCGCCACGACCACGCTGTCCCGCAACAACCGGGCCTTGGAGTTACGCCGCACGATGCCGTTGAGCACCATGGAACCGGCGATGGTGCCGACCTTGGAGGACTTGAACACCTCGCGCACCTCGGCCCTGCCGAGCTGCACCTCTTCGTACTCGGGCTTGAGCATGCCCTTGAGGGCCTGCTCGATGTCCTCGATGGCGCGGTAGATGACCGAGTAGTACCGGATCTCCACACCCTCGCGGTTGGCGACCTCGGCCGCCTTGCCCTCCGCTCGGACGTTGAACCCGAGAACGATGGTGTTCTCCGCCGTCGCGAGGTTGATGTCGCTCTCGTTGATGCCACCGACGCCGCGGTGAATCACCCGCAGCTCGACCTCGTCACCGACCTCGATCTTGTTCAGGGATTCCTCCAGCGCCTCGACGGTACCGGAGTTGTCACCCTTGATGATCAGGTTGAGCTGGTTGGTCTCCTGCAGGACCTTGTCCAGGTCCTCGAGGCTCACGCGCTTGCGCTTGGCGGCGTTCTGCGCCTCGCGGATCCTGGCGGCACGGCGATCCGCGATCTGCCTCGCCACCCGGTCCTCGTTGACCATGAGGAAGGTGTCACCGGCACCGGGAACCGAGGTGAACCCTACGACCTGGACCGGTTGCGACGGCTTGGCCTCGGTGACGTCCTGATCGTGCTCGTTGATCATCCGGCGTACCCGACCGTGCGCCCCGCCGGCCACGATCGAATCCCCGATCCGCAGCGTGCCGCGCTGCACCAGCACGGACGCCACCGGGCCACGACCGCGGTCGAGATGCGCCTCGATCGCCACACCCTGGGCCTGCATGTTCGGATTGGCTCGCAGGTCGAGGGTGGCGTCCGCCGTGAGCAGGATCGACTCGAGCAGTCCCTCGATGTTCTGCCCCTGCTTGGCGGAGATCTCCACGAACATGGTCTCGCCGCCGTACTCCTCGGCGACCAGGCTGTACTCGGTGAGCTGCTGCTTGATGCGGTCCGGATCGGCACCCGGAACATCGACCTTGTTGATCGCCACCACGATCGGCACGCTCGCCGCTTGGGCGTGGTTGATCGCCTCGACGGTCTGCGGCATCACACCGTCGTCGGCCGCCACGACCAGCACGGCGATGTCGGTGGACTTCGCACCCCGAGCACGCATGGCTGTGAACGCCTCGTGACCGGGGGTGTCGATGAAGGTGACCGGACGATCCTGGCCCGCCAGCTCGGTCTGCACCTGATAAGCACCGATGTGCTGGGTGATTCCGCCTGCCTCGCCCTCCTGGACGTTCGACTTGCGGATGGTGTCCAGCAACCTCGTCTTACCGTGATCGACGTGTCCCATGACGGTCACGACCGGCGGACGCGACACCAGCTCTTCGCTGCTGCTGCCAGGGTCACCGAAACTGAGATCGAAGGATTCGAGCAGCTCCCGGTCCTCGTCCTCGGGGCTGACCATCTCGATCTTGTAGTTCATCTCCTGGCCGAGCAGTTCGAGCACCTCGTCGGAGACGGACTGCGTGGCGGTGACCATCTCGCCGAGATGGAACATCGCCTGCACCAGCGAAGCCGGGTTGGCGTTGATCTTCTCGGCGAAGTCGGTCAACGAGGCGCCCCGGCGCAGCCGCAGCGGCTCGCCGTTACCCCGCGGCAGCCGCACCCCGCCGACCGAGGGCGCCTGCATGTTGTCCATGTACTCTTGGCGCTTCTGGCGCTTGGACTTGCGCCCGCGACGGGACGGACCGCCCGGCTTGCCGAAGGCGCCGGCCGTGCCACCACGGCCGCCTCCCGGACCGCCACCGGGCCGTCCCCGGAAGCCACCGCCGCTGCCGCTACGGCCACCACCGGGACCGCCACCGGGACCGCCACCGGGACCGCCACCGCTCGGCGGACCACCACGGCCACCACCGGGACCACTGGGAGCACCACCGGCCGGAGCGTTGCCACCACGGCCGCGACCACGGCCACCACCGGGACCACCACGACCGCCGCCACCGGAACCACTTCCGGCGCCACCACCGGGTTTGGGTGCCCGGGAGGGCATCATGCCCGGATTCGGACGCGGCGGCATCATGCCGGGATTCGGCTTGGCAGCACCTTCACTGCGCTGGTCGCTCTTGGCCGCGGGTGTCTGCTGCTGGCCCTGTCCCGAGCCCTGCTGCTGACCGCCCTGCTTGTCCGGGCGCTGACCGCCGCCCTGCTTGTCGGGACGCTGGCCGCCGCCCTGCTTGTCGGGACGCTGGCCGCCGCCCTGCTTGTCCGGGCGCTGACCGCCCTGGCCCTGACCTCCTCGGCCGGACTGACGCTGGCCGCCGGAGCCGCCCTGGCCACCCTGCTTTCCGCCGGAGCCGCCGCGCTGTCCCGGGGAACCGCTGCCGACACCGAACGGGTTGTTGCCGACCCGCGGCGAGCGCGGCCCCGGCTTCGGAGCCTGCGGCTTGGGCGGCACTACGCTGCCGTCGCTGCTTTCACCGCCGGCCTGCTGCTGTTGTTGTTTGTCCGAAGGACGCGGACCGGGCTTGGGTACATTGCGCGGTCCGGGCTTGGGGGCCTGACGTTCGCTCTTCGCCGACCCGTCCTGGCCGGAACCGGCCTGGGCCCGCTTGTTCGACTTGTCAGCCGGAGCCTGCTGCGCCCCGTTCCCCTGGCCGGTCGAGTCGGCGCCCTTGGCCTGCTCCTCGCTGGAACCGGTCTCGTCCCGGAACTCGGCAGCCGGCGGCCGCGAGCGTTGCGAGTCGGCACCGTCGCCGGACCGCTCCGAGTCGGCCTCGGCCGCGGGCTTCGCCTCCGGAGGCCCCGGCTTCGGGCCTGGCTTGGGCCTCGGGCCGGGCTTGGGAATTCGCGAGTCCGTCTTGTCGGAACCGGAGCGCGACGTGCTCTGTTCGGACTGGGTCTGGGCCTTGGTTTCCTGCCCGTTCGTCTTGTTCTCCGACTTCGACTGCGTAGCGGTACTACCGTTGTCCGCTGCGGCCGCGGTGGACTTGTCCGCCTTGGTGAACGCGTCGCGCAACCTGCGTGCCACAGGTGCTTCCACCGTCGACGACGCGGACTTCACATACTCGCCCTGGTCGGCGAGTTTGTTGAGTACGTCCTTGCTTGTAACGCCGAGCTCCTTGGCGAGCTCGTGCACGCGGGCCTTACCTGCCACTGCTCTCCTCATCTGGTGAGGTCGGGCGGCAGACCCGCTCGACCTCGTCCTACTGCCGGTGCGCGTTCATGGCTTCAGCTTCACGGCTGATTCATGACGGGTCGACCTGCTTCCTTTAACTGCCTGGTACGGGAAAACCCGTGTTGGCTTGCTCGTGAGCAACCTGCTCCACATAGGCCTGCACTGTTGTGCTGTCGAGTTGTCCTCGCACGCGCAACGCGCGTGGAAAGGCCCGACGTCGTTCGGCCGAACGTAGACACGCGGGATCGGGGTGCAACCACGCACCCCGTCCCGAAATCCTGCGCTCGGGATCGGGGACGGCCTCACGACCGCCCTCGGCCACCACTCGCAGCAGATCGGAAGCCCACGTTCGGGTGCGACAACCGATGCACGTTCGGATCGGTTCGTGAGTTCCCCCACGGTTACCGGTCGATCGTGTACGAATTCTCGCCCCCTCGCGCTGAGCCACCTGTGATTCTAACCCGTAGTTCTCACTCCGCCGAACCCACGGTCGGCAGATCATTCACCTGGGAGACGAAACCCTCCACACCCGGGGGTTCGGCATCCGGATGCCCCGCGGTCGTGGCGGGCGAACTCGGATCGGCATCACTGCGAATGTCGATGCGCCATCCCGTCAGCCGAGCCGCCAACCTGGCGTTCTGGCCCTCCTTGCCGATCGCCAACGACAGCTGGAAATCCGGCACGATTACCCGCGCCGTCTTCGCTCGCTCGTCGACGACCTCCACCGAGACTACCTTAGCCGGCGAAAGCGAGTTGCCCACGAAAGTCGCCGGGTCGTCGGAGTAATCGATGATGTCGATCTTCTCCTGGCCGAGCTCGTTCATCACGTTGCGCACCCGGGCGCCCATCGGACCGATGCAGGCTCCCTTGGCGTTGACCCCCTCGACCGTCGACCGCACGGCGATCTTGGAGCGATGCCCGGCCTCCCTGGCCACCGAGGGGATCTCCACGGTCCCGTCGGCGATCTCGGGGACCTCCAGGGCGAACAGCCTGCGGACCAGGTTCGGGTGGGTGCGCGAGAGAGTGATCTGCGTACCGTGCACCGTGCGTGAAACGCCGACCACGTAGGACTTGATCCGGCTGCCGTGCTCGTAGCGTTCCCCCGGAACCTGCTCCGCCGCCGGGATGACGCCCTCGCTGTCACCGACCTCCACCACGATCATGCCGCGGGAGTTGGCCCTGGCGTCGCGCTGGATGACTCCGCCCAGGACCTCGCCCTCCTTGGTGGAGAACTCACCGTAGGTCTTCTCGTGCTCGGCGTCCCGCAGCCGTTGCACGATCACCTGGCGCGCCGTGGTGGCAGCGATCCTGCCGAACCCCTCCGGCGTGTCGTCCCATTCCTCGGCGACCTCTCCCTCGGGCGTGAGAGTGTGAGCAATCACACGCACCACGCCGGTCTTGCGGTCCACCTCGACCCTGGCGTGCGGTTGGTGCCCCTCGGTGTGGCGATAGGCCGTCAGCAGGGCCGACTCGATGGCCTGAAGGACCGTCTCGAATGGGATGTCCTTGTCGCGTTCGATCGCCCGCAGCGCGGCGATGTCGACGTTCACCTCGACTCCTCCGTGTCATTTCCGTCGCCGCCGTCGTCCGCGGCAACGTCCGCGGCCCGATCGAGCTTGACCAATTCCTCCGCCGGTGGCTGCTGGAACTCAACCTCGACCACCGCGCGCTCGATGTCACCGTAAATCAACCGACGAACACGACCACCGGCCAGAACCAGCACACCGTTCTCGGCCGCGGGGCCGACCCTGCCGAGCAGCTCCTCACCGCCGACCGTTCTGATCCTGGCAAGCCTGTTGCGGGCACGATGCCAGTGCCGCTGTTTGGTCAGTGGACGATCGACACCGGGTGATGTGACCTCGAGATTGTAGGGCCCCGCGAGCACGTGTTCGTGCTCGTCGAGAACCTTGGACAGGGCTCTGCTGACATCGGCGATGTCATCGAGCGCCACCCCGTCGTCGGCATCTATGATCACCTTGACCAGCCGCCGGCGACCGGCTTGCTGCACGTCGAGTTCCTCGAGGTCGTATCCCACCTCCGCTACGGCCTGCGAAACGGTGGGCGTCAGGCGCGCGACTATCTCGTCCCGCGGCGGGCTGGACACGTTTGCACTCCAAAAAGTTCGCGGCGGCTGAAATTGTCCGGTGCAAGGCAACGCCGGGTGATTTTCCTACGAACCGACGTGACCCGCTTCGCGGGGCGGCGAAGCCCCACGGTCGTGGCGCACCGACGGTGACCGTGGTATTCCAGGGTATCGCGTCCAACCGCTGGCGAGCGCGGCGTACGGCGAACCGATAACGACACGATCACGGGACCACCGGCGACCGATCACCGCGACCGGCTGGCAATATATGTGACCGTGGATTCTCCTCCCCGCATCGGCCGCGACGCCCCCACCGGAAACGTGGACCGACGCACTCTGCTGCGCCTTTCGGCACTGGCCACGTTGTCACCGGTGTTGCTGAGCTGTTCCGGTGCCGCGGAACCGGACCCTGATCCGCTGGTCGAGCTCGCCGAGACGGCACGGGCCGACGCGGAGCTGGCACGAGCCGCGGCCGAGAGCCACCCCGAGCTCGCGGAGAGCGCTCGGGGCGTCGCGAACGCACGCGACGAACACGCAGCGGAACTGAGACGCGAGATCGATCGCCTGACGGGCGGTGGCTCCACGAGGACGAGCACTGCCCCCACCGGGCGGCAGGGCACCGCGGCGGGGTCCGAGCAGACCGCGGAACGCCTGCGGGCGGCGTTGCACGAGGCACAGCGGCAGGCGGCCCGGACCGTTCCCGAACTGTCCGGCTACCGGGCGGGGCTCGCGGGGTCCGTCTCGGCCGGATGCGCGGGTCTGCGGGAGGTCTTGGCATGAGTTCGACGGAGCTCTCCGGAACGAGCGAACAGGCAGCGCGGAAAGCGCTGGAGGCGGAGCACGCGGCGGTGTGGCTCTACGGGCTGGCAACGGCCTTCACTGAGGATTCGAAGGTGAGATCGGGGATCGACGAGGCCGCGGCGACACACCGCGAGCATCGTGATCGCACCCGAGGGTTGCTGCGCGCCGCGGGTGTCGCGCCACCCTCGGCCGAACCCGCGTACCGTCCGCCGAAAACCGTCACGGACCAGAACTCGGCGCTGCGCGCGTTGCTCGCGGCCGAGCAGGACTGTTCCATCGGATGGCTGGCGGTGCTGGAGCGTTCGGAGAACCGGCAGCTGAGCGAGCTGGCACTGACCTGCCTGACCGATGCCGCCACCCGGGCGACGCGCTGGCGGTCGCGGTTGGGAATCGAACCGAGCGCTTCCGCGTTTCCCGGGCGGGAATAGCCGAACGGAGCGGGCGCTCGGGAATCTCCGGACCGGCTCCGGGGAAACGGTCCTCCGGCGAACCGAACGCGGGCCCGTGGCACCCACTCGGTGTCACCCCGCCCCGGGAACCACCCGCGAAACCGGCACCGTTCCCCGGCCCCGCGTCTTCTGTCCCGCGACTGGGCGACGAACTGGTCAACCGGGGTTTTTGTCCTGGTAGTCGCCGAGCTTCAGGGCTTCGGTGGTGACGCTCTTGAGCCTGCCGTCGTCACTGTCACTGCGCCCGAAATAGGACGACTCGCCGATGACGACCAGGCGCTGCCGCTGCAGCGAGTCGTACCCGTAGTCGTGTGACAGGCTCGGGTACTTCTCCGGCATGTCGCGCCCCGCTGTGACGAGGTCCTCGATGTTGCCGGTGGCGTTGCGGGTCGCCATCCGCTCCAGCCGATCGGCGTTGTCGACCTCTGGCATGCGCACGGTGACCACCGAGGTCAGCACCCTCTCCCCGTTCTGCAGCTGCGTGGTGTACAGCGCACGGGTGAGGTGCTCGCAGGGGTTGTCGGCGAAGAAGTCCGCGATCTTGCCCGTCGAATGCTCCGCGCAGTTGTCGGGCTCGTCGTTGAGTTGGCGTTCGAAGTCGTAGGCGGTCTGCGGTTTCCCCGCGTGCTGGGTGGATTCCTCGGAGGTGCCGGGGGGCGCGCTCGGTTTGATCATCACCCACAGCAGCCCGGACACCACCGAAACCGCGCAGAGCAGCAGCGCACGTTTGGCCCACCCCAGCGGAGTGATCCCGCCACCGCCACCTCCGGAACCGGTTGAACCGCCTCCGACAGGGCTGTTCGGCACGTCCGCGCCGAAGCCCGCGTACGCGGGATTTCCCCGTGACGGATCGGACGGCGGGGAAACCTGACCGGCTCCCGGTATCGGCCCGGACGGCGCCGGGCCCGGAGACTGGGCCCCCTGGGAGTGCTGCGGGTGCGAAGGCTGGGATCGGGGGTGCTGGGGCTGCCCGTGATTGGCCCGCTCGGGTGGGGGAAACGTCGGTCGGGTGCGTTCCTCGCCGGATCCTTCCGAACGATCCTGTCCATGCCACGCTGGCGTTGCTCGTTCGGGTGACCCCCCGTGGCCGCCGCGGACAGCATTGAGTGGCGCGGTGTCCCCGCGCTCGAAATTTTGCTGCGACCCCGTCATCTGTTCGGGTGCACCGTGGTGATCCGACACGGGCACCTACCGTAGCGGGTAACGATCGGGCAGAGAACAGCACATCAACTACGACGGAAAAGCGGAGTCGGACCGGAGCGCGTCCAGGAGGGCCCGAACGTCCTCCGCCGTGTTGTAGACGTGGAAAGCCACCCGGATCCTGCCGTCCCGCTCCGCGAACCGAACACCGGCCTCACGCAGCCGTGACACGGCTTCGGGTGCCTCGAGGGAGACTATGGGCGAATCGGGTTCGGCCAGCCCCAGCGCCGAACACAACGACCCGGCCAGCCCGAGGCAGTGCTCGCGGATCGCGGCCCTGTCCAGTCCGACCAACCAGCGCAGCGAGGCCGCCGCTCCCAGCTGTGCGAACCAGTCCGGCGAGGAGTCCAGCGAACGAGCGTCACTCGCCAGCCGCAGCGGCAGACCGTAGATGCTCTGCCACGGGTCCTCCCCCGCGTACCAGTTCGCGCCGTGCGGACGTGGCCACGGTGTTCCCGTGCCGACTGCCAGCCAGGCCGCACCGCGCGGCGTGAGCAGCCATTTGTAGCCGCATCCCACGACCCAGTCCGCCCAGTCCAGCTCCAACGGCATCCAGCCCGCCGCCTGAGTCACGTCGAGCAACACCCGAACACCGTGTCGCTCGGCGAGCGCGCGTAGGCGGTCGGTGTCCATCACCGCGCCGTCGGCGGACTGCACCACGCTGACGGCGACCACGTCGTGATCCGGCAGGGAGTCGAACAACCGGTCCTGGTCGACCTCGGTCACCCGCACGCCACGGTCGTGTTGTGCGGCGAACGGAAACACCACGCTCGTGAACTCCCGCCGGACCACCAGCACGCTGCTGTTGTCGGGCAGCCCCGCCGCCACCGAACCGACCAGTTGCCCCACCGAACCGCCGGTGGCCACCCGTTCGGCGGAAACGCCCACCAGTCGAGCGAAGTCCCTACGCGCCGAAGCCACGAATTCGTCGAACTCGGTGGCGGCGAGTCGCCCAGCTCGCCACCTGTCGATCACCGCGGACACGGCGTCGGCCGCGAAAGCGGGCGGAACCCCGATGCTCGCGGTGTTGAGATAACCGGTCGGGACATCGAAGCTCGCACCGAACGACTCGCGCATGGCGGAACGATACCGCAACGAGGAGGGGTGATGATCGCATCGAGAACCACCCGGTTTCCCCGCCTCGGCACGACAGCGGGACACCGCCCCGGCGCCATCCGACCGAATCGCCACGGAGGTCCTAGACTGCCCGGCATGCACAGCGAAGAGGTCGAGATACGCACCGGGGGTCGCGAAGTGGTGCGCGATCTCAACACCGAGTGCGAGAAATTCCTGCGCGGAGCCGGAGGGGACGAGGGCCTGCTGCACCTTTGGGTCCCACACGCCACGGCGGGAATCGCGGTCATCGAAACCGGGGCCGGCAGCGACGAGGACCTGCTCACCGCGCTGCGCGAACTGCTCCCGGCGGACGACCGTTGGCGACATCGACACGGCTCGTACGGCCACGGACGTGACCACGTGCTTCCCGCTTTCGTGGCGCCCTTCGTCTCGGTACCAGTGCTCGGGGGACGCATGGCGCTGGGAACGTGGCAGTCGGTGTGCCTGGTGGACACCAACACCGACAACCCGACGCGTCGGATCCGGATGAGTTTCCTCCGAGGCTGAACGGGACGGTCCCCTCGGCGGTGGGGACCGTCCCGGACCCACGAACGGTAATCTTCCCGGTGTGACGCAACCACCCGGTGGGCCGTACGACAACACGTCCGGCCAATCAGGATTCGGCCCGCGAGGCGGACAGCAGTATCCACAGTGGCCACCCCATTCCGGTGGTTCCCCCGGGAGGTGGTCGACGGATTCCAGTTCCAGTCCGTACGGCTGGCAGTCCGATTCCAACCGCTCGGGGATCCCCGGGGAGTCCGTCTACCGCGGCTTCGGCACGTTCGACGAACCCGCCCGTGGCGGGAATCGCCGGAGAACCCGCTGGGGGGTGGTTACCGGGCTCGCGCTCGCCGCCCTGTTGCTGGCGAGTGCGATCACCATCAGCATCTACTACGGAACCGCCTCCTCGCCGTCCGGCGGTAACGTCGCCGCGGACGAGGAGCGGTCCTCGACGACCGCCCGGACCGCGCCGCCGGCACCGGAGCCGGAGATCGACGGCTGGCAGGTGGGCTACAACGAGCGGAGCCGGTTCGCCTACGACGTACCGCAGGACTGGAGCGTACTGCCGTCCGAGCAGAGCTACACGATTTCCGGTGTTCCGAACGTGACCTTCCACGGCCTCGTGGACGGCCCCTCGTACCGGTGCGGCAACCGTACGCTGGTAGCCGGTCGAGTGGTGAGCGCGTTGGTGGAAGACGAAAAGCCGATGTCGAAGACCGCCGAGGGCTTCTTCGAGGAAGCCGTGACCGACTTCTACGCCACCAACGGAGTCGATCCGGACGTCTCGTTCGAACCGGCGGAACCACGTGAGACCACGGTGGAGGGATTCGACGCGGTCCGGCTGTCGGGCACGGTGACACTGGGCGGCGAGCGGAAATCGGGGGACGGGAAAACCGGGTGCCTTCCCACGAAGGCCACGATGGCGACACTCGTGGTACGGGCCCGGGAACACTACGTGGTGCTGGTGGCGAGCGCGGACAGCGAACGGCCCGCCTCGGCACCGAGCGCTCCGGACGAGAAGGTCGTGCCCCGCATCGTCGACTCGGCGCGAACGGTGCGCTGAGCGGCGGATGGGCTCAGCGACGGATGGCACAGGCCACCGCCGAGAATCGATTCGCCACCACCGCACGGCGATGTCGCGTTCCCCGGTGAACAGGCGGGTGTTCCGCTCCGGCGAGCTCTCGCCGAGGCCGGAGCGGAACACCACCGCGCTGAATCAGCCGTGCAGCAGACCGACCAGATGCCCCACGATCCGGTCGGTGGCGATCTCGGTGCGCTCCCCACCGGCGCGGTCCTTGACCTCGACCACACCGTTGGCCAGCCCCTTGCCGACCACGAGGATCGTCGGGACACCGACCAGCTCCGCGTCGGCGAACTTGATCCCCGGTGAGGCGTTCCGGTCGTCGAGAATCACGCTGATACCGGCACCGTCCAACTCGGCGGAGATCCGTTCCGCCTCGGTGGCCAGGCTCTCGTCCTTGCCCGCGATCACCACGTGCACGTCGGCGGGGGCGGCCTCCCTGGGCCAGACCAGGCCGAGCTCGTCGTTGTGCTGCTCGGCGATGGCCGCGACCAGTCGGGAAACCCCGACGCCGTAGGAGCCCATGGTGACCCGCTTCGGTTTCCCGTCCTGCCCGAGCGCGTCCAACGAGATGGCGTCGGTGTACTTGCGGCCCAGCTGGAAGATGTGCCCGATCTCGATACCGCGGGCGGAGCGCAGTACGCCGCGTCCGTCCGGTGAGGGGTCTCCCTCCCTCACCTCGGCCGCCTCGATCGTTCCGTCCGGGGTGAAATCACGGCCGCAGACCAGATCGACCACGTGGTGGTCGGGCTTGTCGGCACCGGTGGCCCAGGCGGTTCCCCGTACCACCCGGGGATCGACGAGGTAGCGCACCTCGTTGTCAAGCAGTGCAGGCGGGCCGACGTATCCCTTGACCAGGAACGGGTTCGCCTCGAAATCGGCGTCGTCGAGCAGGGCCACCTCCAGGGGCTCCAGGGCGGCCTCGAGCCGCTTCATGTCGACCTCGCGGTCGCCGGGCACACCCACCCCGAGCAGCTCCCAGTCCTCGGCACCGGGGGCACGGGTCTTCACCAGCACGTTCTTGAGCGTGTCCGCGGCGGTGAAGGTGCGTTGCCCGCTCTCGGAGTTGAGGAACTCCACCAGGGTCTCGATGGTCGGGGTGTCCGGGGTGTGGTGAATCTCCGCCGGAGGGTGGTCCTCGATCCTCCCCTCGGGGGGCGCCGGGGTCGTGACGGCTTCGACGTTGGCCGCGTAGTCGGACTCACTGCTGCGCACGAAGGTGTCCTCACCCGTGGCACACTCCGCCAGGAACTCCTCGGAGGCCGAGCCACCCATGGCACCGGAGGTCGCCGACACCACGGTGTAGTCGAGTTCGAGCCGGTCGAACAGCCGCACGTAGGCCTGCCGGTGGAGCTGGTAGGACCGCAGGAGTTGTTCGTCGTCGAGATCGAAGGAGTAGGAGTCCTTCATCACGAACTCCCTGCCGCGAAGAATCCCGGCGCGGGGGCGTTCCTCGTCGCGGTACTTCGTCTGGATCTGGTAGAGGATGACGGGGAAGTCGCGGTAGGAGTTGTACTCCCCCTTGACCGTCTGCGCGAACAGTTCCTCGTGGGTGGGCCCGAGCAGGTAGTCGCCGTTCTTCCGGTCCTTGAGCCGGAACATGTTCGGCCCGTACTCCGTCCAGCGACCGGTGGCCTCGTAGGGTTCCTTCGGCAGCAGTGCGGGCAGGTGGATCTCCTGGGCACCGATGGCGTCCATTTCCTCACGTACCGCCCGCTCGATGTTGCGCAGCACCCGCAACCCCAACGGCAGCCAGGAATAGATGCCCGGCGCCACCCGACGTACGTATCCGGCGCGCACGAGCAGGCGGTGACTCGGCACCTCCGCCTCGGCCGGATCCTCCCGCAGGGTACGCAGGAACAACGTGGACATCCTCGTGATCACGGCTGCGCGCTCCTTTACGCCCGGCATTCTCCTCGCGTGTTACGGGGCAGCGTAGCTGTCGGGACCACGGTCAGTGGCGAGTCCCCTCCCGGAGGGGAACTCCCGCCCGAAAGGTCCGGAGTGCGGGACGCGAGTCCCACGATCGGAGCACAGCGACGGATCTTCGCACGCTCGCCACGCGTGGGTGTGGCTCAATTGTTCCGCACTTCGAGCGAACCGAACACACGATGGGAGCTGTGATGAGTTCGGAAGACGACGGCCCCCTGTTCTGGCATCCGGCACGGCAGCTGGACGGGAAACGCCACGCGATCCGGCAAGACCGCCCGCCGAGGGGCTGGTCGAAGGTCCGGGCGCTGTGCGGCTCGCTGCTGGACCCCGCTCCGGTGAGTTCCACGGAATGGTTGCTGTATCCGACCTGCCGAGCGTGCTGGGACAGCGTGGTTCGCAGGCAGGTACCGGACTTTCCCTGCGCGGCCCCCGAGGAGGATCAACCGCCCGAGGAGCGCTGAGGGAACGCGGAACGGCGGCGGCGCGCGGTTGCCCGTTCGGCCGGCGCGGTCAGCGCCGAAAGGTCCACGCACGCGGCCCGGCCACCCGCGGAAACGACCGCGAAAACCGGGACCGCGCAGTCCTGCTACTAGACTGCGGTGGACCCCACGGCCCTCTTTCGCCTCTCCGGCCCCTCGGAACCACAGGCTCACACGGAAAGGATCCCGGTTTCACGTGTTGGTGTTGCTTCCCCCGTCCGAAACCAAGTCGAACGGCGGTGACGGAGCGCCGCTGCGGCTCGAATCACTGTCGTTCGGGGAGCTCAACCCGGTGCGGGAACGGCTGGCCGAAGCCCTGACCGAGCTGGCGTCGGACACCGACGCCAGTCTGCGGGCCCTCGGACTGTCCGAGCGGATGTCGGGCGAGGTCACGCGCAACGCCACGCTGTGGAACTCCCCGACCGCGCCGGCGCTGGAGCGCTACACCGGAGTGCTCTACGACGCGCTGGAGGTCGGCTCGATGTCGGCGGTCGAGCGGTCCCGTGCCGACAACCGGTTGGCGATCGCCTCGGCGTTGTTCGGCATGGTCCGGGGCGGGGACCCGATACCCGGCTACCGGCTTTCGGCGAACTCGGCCCTGCCCGGAGTCGGCCGACTGCACACCGTGTGGCGCCCCGCGCTGGAGCCGGTGCTGGCCGCCGAGCGGGGGCCGGTGGTGGATCTGCGCTCCGGGGCCTACGCCGCGTTGGCGAGAACGCACGGTGCTGTGGCGGTAAGCGTGGTCACCGAACTCGTGGACGGCTCGCGCAAGACCGTGAGCCATCACAACAAGGCCTACAAGGGGCGGCTGGCGCGCGCACTGGCATGTGCCGAGGAGGAGCCCAGCGATCTCGACTCGATAGCGGTGGTGGCGGAAAAAGCCGGGATCGGGGTGGAGCGCGCGGGCGAACGAGCTCTGCGCGTGATCGCGGACTGACGAGGACCGTGCCGGTCACCGGCAGCGTCGCCACGCCCGAAGTGGGATAGAATCATCCCGTCGCGTCCGGTCGGTGAGCAGTAGTGCGGTGTGTTCGCCCCGCTCCTCGATCCGGAGAGGCGAGGCGCAGCGCCGCGCGGAGCCGCGGCAGGAGTCGCCCATGACGTCCGGAACCTCCCGGACTCCGGTGTGGCCGACACGCCGTACCGGCAACACCGAACCGGTCTGTCATGCCGGTACGCGCCCGGCCGATCCCACTGGTCCCGGGAATCGTCCACGCCGTTGAACCGTGTTCCGCGACACAACGAGCCCCGGAGAAGGAGAACCGCGAACGTGTCCTGTTACCTCTTCCGCGGTGAGCGGAGCCCGCTACCCGGCGCGGTTTCGAAGTCCAGCGCGGTTTCGAAGTCCGGGGTGGTCACGGAGGACGTGCCTGCGGGAGCCGTTGCGGGCCGAGTGACGACGTCCGAGACACCGGGATCGTCATGAACGAGGCGAGGACGGAGCTGCCCGAACGAGTGCGGGTGGTGGGCATCGGCGCCGACGGTTGGCCGGGTCTGTCCCCTATCGCCAGGCAAGCGATCACCGAGGCCGATGTGCTGCTGGGCAGTCGCAGACAGCTCGATCTGGTACCGGAACCGAGTGATCGCCGGGTCACCTGGCCCTCACCGCTGCTCCCGGCGTTGCCCGGCTTGTTCGCCGAGTACGCGGACAGCGCCGTCTGCGTGTTGGCGAGCGGGGACCCGATGTTCCACGGGATCGGTGCGACCCTGGCCAGGTTGCTGGGACCGGAGCGGCTGGATGTGATACCGCAGCCCTCCTCGGTGTCACTGGCGTGTTCCCGGTTGGGATGGCCGTCGCAGGAGACCGAGGTGGTCAACCTGGTCGGCAGAGCGGTGGAGAACGTCCTGGCCGCACTCGATCCGGGCGGACGCCTCCTGGTGCTGGGCTCCGACGGGACGACTCCGGGCAGGGTCGCCGAGCTGCTCACCGAGCACGGTTTCGGCCCCAGCGAACTGACGGTGCTGCAGAACCTGGGAGCCGCGCACGAGCGGCACCGGACCACGACCGCGGCCGAACTGCGGGAGAACACCGAACCACTCCACGTGCTCGCGGTGCGCTGCCGCACCGACGAGGAGACACAGCCCCCCTTCGAGCGCTTCCGAACCGCTGGTGCGCCCGGACTGCCGGACGAGGCGTTCGAGCACGACGGGCAACTGACCAAACGGGACGTGCGGGTGACCACGATGGCTCGGCTGGCCCCCTTCCCCGGTGGACTGCTGTGGGATGTCGGTGCGGGAGCCGGAAGCGTGGCCGTCGAGTGGATGCGCGCCGCTCCGTCCTGTCGTGCGATCGCGATCGAACGAGGCTCCGAGCGTGCCGAACGGATCGCGCGCAACGCCGCCCGGCTCGGGGTTCCCGAGCTGAGCGTCGTCGCGGGAACCGCTCCGGAAGCACTGCGGGATTTGGAACGACCGGACGCGGTGTTCGTCGGCGGCGGAGTGACCGCGCCCGACGTGTTACGGACCTGCATGGAGGCGTTGGCACCGGGCGGACGCCTGGTGGTCAACGCCGTCACGATGGAATCGGAGTCGATAGTGTCCGACTGGTACAGCAGGTTGGGCGGCGAATTGGTGCGCATCGGCATCGAACAGGCCGCTCCTATCGGTGGATTCACCGCTTGGCGTCCCGCCATGCGGGTGACGCAATGGGCGGTGACGAAGCGATGACGGTTCACTTCATCGGTGCGGGCCCCGGCGCGGCCGACCTGATCACTGTTCGTGGGCGGGACACCCTCGCGAACAGCCCGGTGTGTCTGTACGCGGGCAGTCTGGTCCCCCGGGAGCTTCTGGAACAGTGCCCGGCGGAAGCCCGACTCGTCGACACCGCCAGGATGACGCTCGACGGGATAGTCGACGAGATGCTGGCGGCCCACCGGCGGGGGCAGGACGTGGCACGGCTGCACTCCGGGGATCCGGCGGTGTTCAGCGCGGTGGCCGAACAGATGCGCAGGCTCGACGCCCACGGTGTCGACTACGAGATCGTTCCGGGGGTACCCGCGTTCAGCGCGGCGGCGGCAGCGCTGAACCGGGAGCTCACCGTTCCCGGTGTCGGTCAGACCGTGTTGCTCACCAGGATCGCCGCCCGGGCTACCCCGATGCCGGAGGGCGAGGAGCTGGAAACGCTGGGCCGCAGCGGCGCGACGATGGTGCTGCACCTGGCGGTCAACCGCATCGAGGAGCTCGTGGAGCGGTTGGTGCCGAACTACGGCCACGAGTGCCCCGTCGCCGTGGTCGCCGGTGCGAGCAGGGACGACGAGATCGTGCTGCGCGGCACGCTGTCAGACATATCCGACCAGGTCAGGCAGGCGGGGATCGAGCGTACCGCCGTGATCGTCGTGGGCGAGGTGCTCACGGCGGGTGAGTTCCCGGACAGCCATCTCTACTCGGTGAACCGTTGTCGCGAGTGATCGTCCGCTTCTGACACCCGGACGATCTCGCCCTGGGAACCGGGCGTCGATTTCTCGCGAAATCGCCGCGCCGCTACGGTGCGGTGCCGAACCCCGAGCGCCCACGCGAGGGATCGTGGCGGCGGAGTCCTGTCAGAACGTCGGAGGAGTACGTCCGACGATCTCTCCATCACGGTCGATCACGATCACCTCGACCTCCACGGCCGAGCCGCGCAGTGTTTCCAGGGCCACTTCGCGTGCGTGCCGAGCGACGACGTCCCCCAGCCGGAAATTCTCGGCGAGGGCCGCTTGGAGCGCGTCGAGGGCGGTGTTGGCACCGGCCACGCGTTCGGCCAGTTCCGCGCTGCCGCCCTCCTGTCGCACCAGGCGGGACAGCTGTGCGAAGTTGACCTGGGAACGCTTGGAGTGCAGATCCAGGTGGCCGTCGGCGAGCTTCGCCATCTTGCCGATGCCGCCCGCGATCGTCAGCCGGGCCACCGGGTGTCTGCGCAGGTACTTCAGCACCGCTCCCGCGAAGTCGCCCATGTCGAGCAGCGCCTCGTCGGCGAGTCCGTAGAGCTCGACCACCGTGCGCTCGGACGTGCTGCCGGTGCATCCCGCCACGTGCTCGAGTCCCTCGGCCCGGGCCACGTCCACTCCCCGCCGGATGCTGTCAATCCACGCCGAGCACGAGTACGGGATCACCACTCCCGTGGTGCCCAGGATCGACAGTCCCCCCGTGATTCCCAGTCTCGGGTTCCAGGTGTGTCTGGCCAGCTCCTCGCCGTCCTCGACGGATATCTCGACCACCACATCACCGGAATCGCCGTGTCTCCCGGCGAGATCGGTTACCGCTTCGGTGATCAGCCTGCGGGGAACGGGGTTGATCGCGGGCTCACCGACCGCCAGCGGCAGACCGGGCTTGGTGACGGTGCCGACACCGGCTCCGGCACGGAAGGTCACCCCACTGCCCCGCTCACCACGGCTGACACGGGAGCGCACGACGGCACCGTGCGTGACGTCCGGATCGTCCCCGGCGTCCTTGACCACTCCGGCGAACGCCCAGCCCGGTCCGGACCGCTCCCGGGTGAGCGCGAAGGACGGGCAGTGTCCCTTGGGCAACCGCACCGGCACGGGATCCGGGAAGTCACCCGTGAGCAACGCCGTGTAAGCGGCTGTGGTGGCGGCCAGGGCGCAGGCTCCGGTGGTCCAGCCGTACCGGAGCCCACCCGACTGCTCGGCGCTTTCGTTCGCCACGGCAGAATGCACTCCAACGGGTTCGATTGGTCGTCCTGGCGGAAGAGTTCGCGGTCACCGATCCGGAGTCCGAAGGAGCCCGGGACTTTCAACGGCACGACCGCACCGACGAACCCGACCCTACGACCGACCCCGGTCCGCCCGCGGTGGGAACCCCGAAACCGCGATCCCACCGACTTTCCGGGTCCGGGCACGGGCCGTCGCCGGGATTCCGCATTCGAATTGAGGTGTAACGATGAGTCCGCGTGTCCTCGTTCTGGGCGGCACCGGCGAGGGTAGGCGACTGGCCGAACAACTCGCTCACCTGGGATTTTCGGTGGTTTCCTCGCTCGCCGGCCGGGTTAGCGAGCCGAAACTGCCCGCCGGTGAGGTCAGGATCGGCGGGTTCGGCGGCCGGGAAGGACTGGCCGAATACCTCCGCGGGGAACGGATCGGGACCGTGGTGGACGCCACCCATCCGTTCGCCGCGCGGATGACCGAGAACGCGGTCTCGGCCGCGGAAACCACGGGAACCGAGCTGCTGGTGCTCCGGAGAAGGGCGTGGTCGCCGGGACCGGACGACGAGTGGCACCAAGTGGACTCGCTGGCCGAGGCCGCCGAGAAGGTCGGCGAGCTCGGGCGGCGCGTGCTGTTGACCACCGGGCGCCAGGAACTGGGGTGCTTCGCCGCCGCGCGGGACAACTGGTTCCTGGTACGCACCGTCGACGAGCCCGAACAACCGCTGCCTCCGAACATGACCACGCTTTCCGCGAGAGGACCGTTCGACACCGCCTCCGAGTTGGAGCTGCTCCGAGCACACCGGATAGAGGTAATCGTGAGCAAGAACAGCGGAGGCGACATGACCGAGGGGAAGCTGAGCGCCGCACGCGGACTGGGACTGCCGGTGGTGCTGGTGCGACAGCCGGATCTCCCGCCGGCGCCCGTGGTACACACCGTGGAGGAGGCACTCACCTGGTTCCGGGAACGCGGTTATCATGCCGGGTAACGGCGTGGCGTGAACACGGTCGTACCGTCCGAGCGCTCGACGACCCTGCTGGTGGAGGAGCCGACCAGCAACAGACATCGCATGTCGACCTGTTCCGGATCCAGCTCGTCGAGCCGGACGATCCGAACGTCCTCCTCCGCACCTCCGATGTCTCTGCCGATCACCACCGGTGTATCGGGAGCACGGTGCCGGAGCAGTGTGTCGCGGGCCGCACCGACCTGCCAACGCCTGCTCGCGGAGGCCGGGTTGTAGACGGCCATCGCGAGATCGGCACTCGCGGCGGCCTCCAGCCGCTGTTCGATGACGCTCCACGGTTTGAGCCGGTCGGACAGCGAGAGCACGCAGTAGTCGTGGCCCAGCGGCGCCCCCGCTCTGCTGGCCACCGCCTGCGCCGCGGTGAGCCCGGGGAGGACGCGGACGTTCACGTGCTCGTAAGCAGGATCGGCGGCCTCCTCCAGCACGGCGCTCGCCATCGCGAAGACCCCCGGGTCGCCGGACGAGACCACGACGACCTCGCGCCCGGTGGCGGCGAGCTCCAGCGCTGCCGCGGCCCGCTCGGCTTCGACCCGGTTGTCCGAGGGGTGCTTGCGTTGGCGCGGATTGGTCGGAATCCGGTGGAGGTAGGGACCGTAGCCGACGAGATCGTCGGCGGCGCCGAGCGCCGCCTGTGCCTCGGGAGTCGTCCACTCCCGACCCGCGGGGCCCAATCCGACCACGCTGAGGCCGCCCGAGCTCGAGCCGGTTTCGCTGCCGGTGTCCTCGTGGGCCGCGGTGGTGCCGGTGGTCTCCCCCACCGGACTGGGCAGCAGCGCCAGTGAGAAGTAGGGCACGCTTTCGGGATCGACGTCGCCGAGCTTCTCGACTCGTTGGCGGCGTGTGCTGGCGCGTTCCACGTAGTAGGCACTGTCGAGACAGCCTGCCTTGTCGAAGGCCTCCCGCACTCCCTCGAAGGTCCGCCCCAGTTTGAGCACGGCGGCGGCGTCGGTGTCCCGCAGTCGCTCGGCCAGGGCGTCCGGGTCCAGGGTGCCGGGCAGTACCGTCAGGACCTCGTCGCGTTCGGCGAGTGGTCGTCCCAGTTCGGCCGAAGCGGCGCTGACCGAATTGACGCCTGGCACGACCTCCGTGTCGAACCGTCCCGAGAGCCGTTTGTGCATGTGCATGTAGGAGCCGTAGAAGAACGGATCGCCCTCCCCCAGCAGTGCGACGTCGCGACCCGCGGCGAGGTGAGTGGCCAGCCTGCCCGCGATCTCGGTGTAGAACTCGTCGATCGCGCCCTGGTAACCCCCGGGGTGATCGGTGGTCTCGGTGGTGACGGGATACACCAGGGGTTCCTCGATCTGGTCACCGCGCAGATAGGGCTCGGCGACCGAGCGGGCGATGCTGTTGCCGTGCCTGGCGCTGTGATAGGCGACCACGTCGGCCTCACCGATCAGACGTGCCGCCTTGACCGTGACCAGTTCCGGATCACCGGGGCCGAGCCCCACTCCGAACAGTCGGCCGGGCAGGGGGGCGTTGCTGTGTTGGCTGCTCACTCTTCCTCGCTCGCGATCGCGTTGATGGCGGCGACCGTCATCGCACTACCGCCGCGCCTGCCGTGCACCACCAGGTACTCGGGACAGCCGGGGTGCTCCTCCAGCGCCTGTTTGGACTCGACCGCACCGATGAACCCGACCGGAATCCCCAGTACCGCCGCTGGTGTTCCCGCCCCCTCCTCGATCAGCTCCAGCAATCGGAACAAGCAGGTGGGCGCGTTGCCGATCGCGACCACGGCTCCGTCGAGCCTGCCGCGCCACAGTTCCATGGCCGCCGCGCTGCGGGTGGTCTCCAGCTGACGGGCCAGCTCCGGGACCCGTGGGTCGGACAGGGTGCACAGGATCTCGTTGGCGGCGGGCAACCTACGGCGCGTCACCCCCGCGGCCACCATTTCCGCGTCGCACAACACCGGAGCACCGGCGGCCAGCGCGTCGCGCGCGACACCGACCGCTCCGGGGGAGAAGGCGAGATCGTCGACAAGGTCGACCATGCCGCAGGCGTGGATCATGCGCACGGCCACACCGGCGACGTCCGACGGCAGCTCGTCGAGACCGGCTTCGGCGCGGATCGTCGCGAAGGAGCGCCGGTAGATCTCCTTGCCGTCCCGGATGTATTCGATCACCGGTTGTCCTCGTCACCCGTTTCCTGCTGGTTGTCCTCGTGTCCGTCACTGGGCTCGACGGTGCTCGCACCGACGTGCCGGGCACGCCGGACGGCCTCGGCCACCTCGTCCGTCCCCGCATCCGTGGCCCAGGTGTCGGTCCCGGACTCCGTGGTGGAGCTGACCCGGTATCCGGAGGAGCTCGCCAGCACTTCCACCACCGGACCCCGCGGAAGCCCGCAGCGGCGCGAGCAACCGGCCCAGTGCACCGGCAGGACACCGGCATCGGTGTCTCCGGCGTCCGCCGCCTCGACATAGGCCAGACCACGCGCGGCGTCCCGGTGGACGTCTGCCAGGGACTTGGCACAACCGGGTTCCCCCGCACAGGCGGTCGCGCCGTTGAACGGCGAGGCTGTTTCGACGATCAGACCGCACGAGTGCAGCGCGGAGAGCCACGTCGAACACTCGTCTTCGGCGACGCCGGGGACGACCACCGTCCGCCAGGGCGTCAGTCGGACGGTACCCGACGCGGCTTCGGCCGTTCGTATGATGCAACGCAGCTGCGCCGGGGACAAGCGCCCCAGTGGTGCTCCCACGCCCAGGGCTACCCGCCCCTCGGAGCGAGCCAGCTCACCCACAGTGGGTCTTTCCTGGGAATTCACCCGCTCGGTGAACGAGGTGGAGGGCCGCGGTGTGACATCGGCAACGGATCCCGGCCATCGCTCCACACGAGCACGAAGCGCGTCGGTCAACTCATCCAGTGTGTCCAACTCGGCCACTCGCCACGCGGCGGCACCGTGCCGTCCCCGCACGGCGAGGAACTCGCACGCGGCCGTCACCGCGGCGGCGGGCGCCGAGTCGGGCGGGACCCGCACTCCCGAATCGGTTCCCGCCAGCAGCAGGGCGACGTTGTCGGAGGACACCGGCAGCAGTCCCACGTCGGCACGCAGCCGCGCCAGATCACCGCTGCCGTCGTCGACGGTGAACAGGAACCTGCCGGACAGTTCGGCCAACGCGGGCTCGGCGCACAGCAGTGCGTCGAGTTCCGCGACGAGCCAACGCACCGAGCACAGTCGGCCGCGCCCGTCGAGTCCCGCGTAGGGGGCGGCGATGATGTTGCGCACCCGCTCGTGGGTCAACGAGGGCAGCAGGCCGACTTCGGCCAGCAGCCGTCCCAGCTCTTCGGGGGCTTCGACACCGCGCAGCTGCAGGTTCGCACGCGAGGTCAGCTCGACCGTGGAGTTCCCCAGCTCCACGGCCGCCTTCGTCAGGGCGCGCAGCCCGCGGGTCTCCAGCCGACCACCGGGAACCCGGATCCGCGCCAGCCCACCGTCCGCGGCCTGATGAACCCGGAGCGCACCGGGGCAGGCATCGGCTCTGTCTCGGTCGACGCTGTAGTTCTCGGACACTCCGGGGATGCTACGGGCCGCACCACTGTGCGCCGCGACACGATGGCGGCCTGCGGTGTGCCCGCGGCTTGACGAGGGATCCGCACGTTACCGAAACTGGAGCTCGTATCTGCGGTGGATCATGGAGGAAGCCGGTGCGAGTCCGGCGCGGTCCCGCCACTGTCACCGAGGAGCGAACTCCGTGGACGGTCACTGTCTCGTGGAGATGGGAAGACCGGAGCGAGCGATGATCCGGGAGCCAGGAGACTCCGACCACCGCCACCACTGAAAAGGGGCGAGGACCCCTGGGAAGGTTACTGATGCGCCGTTCGAACGCGCGTGCATCGCGCGTCCTGTCCTGGTCGGTCCCCCCGGTTTTCGACGCCGAGGAGCCAATCGCATGATCCTGCTGCTGTCAACTTCCGACACCGACCTGCTCAGTGCCCGGGCCAGCGGCGCCGACTACCGGCTCGCCAACCCGGCCCGGGTCGGCGCGGACGATCTCCCCGGACTGCTGGACGGCGTCGACCTCGTCGTGGTGCGGCTGCTCGGCGGCCGCAGGGCGTGGGAGGAAGGACTCGACGTCCTGCTGAACGGGCCACGCCCGGTGGTCGTACTCGGCGGGGAACAACAGCCGGACGCCGAGCTCATGGAGTGCTCGACGGTTCCGGGCGGGGTGTGTGCCGAGGCGCACGCCTACCTGGCGCACGGCGGCCCGGAGAACCTGACCCAGCTGTTCCACTTCCTGTCCGACACCGTGCTGCTTACCGGGCACGGCTTCGCTCCGCCCGCGGAAACCCCCACCTGGGGCAGGCTGGAGCGCACGCCGGGTCGGCAGGAGGGTCCCACCGTCGCGGTGCTGTACTACCGAGCGCACCACATGGCGGGCAACACCGCGTTCGCCCACACCCTCTGCGACGCGATCGAGAACGCGGGTGGACAGGCCATGCCGCTGTTCTGCGCCTCGCTGCGCACCCCCGACCCGGAACTGCTCGAAACGCTGCGCGGCGCGGACGCCCTGGTGGTCACGGTGCTCGCCGCGGGGGGCAGCAAGCCCGCGGTAGCCACCGCCGGTGGTGACGACGAGGCGTGGGACGTCGGCGCGCTCGCGCGACTGGACATCCCGATCCTGCAAGGGTTGTGCCTGACCAGCAGCCGCGCCGCCTGGGAGGAGAACGACGAGGGACTGTCCCCGTTGGACATGGCCACCCAGGTCGCGGTTCCGGAGTTCGACGGCAGGCTGATAACGGTACCGTTCTCGTTCAAGGAGAACGACTCGGAAGGACTGCCGGTCTACGTCGCCGACAGCGAGCGCGCGGCGCGTGTCGCCGGGATCGCGGTTCGGCACGGGAGGCTGGGACACATCCCCGCCGAGCGCAAGCGCCTCGCGTTGATGCTCTCGGCCTACCCCACCAAACACGCCAGGGTCGGCAACGCCGTCGGCCTGGACACCCCGGTGTCCGCGGTGCGGATGCTGCGCTCGCTGCACGAGCACGGCTACGACATCGGCCCGGCGGAGGGCCCGGACGCCCTGCCCGGTGTCGAGGCGCAGGACGGCGACGCGCTGATTCACGCGCTGATCGCGGCAGGCGGACAGGACCGCGACTGGCTGAGCGAGGAACAGCTGGCGGGCAATCCGGTACGCATCCCAGTCGGGCGCTACCGGGAGTGGTTCGACTCGCTTCCCGAACAGCTGCGCACCGACATCGAACAGCACTGGGGACCACCGCCCGGTGAGCTGTTCGTGGACTACTCGCGGGACCCCGAGGGTGAGATCGTGCTCGCCGCCATCAGGGCGGGCAACGTCGTGCTGATGATCCAGCCGCCACGTGGCTTCGGGGAGAACCCGATCGCGATCTACCACGATCCCGACCTGCCCCCGAGCCACCACTACCTGGCCGCCTACCGGTGGCTCGTCGACGACTTCGACGCGCACGCGATGGTGCACCTGGGCAAGCACGGCAATCTGGAGTGGCTTCCGGGCAAGACGGCGGGCATGTCGGCGGCCTGCGCCACGGACGCGGCGATCGCCGACCTGCCGCTGATCTACCCGTTCCTGGTCAACGATCCCGGTGAGGGAACACAGGCCAAGCGGCGGGTGCACGCGACCCTGGTGGACCACCTGGTTCCTCCGATGGCCCGCGCCGAGAGCTACGGCGACATCGCACGACTGGAACAGCTGCTCGACGAGCACGCCAACATCACGGCGATGGACCCGGCCAAGCTGCCCGCCATCCGCAGCCAGATCTGGACGCTGATGCAGGCTGCCAAGCTGGATCACGACCTGGGGTTGGCGGAGCGCCCGCACGACGCCGAGTTCGACGACATGCTGATGCAGGTCGACGGTTGGCTGTGCGAGGTCAAGGACGCCCAGATCCGGGAAGGGCTGCACGTGTTCGGGGATCCTCCCGCCGGGGAGGCCCGGGTCGGCCTGGTCCTGGCGATGCTGCGGGCGCGGCAGATGTGGGGTGGCCGGCAGGCAGCGGTTCCGGGGCTGCGAGAGGCGTTGGGACTCGCGGAGGACGGTTCGGAGGCCCGGGAACGGGTGGACGACGTCGAGGAGCGGGCTCACTCGCTGGTGGCGGCCATGGAGGAACACGGCTGGCGGAGCGAGAAAGTCGAGGAAGCCTGCCGTGCGGTGCTGGGCGAGGTGCCGGAACGGGTTCCCGAGGTGCTGCGGTTCGCCGCCGCGGAGATCGTGCCGCGACTCGCGGCCACCACCGACGAGATGGACTCGACGCTGCACGCGCTGAACGGCGGCTACATTCCCTCCGGCCCGAGCGGCTCCCCGCTGCGCGGGCTGGTGAACGTACTTCCCACCGGCAGGAACTTCTACTCGGTGGATCCGAAGGGCATTCCGAGCAGGCTCGCCTGGGACACCGGTTACGCCATCGCCGAGTCGTTGCTGGAGCGCTACCGCGAGGACAACGGTGAGTGGCCCGACACGGTGGGACTGTCGGTGTGGGGCACCAGCGCGATGCGCACCTCCGGTGACGACATCGCCGAGGTGCTCGCGCTGATCGGTGTCCGTCCCACCTGGGACGACTCCTCGCGGCGGGTCAACGGGCTGGAGGCGATCCCGCTCGACGAGCTCGAACGGCCGCGCGTCGACGTCACGGTGCGCATCAGCGGCTTCTTCCGGGACGCCTTCCCGCACGTGGTCAACCTGCTCGACGACGCCTTCCGGATGGTCTCCGAGCTGGACGAGCCCGACGAGTGGAACCACGTTCGGGCGCACACCAGGGCCGATGTCGCCGAGCACGGCGACGAGCGCCGCGCGACGATGCGCATCTTCGGTTCCAAGCCGGGTGCCTACGGTGCGGGCATGCTGTCGCTGATCGACAGCCGCAACTGGCGCGACGACTCGGACCTCGCCGAGGTGTACACGGTCTGGGGTGGTTTCGCCTACGGCCGCGAGCTGGACGGTGTCGAGGCGAGGTCGGACATGGAGACCGCCTACCGCAGGATCTCGGTGGCGGCCAAGAACACCGACACGCGTGAGCACGACATCGCCGACTCGGACGACTACTTCCAGTACCACGGTGGGATGGTCGCCACGGTCAGAGCGCTGACCGGCGAATCCCCCGCCGCCTACATCGGGGACAGCTCGCGGCCGGACTCGATCAAGACGCGGTCGCTGCACGAGGAGACCTCGCGGGTGTTCCGCTCCCGTGTGGTCAATCCCCGCTGGGTCTCGGCGATGCGCCAGCACGGCTACAAGGGTGCCTTCGAGCTCGCGGCCACGGTGGACTACCTGTTCGGCTACGACGCGACTACCGGCGTGGTCGGCGACTGGATGTACGAGAAGCTCGCCGAGACCTACGTCTTCGACGAGCAGAACCAGAAGTTCCTCACCGAGTCGAACCCGTGGGCGCTGCACGGGATCGCCGAGCGACTGCTGGAGGCCGCCGACCGCGAGCTGTGGGCGGAGCCGGACCCCGAAACGCTGCGGGGGCTGCGTGAGGTCTACCTGCAGGTGGAAGGTGACCTGGAGGACGGTCCCGGCGGGAACTGACACCGACGCTCGTCGGCGTCGATTTCGCGCGAAATCGACGCCGACGAGCGGTCGGGCGGAATCAGGCCACCGGCAGCGCCCGACGTTCGGGGGCCAGCCCCGCCACCGGACCGACGACGATCACGGCGGGCGGCTTGACCTCGGAGTTCTCGACGTCGTCGGCCACTTCGCGCAGGGTGCTCCGCAGCGTCCGCTGCGTGTGCATGGTGCCTTCCTGGACCACCGCGACCGGCGTTTCGGGGCTCCTGCCGTGTTCGAGCAGCACGTCGGCGAACTCGCGGATCCGTTTGACGGCCATCATCAGCACCAGCGTCCCGTTCAACCGGGCGAGGGCGGGCCAGTCCACTAGGGACTGCTCGTCGTTCGGCCCCACGTGCCCGGAGACCACGACCACCTCGTGCGCCACCCCGCGGTGGGTCACCGGCACGTCTCCGATCGCCGGCGCAGCGAACGCACTGGTTATGCCGGGTACCGCGGTCACCGCCACCCCTGCCTCGACGCAGGCCAGCAGCTCCTCGAAGCCCCGTCCGTAAACGTAGGGGTCGCCGCCCTTCAGCCGCACCACGAAGTTGCCCGCCGTGGCGCGTTCGATCAGCAGCTTGTTGATGACTTCCTGGTTCGCCGCGCGCCCGTAAGGGATCTTGGAGGCGTCTATCACCTCGACGTCGGGGGAGAGTTCCTCCAGCAGTTCACGCGGCGCGAGCCGGTCGGTGATCACCACGTCGGCCCTCCCCAACAGCTGGCGACCACGAACCGTGATCAGGTCGGGATCCCCCGGACCACCGCCGACGAGGGCGACGCCGGGTTCCGGTGGTTCGGCACGCTCTTCGACCTGCCCGGTACGCAGCGCCTCCAGCAGCGCCTCCTTGACCACGGCCGATCTACGGTGATCCCCACCGGCCAACACTCCGAACAGCAGGCCGTCGTGTTCCGCGACGGCGGGGGTGACCGCGGTGCCCCCGCTCGCGTCGTCCGCGCGCACGCAGAACACTCGGTCGCGCTCCGCCTCGGCGACGACCCGCTCGTTGACCTCGGCGCTGGAGGTGCAGGCCACCGCGTACCAGGCCCCGTCCAGATCTCCCTCGGTGTACCGCCTGCGGTGCCACACCAGCTCTCCGGCTTCGGCCATGGCATCAACGGCGGGGGTGGCCTCCGGCGATATCACCACGACGCTTGCCCCGGCCTTGAGCAGCCTGGGGACGCGGCGCTGTGCCACGGTTCCGGCTCCGACGACCACCACCCGCCTGTCCTGCAGATCGAGTCCGGCGAAGTAGTGGTGCTGGCTGTGCGAGGTCATCTGGATAGTCGTTCCTGTCGGGTCACACCCCCGGCGACATCGGCGGGGTCGGTTCGAGACTGTCGCTGCCGCTGGTATCCGTCACTGGTGAGCACGCACGGCTTCGTGCGGCTTGGGAACGGACAGCTTCCACCAGAGCGCGGCGCCTCCCCATACTGCCATGAAGGCCCCGAGCGTCAGATACCCGAGAAGCTCGAAGTGATCCCCGATACCCGCGACGATCCCAGCCACCGGGATACCGAGCTCCGAGAACACGCCCGCGAGCACTACCACGCAGATGACCGGTTGCTCACCGTGGAGATCCCACGACCGGGAACATTCCGGACGTGCTCGTGC
This sequence comes from Actinopolyspora lacussalsi, assembly GCA_030803735.1. Lineage (NCBI taxonomy): Bacteria > Bacillati > Actinomycetota > Actinomycetes > Actinopolysporales > Actinopolysporaceae > Actinopolyspora > Actinopolyspora lacussalsi. Next base: position 316,770 of record JAURUC010000001.1, on the reverse strand, counting down.
CCGGCCCCGCCGTTGTGACGGGGTCGGGCACGAGCACGTGGACAGACAGCCCGGGCAGGTCACCGACCGAGGACGGTGCGCAACGCACCGAGCAGCATCTCCACCCGGTCCAGCCGCGCGTTGTTGCCCATCAGGCCGATACGCCAGACGCTGTTGGCGAACGGTCCGGCACCGGCACCGATCTCGATGCCGTAGTCGGTCAGCAGTTGCTTGCGCACGTCCGCCGAGTCCACCCCTTCGGGTACCCACACGCTCGTCAACTGGTGCAGCCTGTTGCCCTCCGGAGCGAACAGTTCGAGCCCCATCCGCCGCAGGCCCTGCTGCAGCGCCTCGCCCGCCGCACGGTGGCGCTCGGCGACCGCGGGCATCCCCTCGTCGAGCACCCGGCCGAGCGCGGCGTGCAGCGAGGCGACCATCGCGGTGGGCGCGGTGTGGTGGTAGGCGCGTCCGCCGGAGGCGCCTCCGGTCACGTAGTTCCCGATGAGCCCGAGGTCCAGATACCAGGTGGTGGGGTTCTCGATCCTGCGCTGCCAGGCACGCTCGGAAACCGTGAACGGCGCGAGCCCCGGGGGAACCCCGAGGCATTTCTGCGTACCGGCGTAGGCGATGTCGACGTTCCAGGCGTCGAGGTCGATCTGTTCACCGGCGATCGAGGTCACGCAGTCCGCCAACAGCAGGGTGTTGTCGCCGCGGGAACGCAACGCCTCGCCGAGGCGACCGATATCGCTGCGCACACCGGTGGAGGTCTCGGCGTGCACGGCTGCCACCAGCGCCGGGGAGGGATGGGCGTCCAGCACGCGCTGGACGTCCACTGGCTCTCCCCATTCGTGGTCGACACGCACGACCTCCGCTCCGTAACGGCTAGCGACATCGCACATGCGTTCGCCGAACAGACCGTTGACGGCCACTACGACCACGTCACCAGGGCGCACGAAGTTGACGAAGGCGGCTTCCATGCCGATGGAGCCGGTACCGGAAAGCGGAAGCGTCCGAAGGTTTCGGGTCCCCCAGACCGACCGCAGCCGCTCCCCGGTGTCGTCGAGCAGCTTCAGGAAGTCCGGATCCAGGTGGCCGAGCAGCGGAGCCGCCAGGGCCGCGGTGGCCTCCGGATAGGTGTTCGACGGCCCGGGGCCGAGTAGAGAGCGTTCAACCAGTGCCATGACGCCCAGCCTAGGCATACCGTCCCAGCGCAGCGGGTCGTACCCACTTGACGCGGATCTGACCTGGGCACGCCGGATTCCATGCAACGGAAACAAGATTCCACGAGCGTGCTCACACGAACTGTTGACAATGTCACATCCTCGAGAGATCCACGGAAACCGCGGCGCGACACTCCGGAGAAACCGGAAGCGCGGCGCTGAGCGGCGAAAACACAGCAGGGAAAAGAAAACACCACCGCACACCCCCAGTGGTGCGGTGGTGGGCGTGGTCGGTTCACCCGTAAGGCTGTTGGCAACCACGCAAGCCGAAGCTTTCTCGCATATAGCTTGCAGTACTGTAATGTAGTTTCACTCGATACAGTCAAGATCTATCGATAAATCGGCCTAATAGTCGGCAAATCACTCACTTTGCGTAGCCGATTTGGCGCGGCTGTGACACGCGGTGCGTCGAACAGGGAGCACGGTGACCGCCCCTGAGCCCGCTGCACGCGAGGATCAACGCAACCAGCGGAGCACCCTGCCGGGAACGACCGGTCGCAGCGCCGTCGGAGATCCAGCGGGGTTGGCCGCCGCGAGCGTGACACCGGCGATGACGAACTTGGACAGCACCATCCGAGCCGTGCCGTCCCCGATCTCGGCGGCGGCACGCAGACATGCCGCTTCCGCGACGCTGGGGGTGCCGACCCGTTCCCCGACGGAATCGCTCGGATTGGGGACGATCGTCCCGGCGAGCGCTTCGGCCGAGTAGCACAGTAGCGGCAGCTCCCCCTCGGCCGCGAGCGACCAGTGCCGCGAGTGTCGCCGCAGCCCGGCACGCAGCGGCCCCGATTCCGCCGCACGATCGATCGTGGCCACCGCCCGAACGACGACGGAACCACCGGGAAAACACTCGTCCAGCCCGGACAGTGCTTCCGTCACGGCGGCAGCGGTCACACCGCTGGAAGCACCGATACCGATCACCAGAGCTCCGGGGACACTCACACGGCGTCCCCGTTGGGAAGCTCAGCGGACAGCAGCACCACCGGCTCACCCGCCGCCAATCCCGAAACGTCCTCCTCCGAAGTGACCATCCGGTTGGCGAAGAGCTGTACTCCCTCGACGTGGTAACCGGCGTTGCGCAGCACATCCCTGTTCGCCGCGATCCGGTCCAACGTGTGCGAGGCGAGTACGACCCGACGCGCCCCCGCATGAGCGCAGGCGGTGAGCACTTCCGCGTCGTCGATCCCGACGAAAACCGAATCCGGCTTGGCGAGCCCACGCAACACCGCCGGCGCGGCACCCTCCTCGACGCGGACGTCCACCCCGTGAGCGGCAGCGTTGGAGACCAGCCTCACGACCTGGGCCTCATCGGACTCCACCGCGACGCAGGCCGCACCCATCCTGGCGCACTCCACCGCCACCGAACCCGAGCCGGCCCCCACGTCCCACACCAGGCTGCCGGGCCGGGGAGCCAGTCGCGCCAGCGCGAGCGCACGAACCTCGCTGGTGGTAACCGTCCCCTCCCGATGGGAGAACTCGCCCTCCGGAAGGGCCCACCGCTCCGGAGGCGTGGGCTCACCCCCGCTGTGCCAGCTACGTCCGGGAACGGCGTCCGGATCGTCCACGCAGCAGACGATGTTGGGTTCGAACCAGTTGCGCTCCGCCGCCTCGTCCGGATCGATCGTGGTTACACGCTCGTGCTCCCCCCCGAGGTCCTCACCGACGATCATCGTGCGACGCCAACCACGCAACCCGGAGGCCAGTTGTGCCGGTCCGGTGTCACCACCGGTCAGCACCACCACGGTCGAACGCGCACGACAGATGTTGAGCGCACGGTGCAGCCCCCCGATGCGCGCGCTGACCACGCTGGCGTCCTCCCAGGAGCGCCCCATGCCCGCGAGCAGTCGTTGCACGCTGGACAACGCGGGCAACACCGTGCACCGCAGTCCCTTGTCGCGCAGTGCGCGAACGGCACCGAAGAAACCTGGGTCGCCCGAGGCGAGCACCACACCGGTTTCCTCGGCGGTCAACGCGGAAAGCGCGCTCAAGGCGGGCCCGAACGAACCGAGCTCGACCGTTCGCACCCCCTCCGGTGCGTGCACCCGCAAGTGCGGGGGAGCTCCCACGATCAGTTCCGCGGAGTTCAGCACCTCGGCCGCCCCCTCGGGCAACGGTCCACCGTCGATTCCGATAACCGTGACCGCCACGTCGCACACTCCGTCCGACTAGAGGTTGAGTTGGTCTCTCGCTGTGACTTCCTACTCGGCGGCGCGCCGCTTCCCGGAACCGGTACTCGACGAACCGCCCCTGTTCCCGTTCGTCGTGCTCTTCTGCTGCGACCTGGTCTTGGTGCCGCTCTTCGCCGCGTTCGACCTGCCACCGCCGGACTTGGTCGCCGAACTCTTGGAACCGGACTTCGCCGAGGTACCGGACCGTGAGTCGTTCTTGGCGGTTTTCGGGTTCGAGACGTCGACGGCCTCCGCCGCGCTCGACTCCTCGGCCTGTTCGCCCTTCTCGGCACTGGACCGTTCCCGCGGATCCTCCTCGGACGCGACCGGTTCCTCGGCCGTTTCCCGTTCGGTACCGCTGGAGGAACCGTCCGGTGCGGATTCCGCGTCGTCGCGCCCACTCCCCTCGGGACCGGTCGCTCCGCGCTCCGCCGCCCCGGAGACCGCGTCGTCAACGGTGTGCGCTGGTTCGAGGCCCTCCCCCTGGGCGGAGTCGACGGAGCCATCCCTCGCCGCCACGGCGTCCTCCCCCGTTCCGGACTCGACAGCACCCTGTTCGGTGGCCACGTCCCCCTCCGGGGTCGTGAACCCCTCGGTGGACTGCTGCTCGGTCACGACCGAGTGCCGAACTCCACCGCGACCACCGGTCCGAACGGCATCCCTGGTGTTCTGCTGCCAATCACGCACCGCCCACCAGGCGACGTCGGCGTCGGCACGCGCACCATCACGTTGTTCGTCCGAACGGGGCTGCGGAAGCGGTCCGTCCGCACCGCCCTCGGCGTCACCCGAAGCACCGCGAGTTCCCGAACTCCGATCAGTGTCCCGCCGCCCGGTGGAGTACCGAGCGCCGAAACCACCACGCCGTCCCGAAGTCGACTCCCCGTAGCGACCGGTCCGCACCGCCTGCTCCCGCGTCCGCGCGGCGGAGTAGGACCGCGAACGGGTGGCCTGCGGCCGCAGCGCCTCGCCGACCAGGAAGAGCGTGTTCCGCCAGAGCCTGTGCTTCTTGACGACTCCCTCGAGCTCGCCGACGCTGCTGCGCAGCACCAACTCGTCGGAACACGTGACCTTGTAGGCGACCACGACCGGAACGTCGTCCTCGTAGCCCGCCGCGCGCAACCGCTCCACGAGTTGACCGGTGCGTGACGCGGAGACCGACAGCGCCATGGTCACGCCGTTCTCGGCGAACTCCCGCGCTTTCGCCGCGTCGGGAAGCGTACTGGATCGACCGTCCGGCCTGGCCACCATGACGGGATACTCGTGGTCCGCACCGGTGAGTTCCCTGCCGACCGCGGCGGCCGCGGCGGTGTGGCCGGCCACTCCCGGAACCATCTCCACTTCCAGTTCCATGCGCGCGCAGGTGTCGTACTGCTGCTGCAGCGAACTCCAGACCGCGGCGTCGCCGGAGTGCAGTCGCACCACTCGCAGGCGTTCCCGCTCCGCCCTGCGGTAGATCTCCTGAACCTCGCGCTCGTCGACCGCGGTGGTGTCGAGCAGCTCCACGTCGGCACGTGCGTGTTCCCGCACACCCTCGGGAGAGATCGTGCTCGGACTGCAGAGAACGATGTCCGCCTCGGAGATCCGACGCGCGGCGCGCAGTGTCATCAGATCGGCCGCACCGGGGCCCGCCCCCACGAAAGAGACCAGCCCGGTACGAGTTCCCGAAGTCATGCGATCGTTCTCCTCTCCCGCCTCACGCGGTGCAAGTAATACCACTGCGGACAATCGATACGCGCCGCACCCGGTACGGCCGTTCTCCCGTGTCGAGGCGGTCGAATCACCGGTGCACCGACGGAGGTCTCCGACTCGTCCCGCGGTCGCCCGTGGCGCAGGCGAGCGGCACTCGGTTATGAAAACACCGCGCATCGGTCGTCGACGCGACAGTGAAAAGCCACGACGCGTACTGATCGACCGTATCGCGACGCCGACGACGACACCGAGTGCACCGTTCCGGCCGCACACGGCACACGAACGGGAACAATCGTTCCAGAATGGATCAAGCACGTCGGCCCTGCCCGGCCGACCCGACCGGGTAGGGGAAGGAACTCGAAGTCGATCCGCCGGGGTTTCCCCGTCACGTACTCACTCGAACGACAACCGCGGAGCGGAGAATCACGCCCGATCGGCGACCGTGGTGCCGTTCGGGACCGGTTTCACCGAGCGTGCCGTCAGCGGGAGCACTCCCGCACGAACCGCGCGATCGCCCCGGGTATCGCGACCGGGTGAGTGTGGAGGTAGGAAGCGTGCAGCCTGTCGCGCACGAACCCCTCGGTAACCACACCGTCGTCGCGCCAGAACCAAGCCGGGTTTTCCCCGGCCGTCCGGGTGAGCACGGTGCGGTGGAACTCGTGCCCGGAGACCCGGCTGCCCTCGTGGAACAGCACCGAGTCACTCGCCGCCACCGCCTCCCGGTAGCCGAGCGTGAGCCGAGGGGACATCCGCGCGTCGACGTCCAACACCCCGCACAGCGGATATCCGTCCAGACTCCGCGCCAGGTACAGCAGGCCCGCGCATTCGGCGTGCACCGGCAGGCCGTCGGCGACACGGCTCGCGATGTCGTGACGCAGTCCCTCGTTCGCGGACAGGTCCGCGACGTACTGCTCCGGGAACCCACCGGGCAGAATCAATCCGCTGGTGCCCGCTGGCAATCGCTCGTCCCGCAGCGGATCGACCACGGTGACCTCCGCACCCGCGGCTCGCAGCAGTTCGACGTGTTCGGTGTAGCCGAAGGTGAACGCCGATCCACCCGCCACCGCCACCCGAGGCGACCCCGCCGTCAGCTCGCTGTCACCGATCGCGGTTTCGGGGCGCCACGGCTCGACGGACATTCCGGAAGCCGAAGCGGCGAGTGCGGCCACCGCGTCGAGATCGACCCCCGAGGTGACGATCCGCGCCATGCCGGCGACGGCGTCATCGGCCCGTTCGCCGTGCTCGGCTGCGGTGACGAGGCCGAGGTGGCGCGAGGGCACGTGCAGCTCGTCGGCACGGGCGAGGACACCGAGCACGTTGATCCCCACGGAGCGCGCGGCCTCCCGCAGAATCCCCTCGTGCCGAGCCGAACCGACCCTGTTGAAGATCACACCTCCCAGCCGCAGTCCCGGTTGGAAAGCACGGAAACCGTGCAACAACGCGGCCACGCTCTGGCTCTGCCCCTTGGCGTCCACCACGAGCACGACCGGAGCGTCCAGCAAGGAGGCGACGTGAGCCGTCGAACCGTAGGGCGGCACTTCGTCCACGGAACCGAGCCTGCCGTCGAACAGCCCCATGACACCTTCGACGACGGAGAGGTCCGCCCCCTCGGCACCGTGGGCGAACAACGGGGCGACACGACTCTCCCCGACCAGGACGGGGTCGAGATTACGACCCGGTGCACCGGTGGCCACGGCGTGATACCCGGGATCGATGTAGTCGGGCCCCACCTTGAAGCCCGCCACCTTTCCGAGTCGCTCACGCAGCGCCGCGAGCAGTCCGGTCGCGACGGTGGTCTTGCCGTGTCCGGAGCCCGGAGCCGCGACCACGACGCGCGGACGAGCGGCACCGGTCACCGTGGCCGAAACCGACCGGCTCACCACTCGATCCCCTTCTGCCCCTTCTGGCCGGCATCCATCGGGTGTTTGAGCTTGCCGGTCTCCAGTGCCAGATCGGCGGCGTCGAGCAACTGCTGCGGAGCACGCCTGCCGGTGATCACCACGTGCTGGAATCCCGGGCGCTGCCGCAGGGTTTCCACCACTTCCGCCACGTCGACCCATCCCCAGTGCAGCGGGTAGGTGAACTCGTCGAGCACGTAGAGGTCGTGCCTGCTCTGCTCGATCCGGCGGGCGATCTCGTGCCACCCCTCCAGCGCGGCCTCGGCGTGGTCCTGCTCCGTGGAGCGTTTGCGGGTCCAGGACCAACCCTCACCCATCTTGTGCCACTCGACCGGACCGCCTTCGCCGGTCTCCTCGTGCAGCCTGCCGAGCGCCCGGAAGGCCGACTCCTCGCCCACCCGCCACTTGGCCGACTTGACGAACTGGAAAACCCCGATGGACCAGCCCTGGTTCCAGCCGCGCAACGCCATTCCGAACGCGGAGGTGGACTTGCCCTTCATGTCACCGGTGTGCACCGCGAGCAGGGGACGGTTGCGACGCTGCCTGGTGGTCAACCCGTCGTTCGGTACGGAGTTCGGTTGTCCCTGTGGCATAGCAGGATCTCCAAGCGAGTACGGTCGTTCGCTCCCACGAACCGATCGGGGGGCGTGGACAGCGGGAGGGTGTGAAGTGGGTACCACGGTCGCGTGCGGAGGGTTCGGGGCGGCCGAACCACGAGCGGACACCGGTCTCGTCATCGGGTGGCGGGTAACGCGCCTCATCCACGGACCGCGCCTCGTCCACGGACACCGAGAGAACGCCCTCGCACTCAACCGGCCTGGGGGTGCCGGGAGCGCGAGGGCGCTTTGGTCCACCCCTGGGGGTCAGGTGGACACCACGCATTGTATCAGCAATCGCCTCCACACCGTGCACGACGGTGCGCTCCCGACGGAACGGAGTCACGCGAGCACCGCACCGGCTTCCCGTGCGGCGCGCACGACTCCGGCGACGTTGTCCGCGGAGAGCTCCTCCAACCGCAGGTTGGGCGCTCCGAGCACGTGCGCCAGTCGATCGGCCATGCCGAGACGCACCGGCCCGTTCTCGCAGTCCACCACCACGGAGGCCACGCCCATCTCGTCGAGCAACGCGGCCGAACGCATCGCGTCGTCCACGGCGCGACGGCTACGCGTGGCGGCGTTGCCCGCGGCGTCGACGCCCACAGTGGCCTTACCGTCGGTGAGCACGACCAGCAGGGGGCGACGCTGCGGATCACGCATCCGCTCGGTACGGATCACCTTGCGAGCCGTGAGCAGCCCACCCGCCAGCGGCGTCTTGCCGCCGGTCGGCAGCCTGCGCATGCGAGTGGCAGCGGTGTCCACCGACGAGGTCGGTGGCAGCGCGATCTCGCCGTCCGCCCCCCTGAAGGTCACCACTCCCACCTTGTCCCTGCGTTGGTAGGCGTCGCGAAGCAGTGCGATGACCGCGCCGCTGACGGCGGACATCCGCTCCCTGGCAGCCATCGACCCCGAGGCGTCCACGGCGAAGAGCACCAGATTGCCCTCGCGTCCTTCGCGTACGGAGTGGCGCAGATCGGTGGCGTGCAGCCGCAGGCCGGGTCCGGAACGTCCCCGGGAACGCTGGTGTGGCGCCGCGGCGGCCAACGTGGCGGGCAGGTGAACACCGTGACCGTCCACCGCGGACGAGCGCACGACCTGGCCGGTACGGGAACGCGACCGCGAACGCCGTCCCGGCGCACCTTCGCCGAGGCCGGGAATCTCCAGCAACCGAGCCCGGAACGTGGTGTCCGACGCCTCGGAAGTCCGCTCTCGTGGGGCTTCACCGGAGCCGTCGGAACCGTTCCCGTCCGAACCGTTGGCAGTGTTACCGGCGGCATCCTCGTCGGAAGGCGGCCTCCCCTCGGCCCCTCCCGAGGGGGTGTTGTCGGGTCCCTCGGGACCGTCCGGAGCGCCGGTGCCGCCACCCCCGGAACCGTCCTCGTCGTCGGGGCCGGCACCGGGGTCGTCGGGGCCGTCACCGGAGCCTTCGTCAGGGCCGCCACCGGGGCCGTGCTCGGAATCGTTCGACTCGGAAGCACCGTCCGAATCGGACGTGACCGAGTCCGCCGAGGCCTCCTGCCTTTCGGCGTCCTGTTCGGCATCGTCCAGGGCCTGCCGCAACTGCTGCTCGTCCATCCCCGGCTCGTCGAACGGATCGCGCCGTCGGCGGTGCGGTAGCGCCAGCCTCGCCGCGGCTTCCACATCCGCCGCGGCGACGGCGTTCACTCCCCGCCAGGCCGCGTGCGCGACCGCGGCACGCGCCAGCACCAGATCGGCGCGCATACCGTCCACCTCGAACGAGGCACACACCGACGCGATCCGGCGAACCTCGGAGTCCGGCAGCTGGACGGACTCGACCCGGGAGCGGGCATCGGCGATGCGTCGCGCGAGCTCGGCGTCCTCCTCCGCCCATTCCTTCGCGAACCCGACGGGGTCGGCCTCGAAGTGCAGTCGACGACGTACCACCTCGGTACGCGTGTCCACCTCGCGCGAGGCGGCCACCTGCACGGTCAGCCCGAAGCGGTCCAACAGCTGGGGACGCAGCTCACCCTCTTCCGGGTTCATGGTGCCGACCAGCAGGAACGACGCCGCGTGCGACAGCGAGACCCCCTCACGCTCGACGTGGGAGCGGCCCATGGCGGCGGCATCGAGCAACAGATCGACGAGGTGATCGTGCAGCAGGTTGACCTCGTCGACGTAGAGCACCCCGCGGTTGGCCGCGGCGAGCAGCCCGGGCTGGTAGGCGCGGACTCCCTCGGTCAACGCGCGTTCGACGTCCAGCGATCCGACCAGGCGGTCCTCGGAAGCCCCCACCGGGAGTTCCACGAGCCGGGCGGGACGACGAGCACCGGCCGTCGCCTCGTCGTGCGGCCCGTCGGGGCAGTCCGTGTCCGGCTCGGCGGGATCACAACCGAAGCGGCAGTTCTCGACGACGTCGAGAGCGGGCAACAGGGCAGCGAGCGCACGCACGATGGTCGACTTCGCGGTGCCCTTCTCGCCCCGCACCAGCACCCCGCCGATACGCGGGTACACCGCGTTGAGCAGCAACCCCAGTCGCAGCTCGTCGTGCCCGACAACCGCGGAGAACGGGTAGCGCACGGTGGACTGTGCCGATGTGGCAGCGGTCATCGCTGGTATTCCTTCCTAGGGTCTCGGACGCCCCTGGTTGCGGAACGCAGCAACGGCAGTGTCCTGACTCCCGGATCGACGCGCTTCTCCGGCCTTCCCGGGTGATTCCCGGTGGCCATTCGTGGGAGAACCGCTCCCCGGTCACAGTGGCGCCGGCCGTGCCGGATTCACACCGGCTTCCTGACCGTTGCTCGCTTGGACCACGTCGCATCCTCGCAGAAGCCCGTTCGGGCACCAAACGTCGTGCCCTATCGCGTTACTCCCGTCACTGTCGGGTCCCGATGCATGTCGATGTGCGGTATCCCGTCCTCCTCGTAGGGCTCGCCGTACTCGACGAACCCGAACGACCGGTAGAACCCCACCGCGTAGGTCTGGGAGGAAAGCACCGCGTACGACTTGCGGACCTCGGCGACAGCGGCACGCATCAGTTTCTTGCCGAGACCCATTCCCCGGCCGGAGGGGGCGGTGCACACCCGTCCGATCCGGAAGGAGCCGTCGGGTTCCTCGAGCAGTCGCAGGTATCCGAGCACGCCGGAATCGGCGGAGTCGATCCAGAAGTGGCGGGTCGCCCCTTCGAGGTCACGACCGTCGAGTTCCGGATAGGGACAGTGCTGCTCGACGACGAAGACGTCCACGCGCAGCCGCAGCATACGATAGAAATCCTCCGGGGCGAGATCGGCCGTGTAGGCGCGCTGCACCGCGGTGGCGAGGGGATGCGGGTTCACCCTCCAGTACCTATCACACCGTCGCGTGATCCCGAGCTGTCGTGGCGTGCGGAGTCGGCCATGCCACGTCTCGACGGAGGGCTCCACGCGGAGCGGGGCGGAACAGTTACGTTTACTTGCTTCGGTTCGCGGCCACAGGAAGGGACGAAACGTTGAGCACGGGAACCTCGACGGCACTACGAGTGCCCAAGACCGAGCTGCACATCCACATCGAGGGCGCGCTGGAGCCGGAACTGACGTTCGCTCTCGCCGAGCGCAACGGCATCACGCTGCCGTACGCGGGAGTCGAGGAGCTGCGCGGGAAGTACGAGTTCGGTGACCTGCAGTCGTTTCTGGATCTGTACTACACCGGGATGAACGTGCTGCGCAGCGCGGCGGACTTCACCGAACTGGCCGATGGCTATCTCGCCAGGGCGACGGAACAGGGGGTGCGCCACGCCGAGATCTTCTTCGACCCACAGGCACACACCACCCGAGGGGTGGCGCTGGAGACGGTGCTCGACGGGCTGGAGGCATCGTTGTCGAGCAGCGAGCGCCGCTTCGGGATCAGCACCGAGCTGATCGCGTGCTTCCTGCGCGACCGGGGCAGCGAGGAGGCGTCTCGGATGCTGGACGAACTGTTGGAGCACCGGCAGCGCATAATCGGCATCGGCCTCGACTCCGCGGAGCTGGGGCATCCGCCGGGAGACTTCGCGACAGTGTTCTCCCGGGCCCGGCAGGCGGGACTCCGGCTGGTGGCCCACGCGGGCGAGGAGGGACCCGCGGAGTACGTCTGGCAGGCGCTGGACGTGTTGGGGGTCGAGCGGGTCGACCACGGCGTTCGGGCTCTCGACGACTCCGAGCTGGTCAGCAGGCTGGCGCGGGACCGTGTCCCGTTGACGGTGTGCCCGCTCTCGAACGTAAGGCTGCGCGGCGTGGCGAACCTGCGGGAACACCCCTTGCCCCGGCTGGTCGACGCCGGTGTGATTGCCACGATCAACTCGGACGACCCGAGTTACTTCGGTGGGTACGTGGGTGACAACTTCCGGGCGATCGAGCGGGAGCTCGGTTTCGGCGAGGCCGCACTGCGCGAGTTCGCGCGCAACTCCGTCGAGGCGTCGTTCCTCCGGGACAGTCGACGCGAACAACTGCTGGCCGAGATCGAATCGACGTGAATCCATCGGTAACGTGACCTCGGTATCCGCGTGACCGGACGTGGGGCCGCGCTCCGGGGCGATCACGCCGGCGGCGGGCGCCTCTCCGGGGGCACGTGCCCGCGTTCACCGCGGCGGAGTGGCCGTGACGGGTTTTCCCGGAGCGGGCCGCTCCGCGTCAGCGGGCGAACTCACCGGACGGGATTCACCGCGATGTCGCGGATCCTCGCCGCGTAGGAGGAGAGTCGCGTGTAGACCCCCGGAAAGCCGGGGCGGGCACAGCCGCTTCCGTAGGAGACCAGGCCGACGAGTCTGCCGTCGACCACGAACGGCCCTCCGGAGTCACCGCCGCACGCGTCCTTGCCTCCGTCGGGGTACCCCGCACAGAACATCGACTCGCGTTCGAAACCCGGATACGCCCGGGAACACCGGACGTCAGACATCACAGGGACCCGCACCGAACGCAGCACCTGGGACGTCGGTTCCGACTCGGCGGTGCGCCCCCAGCCGTAAACGGTGCCGGTGGTCCCCGGCCGGTACCGCTCCCGCTCTCCGGCGTCCACCAGTTTCAACGGTGGCGCGGACACCCCGTTCCGGAGGGTCAGCACGGCGACGTCGTCACCACGGGTGAAGTGCTCGTACCGCGAGTGCCGCCAGACACGTTCGACCGCGATCACCTCACCCTGCCGGGTTCGGAGATCGCTACGGTCGAGCACGACCCGGATGTCGGTGGCACTCCTGGCCGCACCGGTCGTCGGATCGAGCGTGCAGTGCGCCGCGGTGACGACCTCGCGAGCGGAAACCAGCGCACCCCCGCAGAAGTGAGCCCCCGAGGAGTCGGTGAGCGCGACGGCCCAGGGCGCGGCTTCCGGGGCGGTCGCGGTACCGCCGACGATTCTGGCCCGCACGTCACCGCGACCGGTCATCGACTCCGCCTGAACCACTGCGGTGGTTTGCACGCTCCACAGCAACGGAACCAGGCAGCACACGAGCACTCGAAGCCGACGTCGCAACGGTCGGTTGGCTCCCCTGCGGGAAGGGCCGCCGTGAACACGCAACAGTGGCCTCCAGTTCTGCCCGAGTGTGTCGAATCCACGACGGAACGTATCCGCTGGTGTTGCACCGAACACAGGAGGGACAACTCACAGCTGCGGCGTAATTTTTTTCGTTATACTCGGATTCAGTCGAAAAAGTTGCTTCCCGATCGGACTTTGCGCGGCATTAATCCTGAAATGCCAACTGGGTGGTCCGGCAAGCAACGAGACGGGCTCCACGATCTACCCCCGAACGTGTGAAGCCTGTCGCCCACAAGTGACCTCTTGTCGGTGAAACGTGTGTCGACGACCCGAATCGGCCACGGTCGCGTACGGAAAGGAACGGCATGCTGCTGGATCCGGGAACCCTGCCGGGCTTCGTACTCATCAGCACGGCGGTGATACTCACCCCCGGCGTGGACACGTTCCTGTTGCTTCGCACATCGATGAGGTTCGGGACACGCCCGGGGCTGTACACCCTGGCGGGCATCCACACCGCGAGCCTGGTTCAGGTGGCCCTGGTGATCTCGGGCCTGGGAGCACTCGTCACCAGCAGACCGGAAGTGCTCTCGGTGCTGAAGTGGGTGGGAGCGGCTTATCTGATCTATCTGGCAGTGACCATCCTGCGCGGACTCTGGCGCTCCCGGCACGGCGACAGCGCCGACGTTCTCGGTGACGCCCCGGCCACGCCGGATGCCAATCCGTACCTGCGTGGTCTGCTCAGCAACATCACCAATCCCAAGATGCTGCTGTTCAGCCTGGCCTTTCTGCCGCAGTTCGTGGGATCCGCGACCAGTCCTGCCCTGCAGCTGACAATGCTCGGGCTCGTTTTCCTGGCACTGGCCGCCGTATGGGAGCTGGCGATCGTACTCGGCGCCTCCCGGGTAGCGGGCCGACTGCGGAAGCCGAGCATCCGCAACTCACTCGACGTGGTCAGCGCGGCGGCGTTCCTCGGGCTCTCCGTGGGACTGGTCGCCGGTTGACCGCTCCGGCACGAGTACCCACACGGGCAACAACCGCTGCCGGAGAAACCCCGGGTAACCGTGACCATCGGCCCGCTGCCGGGCCCGGTTCGACTCAGAGCCGGGCCCGTATCCGATCGGCATAGGCCGCCACCTCGGTATAGACCCCCGGCTTTCCCGGACGCGCGCATCCCACGCCCCAAGAAACGATGCCGATGATCTTGTCCCCCACGACCAGCGGACCTCCGGAATCGCCCTGGCAAGCGTCCACTTCCCCATCGGGATATCCCGCGCACACCATCGCCTTCGGTACGAACTGGCGGTCGTAGATCTCGGCGCACTCGGCGTCGCCGACCACCGGAACCGTCGCCCGGCGCAGGATCTCCGAGTTCTGGCCTCCTTCGGAGCGGGCGCCCCATCCCAGCACGGTCGCCTCGGTGTTGTCGCCGTAGAGCTCGTCGCTCGGATCGGCCAGTTCCACCACCGAACGTGATGTGGATTCACGAAGTGTCAGCACCGCCACGTCTGCCCCTCGATAGGGAGCGCTGTAGTCGGGATGCACCCAGAAGTCGGCCACCCCCAGGACCTGACCCCGCTGACTGCTCTTGTCGGCACGCCCGGCCACCACGCGGACGTCGGAGGCTCGACGATCGATCACACAGTGCGCCGCGGTCACCACCTTGTTCGAGGCGACCAGCGCCCCGCCGCAGAACTGCTTTCCCTGGGAATCCATCAGATAGACCACCCAGGGGTACTGCTCGATGTCGGCGGGTTTCCCTCCGACGATCGGTGCGGCCGATGCCGTGTTCAGTTCGGGAGGTGGTTGCTCGGTGGCAACCGTGGTCGTGGGCAGCACCACCCAGAACGCGAGAGCCACGAACAGCACCGCCGGAAGGTTGGGCCACAAGCGTCGTCGCATTCAAAGCTCCCTGTAGCGGTCACCGTCTTCCGGAGCGGTGCTCCGGGCAACGGAAAACGATTACCGGGTTTCGCGCATTGGTGGTCGTTCGTAACCGGGCCGTCGCGGCCAGTGTCCACGACCTCGCCGCTGACGGCTCACAAGCAAGCCGAAACTGGACAGTGACTCACCTGATCGAGCGACAAAATGGTGTTTCCGGCACAGCACTGGGGAACAGCGCGGCGCTGGAGAACGACCCGCACCGGTGGGAGCTCGCCGGGAGTGGCCACGACCGATGCCGGAGCGGTGATTACGGTGGAAGCGGCCGATCACCGGAGAACGGCGATTCCGGCCGAGGTGTACCGAAATCCGATCGACGAGAAGGGTAGACGCAATGAGCCTGGAGCGTCCCATCGATCCCGATCCCTACAGTCTGCTGCCCGAAGTGCCGTCGTTCACGGTCACCTCGAAGGACGTAACCGATGGACAAGCCATGTCCAAGGCCCACGCGTACGACGGCATGGGGGCCGGCGGCGACAACGTCTCGCCGCAGCTCTCCTGGCACGGCTTCCCCGAGGGCACGAAGAGCTTCGTGATCACCTGCTTCGACCCGGACGCCCCCATCCCCGGTGGGTTCTGGCACTGGGTACTCGTCGACGTCCCGGCCTCGGTCACCGAACTGGCGACAAGTGCGGGTGACCGAAGCGGCACCGGCGTGCCGGAGGGCGCCTTCCACGTGCGCAACGACGTGGGAGAGCACGCGTTCGGTGGGGCGGCTCCCCCGCAAGGTGATCGCCCGCACCGCTACTACTTCGCGGTGAACGCGGTCGACAGCGCGAAGCTCGGTGTCGACAGCACCGCCACTCCGGCCGTGGTCAACTTCATGCTCGCCTTCCACACCCTGGGGCGTGCCGTGATCGCGCCGACCTACGCGCACTGAACGGCCCTTCGGCCCGGTTGTCGCGAATCACCCGTCGTGCGGCCCCGGCTGAGGCACGGGGCCGCACGACGACGGTGGCGACACTTCACAGCGCGCGGGAGGTCCCCGGTTCCGCCGCCAGGGGACTCGGTTCGGACCGGACCAACGTACGCAGCCGGTACGCGGCATACCCGCCACCCAGTGCCAACGCCCAGGGCAACGCGGCGACCGGGGCATCGAGCGACAGCGCCGTGGTGGCCACGGCCAGTCCCATTACTGAGTCCAGCAACCGCGGCAGGAACACCGCACGGGACATGCGGCGGGTCACGAGCTCGGTGGCATAGGGCAACCCCGCCGCCCACAGGGCGAGATAGACGACCCAACCGAACACGGCCCCCGCATCGACGCTCCTGCCGAACAGCGGAGGAGCGAGCAGCAGGGCCAGCACCGCGGACAGCAGCCCCGCCACGACCGTTCCACCGCACAGCGCCCCGGCGGCCCTTCCGATCAGACGCGGGTCACGTCGGTCACCACCCCGCTCGCGCGCCGCCAATTTGCCCAGCAGCAGACTTCCCGAACCGTTGATCACGACCTGCACCGGAGCGACCACCAACCGGGCGAGTTCGAGCACGCCGACGGCCGCCGTGGAGATCAGTCCGGCCACCAACAGCCTGGCGGCCAACAACGTCAACGGACGCAGCCCGGACTGCAAGGCGCGCCACACCGCGAACCGGGCCAGTCCCGGCAGTTCGGTGATCCCCGGTCGCAGCCCGCGCCACTCGGAACCGGGCAACTGCCACAACCCGAGCGACACCGCGGCGAACGCACCGCAGCACATCGATCCGAGCAGCACCTCCGGGGTGGGTTCCCCGCTCGCCCCCAGCAACACCGGCAGCGCCAACGCGGTGACGACAAGCGAGCACACGTCGTTGAGCAGCAGGGCGCGGAAGGATACCCGGACCACGAACAGCCTGCGTACGGTTTCGGCGGCCAGTTTGCTGCCCACCAGCAGCGCGTACGGGACGGCCAGGCTGATCCCGCCACCGGAGAACGTCAGTGCCAGTACCAACGCCCCCGACACGCACAGCGCGGCCACCAGCAACGCCGCGCTGACCAGTGCCGCGCGGTATCGGGGTTCGTGCCGGTCGAAAACGGTGAAGCTGTCGCAGACGAAGCCGATGTAGAGCGCGTTGGCCCCGACGAGCATGGCGAGTAACACCGCGAAGACACCGTACTGGGACAGTCCCAGCGAAACGGCCGCGACCACCTGGACCAGCAGGCTGGTGGCGGCGGTGACCCCCTGCGCCGCCACTCCGGCCATACCGTCCCGCACCTGGCCACGAAGCCATCCGGGAGTTCGACACGAGG
Organism: Actinopolyspora lacussalsi; assembly: GCA_030803735.1. Taxonomy (NCBI): domain Bacteria; kingdom Bacillati; phylum Actinomycetota; class Actinomycetes; order Actinopolysporales; family Actinopolysporaceae; genus Actinopolyspora; species Actinopolyspora lacussalsi. The sequence goes on along the minus strand of JAURUC010000001.1, from coordinate 299,613 downwards.
TCACTGTCCACCTCGGTGAACGGTTGTCGCGGAAACTCGCCCCGATGTCTCGCCCTGCTGCTCGTTGTGCTGCGCCGTCGTCGGGGAGCTCTGGGAGGCGAAGGTGAAAACGTAACCGGCGATCTTGCCCCCCAGCAGTTCGATCCGTTCCCGCGCCCTGCGCAGCGCGGCAACGGAACGCTCCTTGCGGACGGTGAGCACGACTCCGTCCGCGGCGGGGACCAGCGCACTGACCTCCGGGGCGGACTCCAGCGGCGGCAGATCAACCAGCACGAGATCGTAACCACCCCGGGCTTCCACCATCGCTCTGCGCAACAGCGAGGAACGGAAGTAGTCGGGAGCTCCCTCGCTGGCACGCCCGGCGGGAATAACGCGGAACTCGATACCGGGTCCCACCTCGATGACCCTGGTGGAAGCGTGCACGGTCGCCGCGCCGGTGGCGATGGGGGCCATGCCGTACCAGTCGTTCTGCAGCGCGACGTTGTGCGAGAGCTCCCTGGTCCGCACAGCCGCGTCCACCACCAGCACCCGCAGTCCGTCCCGGGCGGCGGCTCCCGCGACCTGCAGCACCGTGGTGGTGGCACCGTCCCCGGCGGAGACTCCCGTCACAGCCACCAGCCCACCTCGGACGGTGTTGCGCAGCACCGAGGAAACGAGTCGGTAGGACCCCAGCGGCGGCACCACCAGGTTGTGCAACCGAGCGGTCTCTCCCTCACCGAGTGCTTCCACCTCACCCAGCAGTGGTTCGTCGGACAACCGCGCGAGGTCAGCGGCATCGCGTACCCTGCGGTTGCGATCGGCACGCGCCCAGGCGACCGTCGCGGCCAACAGCACTCCCACCGCGAATCCGACGACCGCGTCACGCAGCAGGGCGGTGATGACACCCGAGGAGTCGGTAACAGCTTTGTCGACGAAGGACACACCATCGCCGAACTGGCCGGAGGCGATTCTGATATCGGTTATGCGCTGGTCCAACTCGCTGATGGTGCGGCTGGAGGCCGAATCCACGCCGGAACCGGATTCGGCGATGTCGGCGACCAACTGTTCACGTCGGTTGCGCAGCGCCTTCAACGTGCTGTCCGCCGCCGCGGATACCTCGGCCCGGGACTCTCGTTGATAGGCGGTCACGACGGCGTTGGCGATCTCGGTGGACCGTTCGGCATCGCCTATGTCGACCCGCACGAGAATCGAGTCACCGTTGTCCGAGGCGCTGGCGGTGACCGCCTCACGCAGTTCCTTGATCGTCTCCTGCCCGCCGAGCCGTTCACGGGCGGTCCCCAGGGTGCGATCGGAGGTCACGAACAGCGCACGCTGGTTGACATAGCGCACGAACCCCGATTCACTCGTGACCTCGAAACCCAGCGCCTGTGCCGAGTCGGGGGCCTTGAGCACGATGCGGGCCTCGGCCACCCCGGCACTGCCCACGGTGAGCGCGACGATGACGCTGACCAGGACGGTGCCGACGACGATCCCGAGCGAACTCAATCGATAGCGCCATAACGCGCCGAGAATGTTCGGGGCGGGCAGGGGTTCATTCATGCGAGCTCCATTCGACGCGTGAGCGTTCGCCGGGGAGGGTCACGATCGAGCTGCTCACCGCGACGACAGGCTCGCGGTACGGCGCCACCGAGCACGATAGCCTCCCGTTCGTCCCTGACCGGTGAGCGGACGATCCCCCGGTCCGACCGGTCCGAAGTGTCCGAACGACATCCCGGTCGGCGCGCTCCGACGGGGAGCTTACGCCGATCGCGGGGTCACGGTGAAACTCCCCGACGCGAACACCATGATTACGATAACGGTGTAACGAACAGCGCCCACTTGACGAGTATCCGGACACGTCCGAGAGTCTGACGAATCGCGAAGTTTCCGCTCGCTCGGAGCTCACGGCGATTTCTCCGGCTCCTCGAGTGAACACCCATCGGAAACATCGATTCGATAACGGCCCGTCCCGGATCCGGGTGATGCATTCGGACAGAACCACGAGCACCTTCGACGAAGGAGAACCTGTGCGCGGACCTGCCTTACGGAGTGGCTCCCGGCCCGGGAACGATCGGGCCGACTCGGTGTTCCGGGAAGCGTTACGCCGCCTCCCCGGAGCGCAGAAGTCGGCCGTTGGAGCACCCGCGTACTCCAGGTTCATCAACCGCAAGGCGGGCGGTTACCTCGCCGCAGCGGCCTATCCGGCCGGGTTCACCCCTAACCAGGTGACCACCATAAGCGCGGCGTTCACGTTCGGTGGGATCCTCGCGTTGGCCGCCGTTCCCCCTTCCCGCACACTGGGTGTGATCGTCGCGCTGGCCCTGCTGCTCGGCTACGCGCTCGACTCCGCGGACGGGCAGCTTGCCAGGCTGCGGGGTGGTGGAAACCCGGCCGGGGAATGGTTGGACCACATCGTCGACAGCGCGAAGATCCCCACGTTGCACCTTGCCGTGCTGCTTTCGACGTTTCGGTTCGGGGACACGGCGAGCGCGTGGTTGTTGGTTCCGCTCGGTTTCGCGGTGACCGAAAGCGTGTTGTTCTTCGCGATGATTCTCAACGACCAGTTGCGGCGCGCGCGTTCGAACCCTGCCGCCGCGCTGTCGACGAATTCCACGACACCGGGAATCACCAAGTCATTACTGGTCGCACCGACCGACTACGGAGTGCTGTGCTTATGTTTCATTCTTTTGGGTGACAGGATTCCTTTCATCGCGGTGTACACGATGTTGTTCACGGCACATTTCTGTTTCGCCTGCCTGGCACTGCCGAAATGGTTCCGCGAGATGCGAGCGCTGTGCCCACCGGAATCGGGGCGGTGAGCATGCCGGTGATCGGATACGCGCCCGGTGCCTACGACATGTTCCACATCGGCCACCTCCGGATTCTGCAGCGAGCGCGTTCGATCTGCGACCGGCTCGTCGCCGGTGTCGCCACCGACGAGATGATCCTGCGCGCCAAAGCCAGACACCCCGTCGTTCCGTTCGAGGAACGACTTGAGATCGTCGCTAGCATCCGGCACGTGGACAAGGCGGTGGCCGATCCCTATCTGGACAAGTTCCTGGCATGGCGAAGGGTCGGTTTCCACGTGCTGGTCAAGGGCGACGACTGGAAGGACACCGAACGAGGCGAGGCATTGGAGAGCAGACTGGGTTCCGTGGGAGTCAGAATCGTGTACTTCCCGTACACCGCACACGTGTCCAGCACCTCCCTCCGTGACCGGATCTCGGTGCCCGACCGCCCTGGCGGTTGACCGGCAGTCCGGTTCCAAGGAGGGCCGCCGCGAGCAGACCCGACGACCCGATGAGGCCAACCCGACATGTTTCCGCTGGTTCCGCGCACGGAAAAGCACCGAAACCGACTCGTCATCACCGCCGGAGCGGTCCTGCTGTGTGCCGTGGCCGTGCTCGCGGGAGTCCTGGTACGGATCAATTCCGGTACCGCGGAACCGGTGGACAGGCATCCGCTCCCCGACGCCTCCCCGCTCCCCGCCGTTCCCGGGACGAACGCACCGGTCCCCCCGGACGCGCTGTTCGTGGCCACCGACGGCTCCGACGATGCCGCTGGCACCAGGGACGCACCGCTGCGCACTCTCGGCGCGGCCGTGGACAGGGCCGACTCCCCCGAGACGATCGTGCTCCGGGAAGGAACGTACCGGGAGAGCGTGGGAATCGTGCGCGAACGGTTGCGGATCAGATCCTTCCCCGGTGAGCAGGTGTGGTTGAAAGGCAGTGAGATCGTCTCGGAGTGGACCCGTACCGACGGGGGGTGGCTGCACCGGGACTGGTCACCGGGTTACTGCCGGGACTGCTACCTGCCGAAGATAATCGATTCACGGCATCCGAACGCCGGCCTGCCCGACATGGTCTTCCTGGACGGGAAACCGTTGCGACAGGTGGCGGAGCGCGGCGAGCTCACCCCGGGGACCTTCTACGTCGACACCGTCGAGGACACCCTGCTGTTGGGATCCGATCCGACGGGCAGCACCGTCGAGGCGAGCGCGCATCCGTGGCTGCTGCAGTTCGACGGCCCCCGGGCGGCGGGCAGCAGCCTGCACGGTGTCGGGATCGCGCATTACGCCTCCCGCCAGGAGTACGGCAGGAGAGGAGCGATGGTGGTGGTCAACGCCGCCGATGTCGTGCTGCGCGACAACGCGTTCGCGTGGTCGGCCTCCAGCGGGGTGGCCGTGTTCGCCCCGAACGCCGAAGTGGACGGCAACATCATCGTCGACAACGGCCTAGTGGGCCTGATGTCGAACAAGGCGCACGGCGTACGAGTGGTGGACAACCGGGTGTCGCGGAACAACAGGGAGCGGTTCGCCCTGTCCGGCCCCGCCATCGGGGCCGGTGGCGTGAAGATGACACGCACCAGCAAAGCGCTGATCGAGCACAACTCGTTCGTGAACAACATCGGCACCGGCTGGTGGTGCGACCTGGGCTGCGCCGACGCGACGGTCGTGCACAACACCGCACGTGACAACGTCAAGCACGGCTTCTACTACGAGGTATCCTCCCGCGCGCTGTTCGCCTCGAACCTGGCCTCGCACAACGACCGGTTCGGTGTGAAGATCTCCAGCGCCGACCACATCGGCTTCTTCAACAACACCTTCTGGCGAAATCACGGCTCCCTGGGGATATACAACGATCCGCGCCCCCCGTCCTCCGATCCCTACAGTCACCAACTGGGCCAGAGCTGGATCACCGCAGAAACCGAAATCGTGAACAACCTCTTCGCGGGGACCGCTCACGACGAACCGTTCATCAGGATGGGGGGCGACAAAGCAGCGGACGTGAGCACTCCGGCTTTCGTGTCACGTGGTGACGGCAACGTCTACCTGCGGAATGACGAGCCCTACTTGGCGGAGTGGTACCACGGTGACGACCGGAAAAGCCGTTTCGAGTCACTGGCAGAACTGAACGAGGCAACCGGACAGGGCGAACACAGCATCTCGAAGCGCACCGAACGTCATCCGTTCCGCGCACCGGACAGCGGTGATTTCGGGCTGCGTGACGACGCGGTGGGTAACAGGGCAGGACGCCCACTACCGGGGGATGTCGCCGAGGAACTCGGGGTGCGGGCGTACCACCGTCCGGACGTGGGCCTGTTGACCGCTCCCGGAGCCCGCGGGAGCTGAGCGGACCGGCCCGGCCCGCCCGGAGGCGGACCGGGCCGGTGACAGTCGCTCACCAATCCGTACTGCCCCGTGGCGAACCGATGGCCGCCCCGTCGGCGTCGACGGCTCTGATCCAGTACTCCGTGCTCCCGTCGGGAGCCTGGGTATCGGTGAACCGCATGGTGGGCAGCGACCACGGCCAGGACTCCTTCGTCACCGTGTGGATCGGCTCGGACTCACCGACCCGCACCACTTCGTAACGAATGGCACGGTTCTGGGCGTCCCAGGTTCCGGTCCACTCGATCGTGACGTCCCCGCTGGGCCACTGGCGCCGCACCTCCGGAGCTCGGAACGGCACCTGGGGACCGTTGTTGATCGCTTCCGGCACCGAACGCGCCGCGAACCGGGTCAACGACTGCTGCCGTGTGCCGTTGACAGTGGTGAACTCACCACCGACGACGACGTAGTCCGAATCGGCTTCGATCGCCCACGTCCCGTTCTCCCAGGGGCTGTCCGCCGGGCCACCGTTGGTGTTGGGCAGCCAGGGCAGCAACGCGGGAACCGGATCTCCCTCGGTCACGTGGTTCGAGTCGGCAACCGCCGTACCGGCCACGGCCGTGCTCTCCGCGCTCAACCGCTGGTAATCGATGGCCCCGTCCTCGGGAAAAGCCCCGAGTGCGGCACAGGAGTGCGTGTGGGATGCCGCGTAGACCACTCCCTCGGACACGGCGACCGACTGGGTATCGCCGTAACACCCGTCCATCCAGACAGTGGCACCGTTGTCGATGCGTACGGCACCACGGCCCTCGAAACGAGCGGCGCCGTCGGCGTTCCAGTTGTACGCGCCGAAATAGGCACGGCCGTTCCCGTCGGTGTCGATGTCGGTGACCACGTCCTTCGGGGAGGGAGCCTGCCACTGCCAGGAGACGTTCGCACCGGTGGTGTCGTCAACGGCCATCAGCGCGGAGTGGGACTGCCCGTTGACATTGTCGAAGGCACCGCCGATGAGCGTGCGCTGCTGTTCCGGCACTGCCGATATGCTGTGGACAGTCGCGTCGACGGTGGGATTCCACGGCAGCAGTTCCCCCGTGGTCGACACCGCGCCCAGCCTGGTGCGATCGGTGCCGTCGACGCTGTCGAAAGCACCCCCCATGTAGACGGTGTCCTCGGTGACCGAGAGAGCCCGTACGCGACCGGCCACCGTCGGGTCGAACCCGTCCACCAGCGTACGGTCGGCCGCGTCGAAGGACGCCACCCTGGAACGCCACCGATCGTTGATCCGGTCGAAGTCCCCCCCGACGTAGACCCTGCTCTCGTCAGGGGCGGCGGTGACGTTGAAAACCGTGTCGCATCGCCAACGATTCTCGCCGAGCGAGTCGCACAGCGTACCGGGATCCGCGCTGGATTCGAACGCTGTGGAGGTCACCGAGGGGGACCAGTCGAGCAGCTGCCCGGTCCGGATGTCGAAGGCCAGCAGGTTGTCCCTGTTGACCTCGCCGGCACCTCCCGGAGATACCCCGGCGGGACGGGCCTTGCTGAAGTGACCGCCCGCGTAGACGGTATCGCCCACGATCGCCATCGACAGCACGATCCCGTTCGTCTGCGGTGTGGGCAACGCACCGGCCGTAACCGGCTGTGGTTGTTGCTCGGCGGCCCCCGCCGGAGCGGTCAACAGCCCCAGCCCGAGGATCCCGACAAAAGCCGCGCCAACTCTTCGGCTACGACGTAACATCTCACTCCTTTCTGTCCGGTTGACTCCGCCGCGGTTCGGTACGGCCGGTCACGGCGCGACCGAACAACCGCGACACCTTTTCCCTTACCGGGAAGACTCGACGGGCACACAACCGCTCCGCCAGTTCCGCGTAACCGCGGGCCACGACGTCCCAGTCGTAGTTCCCCCGCAGCGCGGAGAGCTGTGCGCGCCCACGATCCATCGTGTCCTGTGGAAACTCCTCGGCACGGTCGAAGCATTCGGCCAACGAAGCCGGATCGGTGAAATAGACACCGTGCTCCCCCAGCACTTCCCGGTTGAACGGCACATCGTAGGCCGAGGTCGCGGTCGCGGCCCCCATAGCGCGCAGCAACGACGGGTTGGTGCCACCGACCGAATGCCCGTGAACATACGTGAGCGCGTTCGCGTAGAGCTGGTCGAGGCCCCGCTGATCCCAGACCGACCCCAGCAGCCTCACCCCGGAACCGCGCGCCGCGAGCCTGCGGACGTGCGCGGTGTAGGAATCCGCGTAAGGAGCCGCCCCCACGATCACCAGCGGGTGCACCGCACCACTCCGGAGATAACCGGCCACCGCGACGTCCACGTGGTTCTCCGGTTCGAAACGCGCCACCACGAGGTGGTACTCCCCTGCCCGCAGTCCGTGTTCGGACAGCGTGTCGGCACCGACGGTGTCCAGCACGGGAGCACCGTAGGGGATGTATTCCGTGCCGACGTCGAACCGCTGCGCGTAGTAGTCCTGGATCCCCCGGGAATCGGCGATGAGCGCGTCGGAACAGCGAACCGCCAGTGCTTCGGCCGCCCGGTAGTAACGGGACCCGAGCCTCCCCCATTTGGCACGTTTCCACTCCAAGCCGTCGACATGGGTGACAACCGGCACCCCACGAGCTCGCAGCAAGGGCAGGAACGGCGCGTTCGCGGCGTTGAAAACCACGGCCACATCCGGTGGATCCCGCAACAGGTGTCCCACCGAGACGCCGGTGTGACTCAGCGTCTCCAGGGTTTTCCTGCGGAGGGCGGGCAGCCGGACCAACCGCATTCCCCGGTACTCGGGGCTCCGTTCGATCTCGTCATTGCCGTTGCGGCAGTACACGGTGACTTCGTGGCCCAGCCGAACCAACCGGGCCCCCACCTCCTCCACGCAGGTCTCGAATCCACCGTATCGCGCGGGAACACCCCGCGTACCCAACATCGCTATGCGCATCGCCGTCCAATCGAATCGCGCCTGTCCGCCGTAGTTCGGCAATCAATGGTGCGGGCACTGTGACCGCTGTATAAGCTCGCGGTATCAGTTCGTTACCAGATCTCCTCCGAGACGCGCTCCTCGACTCGTCCCCGCTATCGCGATCCCGCGATGTCCGAACGGCCGGTTCCCGGCACCTCGGGCAGGACTGGTAGAACCCGTTCCGCAAGACACCCAAGCCGAGGATTTCCGTGCTCGACTATCGCCACTTCCTTGCCGACGCATCCGGTTTCCGCTCCGATCGGGACACGATACGACTGACCGTGTGCGCACTGGCGTTCATCATAGCCAGCGAGTACGAATTCCGACTCCGCGATCAGGACCAATCCATCTCGGGCAATCCGGACCTTTTCGTGCTGCTCGAGATCGCCACCTACGGAGTGGTCGCCTGCTGGTTGTTCCTGCGGTTCCGTCCCACGCCGAGACTCACGACTGCCCACTGGACGACACTGGCGGCTTACGCCTACGTCGCGGTGCTCTTCTTGTCCACAGTGTACTCTCCGTATTTCGAGATGGCGCTGGTGCGATCCTGCCAGATGGCGATCATCCTGGCGCTGACGCGCACGACGGCGCGGCACTCGGATCGCGCGAGCATGCACTTCTTCGCGCACGCCTACAGTGCGCTGATCACGGTATCGGTGATCTTCGGAGTACTTGTCCCCTTCCCGCGCAGGGAAAGCCAGCCGGATCGGTTCACCTGGTTGCACCTGCACCCCGTCGCCGCGGGGCAACTACTGGCGATCGCCGTGATCGTGCTCGCGAGCTACGTCATCGGCAGACGCAACACCAGGACCGGTCCGCGCTGGCCGCTGGGGATCTATCTCGGCATGCTGACCGTCTGTTCCGGCGGGCTGATCGCGACGAACACGCGGAGCGCGGCACTGGCCGCCGCCGTCGGTTCGATTGTGGCGCTGTGGATCAGGTGGCGGGGAACCCGCAGGCTGGAGATCACGGCTTTCCTGTCGGTCGGCGTGTTGACCGTGGTGCTGGCCGCCGCCCCGGCCATCGCCGGGTTCTTCACTCGCGGGCACTCGATGTCGCGGCTGCTGACCCTCAACGCCCGTACCGAACTGTGGGGCTACGCCCTCGAAGCCTTCGCCCAACGGCCGTTGTACGGCCACGGTCTGAGTGCCACTCGCGGGCTCTTCCTCGACGAGATGGGACTCGGCGGCGGTCACAACGCCGTGATCAACCTGCTCGTGAACACCGGCCTGCTCGGACTGATCGTCTGGTCGGCGTTGGTGATCGGTATATTCGTCAACACCACGCGCGCCAAGCGGCTGAGACCGGAACCGCGGGCGGACCGCACCCTCATCATCTCGGTCACCTTGGGCATGCTGGCCAACTCGGTGTTCGCCGAAGCCCTCGGTGCGCCCGCCAACGCATCGGCCGTGTGGCTGCTGGTGCTCGCGGCCTGGGCCGGGATGCTCCGAGCGGAAACGGAACCCGCGGACAACGGGAATCCCGCGGCCACCCGCTAACAGCGTCGAGCCCCTCGACCTCCACACCTCCCGCGACGCCGGGACAGCCACGATGGGAGCAGCGATGACCCGTTCACCGTTCGAAAGCCCCGTTACGGCCCGGAAGACAGCGGCGGTGTTTCGGAAGGCCGTCCGTGACCGCTTTCGGCCCCACGACCATCGGAACCACTCGCCGAGCGAACTGCTGCTGGTGCACCCGTCCGCCGAGTTGTACGGTTCCGACCGCGTGTTCCTCGAATCGGTGCGAGCGCTGACCGGGGCGGGGCACCGTGTGCTGGTGGTACTGCCCCAGCGGGGTCCACTCGTACCGTATCTGCGACGCACCGGAGCACGGGTGCACCACTGCCCCACGGCGGTGTTGCGGAAAAGCGTGCTGCATCCCACCGGCCTGCTCGGTTTTCTGCGGGACGGTCTTGTCGCGCTACCCGCCATGCTTCGACTGCTGTCCCACCGTTACGCGGCCGTCTACATCAGCACGATCACCGTTCCCACCTGGACGTTACTGGCAGCCGCGCTCGGGCACCGCGTGGTGACGCACGTGCACGAGGCCGAGGACACCCAACCGTTACCGGTACGTGTCGGGCTGACGCTTCCACTGCTGGCCTCCCGCAGTGTCGTGGTCAACAGTCGTGCCGCCGCCAGTGTGCTGCACCGAGCGATTCCTCGGCTGCGGGACCGGACCAGCGTGATCTACAACGGGGTCGCCGGGCCCGGAAACCCCCGCGTGGACACCGGGAACACCCGACCGGGACGGCTCGTCCTGGTGGGCAGGCTCTCGCCGCGCAAAGGCACGGACACGGCGGTGCGGGCACTCGCGCTGCTGCGGGAACGGGGACATCCGGTCACGCTGGATCTGATCGGCTCCGTCTTCGACGGTTACGAATGGTTCGAACGTGAGATCGAGCGGCTGGTCCGTGCGCACGGACTGTGGGACTCGGTCCGACTGCACGGCTTCGACTCCGATGTCTGGCACCACTACGCCGAAGCGGACATCGCCCTGGTGCCCTCCCGGTTCGAGCCGTTCGGCAATACCGCGGTCGAGGCGCAGCTCGCCGGACTGCCGGTGGTGGTCACCGACGTCCAGGGACTCCCCGAAACCGTCGGCGACGGCAGCCGCGGCCACATCGTCGAAGCCGACGACCCCGAGGCTCTCGCGGACGGCGTGGAACGACTGCTGATCGACTGGCCGGGTGCGTTGGAGCTCGCGGAGCACGCCCGTCACGAGGCCGCCGCGCTGTTCGCCCCGGAGCGCTACCACGACTCGCTACGAAAAACGATCAACGAGCTCACCGCACCCGGGACCGACGGTCGTCGTGTCCCGCGAAGGGCCCTTCGGGTGCGAAGGCGAAACCGGTGAAACGTTCACCCATACGACGGTGAGCGGCGGAATCCGGATGGAGCTCGTCGGGTAGTGGTAGTTCGGCGTAATCGGTCGGGCCGTAGAGTTCACGTCCGTCCAGGTAGTGCAACCTCGGATCCTCCGCCGCCCGCTGCGCCACGATCCCGGCCAGTTCGGCTCGAATCGTTTCCAGCGTGAGCTTCCCGTTCGCCCGTTCCGCCGGGTCCCCGGTGGCGAGGAAGCGCAACCGTCCGAGAGCGGACTCGGTGAGGTCGGGGGCGCTGGGTCCCGGGGTGGCCTCGTGGATCGGGCAGTGGATGGGTGAGACGACCAGCAGCGGAGCGTCGGGATGCCCTTCCCGGATGGTGTCGAGGAAACCGTGCACCGCGGGTGTGAAGGCACGCAGCCGCATCAGATCGGCGTTGACCAGGTTGATGCCGAGCTTGAGGCTGATCAGGTCGGCCGGAGTGTCGCGCATCGTTCGCGCGGTGAACGGGTCGAGCAGCGCGCTGCCGCCCATTCCCAGGTTGATCAGGTCCACCCCGGCGGTGTTCGCGGCGAGCGCGGGCCAGGTCGCGGTGGGACTCGCGGCGTTGGAACCGTGGCTGATCGAACTGCCGTGGTGCAACCAGACGGCACGCTCCGATTCCGGGGACGGCTCGACAGGGGCGTCAGTGCGCAGGGACACGAGTTCGGTGGTCTCGTCGTGCGGTAACCAGATCTCGAGGTCCTTCACGCGTTCGGGCAGATCGGTGAAGCGAAGGGTTCCGACCGCTCCGGTATGCCGCTGGACGTCACCTGTCGTCATGTCGATTTCGAGGGTGTCGCCCCCGCTGACATGGGACTGCTCCACCAGCGAGCCGTCGACGAGCAGGTCGTAGATTCCGTCCGGTCGAGGCGGCGCCCCACGGTAGATCCGCTTGGTCGGCACGGTGTCCAGCTCGACAGTAGTGGCTCGGGTGCGCAGGGCGAGCCGAACGCCGGAGGGCTGGCTCTCGGCCATGGCGAGTTGCCCGTCACCGCACTGGGCGAGTGCCCTGGCGGGCAGCCGATGCGGTAGCAATCCGCGTTCGGTGTGCTCCGTCTCGACCGCGCCGCGCAGCAGATTCGCGGTGAGAGGTGTGTCGATCGGGGTCGGCTCGTCGTGCATGGTCTCTTCCTGTCGCGTGTTGATGGCCGGGAGCCGTCGGTACGCCTCGGGGGCGCGAACGCGGACGGGGTTCAACTCCCCCGCTGTGAGGGGTCGTGCTGTGAGGCACCGGGTTGTGCGGCACCGGGCCAGTTCCGCAGCAGGGCATCGAGAACTTCCACGATTCGTGCCCAGGATTGCCCGCTGTCGGGAGCGCTGTGGCTGAATCCGCCCTCCAGCTCCAGACTGACGTAGCCGTGGAAAACACTGCCCAGCAGTCGAACCGCGTGTGTCTGCTCATCGCCGGTGAGGTCGTAGCCCCGCAGGACGGAGCGCAGGAGCCGCGCGTGCCTGACTCCGGCACTCGCTGCCGCCGTCTCCGGATCGAGCCGGTAGCGGCTCGCGGCGTAGCGGCCGGGATGCTGCCGAGCGTAGTCACGGTAGACGTCGGCGAAGGCAGCCAGGGCATCCCTGCCCGCCCGTCCGGCCAGTTCGGCAGCGGCACGATCGGTGAGCTCCTCCAGGGCGAGCAGCGCGATCCTGGTCCTGAGGTCGTGCGAGCCGTCCAGGTGTGAGTACAGGCTCGCGACCCTGACACCGAATCGCCTGGCCAGCGCGGAGACCGTCACCTGCTCGAAGCCGACCTCGTCGGCCAGCTCCGCCGCTTCACCGATGAGGCGTTCCGCGCTCAGCCCCGCTCTCGGCACAATTTCCCCCTCGTCCGCAATACACCTAAAGGTACTATACAAAACTCTAAAGCTTTTAGGAAATTTGCGCACAGTCGTCCGGCGGGGCGGGAGCGGCCCGACCACTCACCGTCAGTAGGCTCCCTCCCTGGACATCACAGCACGCACCGTCTTCCAGAGGATCATCCCGTCCAACGTCAGTGACCAGTTCTCCACGTAACGCAGATCCAGCCGCACGCTCTCCGCCCACGAGAGGTCACTCCTGCCGCTGACCTGCCACAGTCCGGTCATCCCGGGACGCACCAGGAAGCGACGGTGCATCTCCGGCTCGTAGGACTCGGTCTCGTTCGGTAGTGGCGGCCGCGGCCCCACCAGTGACATGTCACCGACGAGAACGTTGACCAGCTGCGGCAACTCGTCCAGGGAGTAGCTCCGCAGCACGGAACCGAGACCGGTCACCCTGGGATCGCACCTCGACTTGAACAGCGGCCCGGCTCCCTCGTCGGTGAGCTCACCATCGGAGGGTGAGGCATCCGCGCCGGTGACCATCGTCCGGAACTTCAACATGGTGAACACGTGGCCGTTGTGACCGACACGTCGTTGCCGGTAGAAAACCGGCCCCGCGCTGTCCAGTTTGATCCCCGCGGCGATCACGAGCAGCAGGGGAGACAACACCAACAGCAAAAACAGTGCCCCTGTTCTGTCCATAACGGACTTGACGAACAGCCGCGGCCCGGTCAGCACCGGCTCGCTCAGCCGCAACAGCGGCATGCCGAGCACTTCGGACACGTGCACTCTGGGACCGGCGATGTCCATCAGCACCGGAGCCACCACCATCTCGGTGGCGGTACCCTCCAGTTCCCAGGACAGCCACTGCAGCCGTTGACGTGTCCAGTAGCCGTCGGCACTGATCATCACCGCCCGGTAGGCATCCAACCGCGCCTGTCGGGCGACGTCGCCGAGGTTTCCCACCACCGGAACGGAGTCGATCTGGTCGACCTCCGCACCACTTCCCGCTCGTCCCGTGGTGCACACCGCGCGGATCTGCCAACCGAGGTGGGACTCCCGCCGGGTACGCGCGATCAGATCGCGCAGCGCTTCGGGATCCCCCGCCGCGATGACCGGAAGCATACAGCGCCCCGCGGCCCGCTTCCGATGCAGCAGTTTGCGCAGCACGTAACGCTGCAACAAGCACAGCACGGCGGCCGAGGGCAACACGGCGAAGATCCAGCCCCGCAACTGACCGACACCGGCGGCGACCGCCCCGAACGCCAACAGCACGGCAGCGGTCAGCAGTGCCCTGCCCAACCGGTGGAACTCCTCGGCTCCCTGCCCGAGGATTCGATGGTCCCAGGCCGGAACCAGGGCGACGAGCAGCGCGGCGGCGGTGACGGCCGCGAACAGCACCGTCCGCCACGGATCGGAAGGTGCCGAGATCACGGTGCCACCCGCCACGGCCAGCCCCGTGGCGGTCACATCGCCGAGAGCCACCAACGAGCGGTAACGACGCTCCCACGGCAACACCCGAGCACTGTGCGACCGCGGCGAGCCATCGCGGCGCGCGTCGCGCCTCACTTCGGTGGTTCCGACACCGGAAGCCTCCGGGCCCGAACCGCCCGCGGCGGGAATCTTCTGCCGTAGCTCGACGGGGTGTTCCCGCTGCCGCGAGGATAACCGCATTCGTACTCCAACTCACCGCGAACGCACGGGCCCATCGGCCCGCGGAACCCCGCGGATTCCTTCCTCACGGGAATGTTCGACTTGCTGTTCTCCCAGTTTTTCGAGCATCTTTCATATCACGTTACATCCAGCACACTCGTGCGATCACGGAATATTCGCTGCGCACGGCGCGATCGATGCGAGCGCACCGAATGTTCCGGATGGAGAACAACCTCGTAACAATCAGCTATTTTCCGTTCAAGGAAACAAAACTCGTTGCCGAAGGGAGCAGTCGGCCCTTCCGCACCACGGGACGTGTGGTCGCGCGGCCACCGGACGCGTAGGAATTTCCGGAACGAACCCCGGGTTGTACGCGGCGGCAAGGAAGCAGAGACGGGATGGGGCACGTGCGACACTTCGATCTGATCATCATCGGCACCGGTTCGGGTAACGCGATCCTCGACGAACGATTCGCCGACTGGGATGTCGCGGTCGTGGAGAAGGGTGTCGGAAGCGACTCGTCCTACGGCGGTACCTGCCTGAACGTGGGGTGCATACCGACGAAGATGTTCGTGCACACCGCCGATGTCGCGAACTCCCCGGCCGCCGGGGAACGGCTGGGAGTCGGAGTACGGCTCGACGAGGTGCGGTGGCGCGAGATCAGGGACCGTGTGTTCGGCAGGATCGACACGATCGCCGAAAGCGGAAAGCGGTTCCGCAGGGACGAGAACCCCAACGTGACGCTTTACGAGGGCACCGCACGGTTCACCGCGGCACGGGAGCTCCGGGTGGAGACGGCCGAAGGGCCGACCACGATCAGCGCCGACCGGGTGGTGATCGCCGCGGGAGGCCGCCCGGTGATCCCGGAGGTCCCGGGCATCGAGGACGTCGAGTACCACACCAGTGACAGTGTGATGCGTCTGGAAAGCCTTCCGGAAAGCATGATCATCATGGGCACGGGTTTCATCGGGGCGGAGTTCGCGCACATCTTCTCCGCGCTGGGCGTGCGCGTGACCATGGTCGGCCGTTCCGGACGGGTGCTGCGTGGCGAGGACGACGACATCTCGGCACGGTTCACCGAGCTGGCCGCACGGCAGTGGGACCTGCGGTTGAACCGGCGCGAGATCGAGGTGAGCGGTTCCGAGGAGGGTGTGCGGCTCCGGCTGGACGGTCCGGAAGGGGCCGAGACCCTCGAAGCACGGACGCTGCTGGTGGCCACGGGGCGTCGCCCCAACTCGGACCTGCTCGACACCGCCGCGGCGGGAATCGAGACCGCCGAGGACGGAAAAGTCAAAGTGGACAGCACGCAGCGCACCACCGTCGAGGGGGTGTGGGCGCTGGGCGACGTCAGCAGCGAGTACGAACTCAAGCACGTCGCCAACCACGAGGAGCGGGTGGTACAGCACAATCTGCTGCACCCGGACACACCGATCGAGTCGGATCACCGCTTCGTCCCGCACGCGGTGTTCTCCGAACCACAGATCGCCTCGGTGGGACTCACCGAGCAGCGGGCCGCCGAGCACGGCATCCGCTACGTCACCGCCACACAGGACTACGGCGGTATCGCCTACGGATGGGCGATGGAGGACACCACCGGCTTCGCCAAACTGCTCGCCGACCCCGCGACCGGGAAGCTGCTCGGCGCACACATCATCGGGCCGCAGGCACCCACCGTGATCCAACCGCTCATTCAGGCCATGGAGTTCGGCATCGACGCGCGTTCCATGGCTCGCGGCCAGTACTGGATCCACCCCGCTATGCCCGAGCTGGTGGAGAACGCGCTGCTCGGCCTGCCCCTGGACTGACCGGGCGGACACGAGAGCGGGCAAGGATCGGCCCGGTGAGCACCGCGGTGCTCACCGGGCCGATCCGCTTCCACTGCTCGAACGGTTCCCGCACCCGTTCCCGCCGGAGACCCCGGACCGTTCACAACGGGAATCCCGGACGGGAACCGGATCAGAGGGTGCGGGGACGCCCGGCGAACGCACCGAGGACGGCCTGCGCCGTGAGCACCCCTATCAACACCACCAGCGACGCCGACCAGCTCGCGGTGACGTCGTGCAGCATTCCGAACAGGAAGGGGCCGGTGGAGGCGATCAGGTAACCGATGCTCTGCGCCATTCCGGACAGCCTGCCCGTGTCGGCCGCACTGCTGGTGCGCAGCGATATGAGCACCAGTGCCAGCGGGAACGCGCTCATTCCCACACCGATCAACAGCGCCCAGAGCAGCGGCGCGCTCATCGGAGCGAACAGCACCCCCAGGAAGCCGCTGATGGCCGTGGCCGCCAGGCAGACCGTCCAGACCGACTGACCGTTGGTCCTCGTGACCAGGGGTGGCAGCACCATGCTGATCGGAACACCGATCAGCAGCACCAGGCCCAGCAGCCCTCCGGCGGCACCGGCACCGGCACCCGCGGATTTGAACACCTCGGGAAGCCAGCCCATGACCACGTAGGCCACCAGCGACTGCATCGCGAAATAACCGGTAACCGACCAGGCCAGCGGGCTGCGCAGCAACGATCCCCCCTCCGCCGTCGACTCAGCTCGCTGCCGGGCCGCCGCTCCCGAATCGGGAGCGCGACCACTGCCCGCCGAGTTCCAGACGACGAAGGCGGCCAGGGCCAGCACCGCCCAAGTGGCCAGTGCCAGGCGCCAACCACCCAGCTCGGCACGTAACCAGGGAGTGAAGGCGGACCCCACGGAGCCGCCCGCGGCCATCGCGGTGGTGTAGAGGCCGGTGGCCATCCCCACCCGCGTGGGGAACGACTCCTTGACCACCACCGGGATGAGGACGTTGCACATCGCGATAGCGGCGCAGGCGACCACGGTGCCTGCGAGGACGGTGATCGTGCCCCCCACAACTCGCAGCAGCATCGCCGTGGTCAGCACGCCCAGGGCGACACCGACGACGCCCCGCCTCCCCCAGCGACGCGCCAACAGCGGTGCGGCTATGCCCGCCGCCCCGAAGCACAGCGTCGGCACCGAGGTGAGCGCGCTGGCCCAGACGGTACTGGCACCGAGCGCGTCACGTACCCCGCCGAGTATCGAGGAGAGGCTGGTCACCGCGGGGCGCATGTTCGCCGCGGCGAGCGCGACCCCGAGCAGCAGCAGCCCACCACCCGCGGCCGCGTTCCGGTCGGGAAGGCCGTTGATCTCGGGGGTACTTTCGTTGGCTTGCGAACTCGTATCATTCCGGGCCTCGTCCGCCCCGGAACTGGCATCCTGGACGATCAACCGATCGGGAACGGTTTCGGTACGCGACTCGGAAGACATCGCGTACTAGTATCGCAAACGTAGGATGTTTGGATGAAAGGACCTCGCTGTGCCCTTGGTCACGACAACGAGGACCGGTTTGGTGGACCAGGTCATCGCCCAGATGCGTGAGTTAGTCGCATCAGGCGAGTGGCCTCTCGGGCAACGGATCCCACCGGAGGCGGAACTCGTCAACGCGCTCGGCGTCGGGCGCAACACGGTCCGCGAAGCGGTGCGGGCCCTGGCTCACGCGGGCCTGCTGGAGGTCCGGCAGGGAGACGGCACGTTCGTACGCGCCACGAGCGAGCTGTCGGGAGCCGTCAGCCGGTTGTGCGACACCGAACTCCGGCAGGTTCTGGAGGTACGGCGCGCCCTGGAAGTGGAAAGCGCCCGGTTGGCGGCGAACGCCCGGACCGAAGCCGACGTCGCTGATCTGGAGATCGCGCTGCGGGAACGGGACACCGCCCTCGCCGAACGCGACTCGGAGCGGGTCGTGCACACCGACAGCCGCTTCCACCTGCGGCTGGTGGAGGCCTCGCACAACCCGGTGCTGATCCAGCTCTACCAGGGCATCAGCGAAGCGGTGCTCTCCAGCGTGGCCACCACCTTCGACCCCGAGGTCCCTCCGGAACGCGACGTCTCCCACACCGAACTGCTCGAAGCCGTACGCGACGGTCATCCCGAACGGGCCGCGGCCGAGGCGGGCGGCTTCCTCGACGAACTACTCGCCGAGTTCACCTCGGGGGAGGAGCACGACACCGCCTGAAAAACAACGCGGAGGTCATCAACACCGGGAACGCACCCGGTCAGGGCGAGACCAGACCGCTGGAGACGCGCGGTAGACCGGCGGGGACACCACGGTCGAGCAGCCGAAGCAACGTGTCGGTGTCCAGGTGGTGCTCCACCATGTCCCCGAGCAGGTCCAGCTGACCACGGCGCAGCTCTGCGAACGAGGTGTCCGCGGCGACGCGGAAACCCGTCCTTCCGGCGATCCGGGCGGCGCGTTCCAGGAAGTCGCGGCGGAACGCGTCGTTCTCGAACAAGCCGTGCCAGTGCGTGCCCGCGACGGAGCCGTGCAGCGCTCCTTCCCCGTTACCGTCGGGGAGCAGAACCAGCGGATCGGTCTCGGGAGGGCGCCGCACCCTGCCGTGGTGAATCTCGTAACCGGAGACCGGCTGCCGCAGCGCGATGCCGGTGGGATTGCCCAACGTCTTGGCCGTCTCGAACGCTATCTCCATGTCCAGCAGTCCGAGAGCGTCGATCTCCGCACCGGACTCGACGTGATCGACGATCCGCTTCCCCAGCATCTGGAACCCACCGCAGATCCCCAGCACCGGCAGGCCCGCGGCGGCGTGTTCGAGAACCGCCTCGGCCAGTCCGGTTCGTCGGAGCCAGTCGAGATCGGCGACCGTGGACTTGGAGCCGGGAAGCACCACCAGATCGGCGTCCGCGATCCGGGAGGGCTCCGTCACGAACCGCACCGAGACACCGGGCTCGGCCGCCAGCGCCTCGACGTCGGTGGCATTGGACACGCGCGGCAGTCGCGGCACGGCCACGCGCAACCACTGCTCGCCCACCGGTGGGGCGGGGCGACCGACCACACCGTCAGCCACGTACGACAGCGAGTCCTCCGCGTCCAGCCAGAGCTCCTCCGACCACGGCAGCACACCGTGCACGGTTCGACCAGTGAGTTCGCCGAGCTCCCGCAACCCCGGGGTGAGCAGCTCGGGTTCACCGCGGAACTTGTTGACCACGAACCCGGAAACGAGCGCCTGGTCGGCCGGATCCAGCAGCGC
The DNA here is from genome assembly GCA_030803735.1 of Actinopolyspora lacussalsi. Lineage (NCBI taxonomy): Bacteria > Bacillati > Actinomycetota > Actinomycetes > Actinopolysporales > Actinopolysporaceae > Actinopolyspora > Actinopolyspora lacussalsi. Next base: position 280,210 of record JAURUC010000001.1, on the reverse strand, counting down.
GAGCGTGCCGAACAGCTGCGCGAACACCCCACCCCGGTCGATGTCGCCGACCACCAGCACGGGCAGCTCGGCGGCACGAGCGAGTCCCATGTTGGCGATGTCCTGGGCACGCAGGTTGATCTCGGCCGGTGAGCCGGCCCCCTCACAGATCACGTAGTCGTACTCGGAGCGCAGTTCGGAAAGCGTAGCGGTAACCGTGTGCAGCAGCTCGGCCTTGCGCTCGCGATAGGACAGCGCGGTGGCCTCCCCGGCCACCCGCCCCAGCACCACGACCTGGGAAGTGCGATCACTGCCCGGCTTCAGCAGCACCGGATTGAACCGGACGTCGGATTCGACACCGGCGGCCATAGCCTGTACTGCCTGCGCACGTCCGATCTCGCCGCCCGAGGTGGTGACGACGGAGTTGTTGGACATGTTCTGCGCCTTGAAGGGCGCCACCCGGGCACCGCGACGCGACAACCAACGGCAGAGCGCGGCCACGAGCACGCTCTTGCCCGCGTCGGAGGTCGTCCCGGCAACCAGCAGTGAATTCACGTCGGATTTCATACACCACGGCCACGTCCTCGCAGGCCCACCCACCACGTGGAAGTGCCCTCGCTCACACCCCGTGCCATCGAGCGACACGGGGGGCGTGCCCAACGTGAGCGCGCCCCGGCCGGGCATCCGCGTTCCTTCCGGAGCGCTCAGGGACGCGTGAGGATCTCGTTGCCGTCCTCGGTGATCAGAATGGTGTGCTCGAACTGCGCGGTCCAGCTCTTGTCACTGGTCGTAACCGTCCAGCCGTCGTCCCAGACGTCGTACTCGTGAGTCCCGAGCGTGATCATCGGTTCGATGGTGAACGTCATGCCGGGTTCGATAACCGTCTGTACCGATGGTTCGTCGTAGTGCAGCACCACGAGGCCGCTGTGGAACGAGCGACCGATGCCGTGTCCGGTGAAGTCCCGCACGACTCCGTAGCCGAAACGCTTGGCGTAGGACTCGATGACTCGTCCGATCACGTTCAGCTGCCGCCCCGGCTGCGCCGCACGGATCGCGCGCATCGTGGCCTCGTGGGTGCGTTCCACGAGCAACCGGGCCTGTTCGGAGACCTCGCCCGCGAGGAACGTCGCGTTGTTGTCACCGTGCACACCGCCGATGTATCCGGTCACGTCGACGTTGACGATGTCCCCGTCCTCGATCACCGTGGAATCGGGTATCCCGTGGCAGATCACCTCGTTCAACGAGGTGCAGCACGACTTCGGAAACCCGCGGTAACCGAGGGTGGACGGGTAGACCCCGTTGTCGACGAAGAACTCGTGCACCACGGCGTCGACGTCGTCGGTGGTCACACCGGGACGGATCGCCTTGCCCGCCTCCTCCAGCGCCTGGGCCGCGAGCTTGCCCGCGACACGCATGGCATCGATCACTTCGGGAGGCTGCACGTCGGGATCGGTATTGCGCCGCGGTGCCGGTTTGTCGACGTACTCGGGACGCTCGATACCGGACGGCACCGGACGGCGGGGGGTTTGCTGTCCTGGTTGCAGCGGGCTTCGTACGGGCATGTCCTCACTCTAGAACGTCGGCACCACGCGAAACCGCCCGCAGTCGAGCACGTGGCCCCGAAATGACCAACCACACAGCGCCGCGCCGAAAGCGGAAAGGACGACTCCGCCCGACCCGTCACGTCATACCGGGTGCGTCGTTGCCCGGCGAAACGGTCACCAGGCCGACGCGTTCGGCGGCACGCAGCATCACCGGGTCGTAGGAGACGAACGCGTGCAGTCCGTCCCGCGCCTGACAGGCGGAGGCCAGTTGAATGGCCTCCGTGGAACTCAGCGGCGAGTCGAATCCGCTCGCGGTGTCGAGCACGTCCTGCCCGACGGGTAGTTGTTCGATCTTCGACACCACGATCGAGGCAAGGTCCTCGGCCGCGGGACCCGCCGTACGAAAGCTACGGAGTATGTCGACCCTGGAGACCGCACTGGTGGCACGTGGCTGTTCCCAGTTGCTCCGGATCCACACGCTGAGCGCGTTGCTCTCCGGTTCCGCGGCGATCAGTTTCTGCAGGGCCGAAGAATCGAAGTAGATCACATCCACTCCCGTCCACGGTGATCTCGCACCGCACCCGGAACGGCACGGTGCGCGACAACCTAACACACCGGGATCAGCCGACCCCGTCGAGAAACTTCTTCGAGACCCGAACCGCCCGCTCCGAGGTCCCGGCGTCGGTCACCAGCACCGCGAACGACAGATCCCCCCGGTACCCGGTGAACCAACCGTGCGCCCGACTGCCGTCGCCGAACTGTGCGGTCCCCGTCTTACCCGCCACCTCGCCGAGGCCGGACAACTCGGTGGCGGTCCCGGAACGCACGACCTCCCGCATCATCTCGCGGAGTTTCCGCAACGCCTGCTCGGAGGGGGCGCGTTTCGCCTGCTCGTTCACTCGCGTCTCGGCTGATTCGAGCAGTTTGGGAGTGGGCATGGAGCCGTGGGCCACCGAGGCGCTGGCCAGCGCCATCCCGAACGGGCTGGTGAGCACCTTGCCCTGGCCGATGCCGTTGACCGCACGCGTCACCTCCTCCTCGGAGGAGGGCACTTCTCCCGTCAGGGTGGTCATGCCGGGGATCGCGAAGTCGGCGCCGATTCCCAGTTTCTCGGCGGCCGTCGGCAACGCCGAGGCGGGCAACCGGGAGGCCAGTCCGGCGAAGGTGGTGTTGCAGGACTCGGCGAAGGCCTTCTTCATGGTCACGCGGCCGAGGTCGAAATGATGCGCGTTGGGCAGTGTCTTGCCGTTGAAGGTCCGCTCCGCGGGACAACCGAGCTTCGTCCCGATGTCGGCCTCGCCGGCTTCGAGAGTCGCCAGAGCGGTCGCCATCTTGAAGGTGGACCCCGGCGGGTACTGCCCCGTCAGCGCCAGTGCGCCCTTGTCGTCGGCGGACTCGTTCTGCGCGACCGCCAGCACCCCGCCGCTGGAGGGGCGCATCGCCACGATCATGGCGGGCTTGTCGATCGGGTCGACCGCGTTCTCGGCGGCACGCTGCACCTTGTCGCTGAGTGTGGTCCGGAGCGCCTCGGTAGGCTCGGGTTCGGCCCGGTGCAGCGTTTTCAGCTCCGCGCCGGAGGAGTTCGCCGTGAAGACGCGCCAGCCGTCGCTGCCGTTCAACCGGTCCTTCCTGCTCTCGGAGATGGCGGGCAGCACCTGGGAGGCGTAGCCCTGTTCCGAGGCCACCAGGGCGGTCCTGTCCGGGAACCGGACGCCTGGTAACTCGTATATCGCGGACTTAACCCGCCGGTAGTCGGACAGGCGCAGTGTGACCACGGTGTAGGCCTGGTTCTCGGGGGTGTCCTTGGCGCCCTCGACTATTCCCCGCGCGGTGACCGTGGGTGCCACCGGTTCCAGACCCCGCGCCAGTGACCCGGCTACCTCGGAGAGGTTGTCCACCTCCTTGCGCACCACGGTGACGCGGATCAGTCGTTGGGGCCCCATCAGACGGGTACCGTCTCGCCCCAGGACCGGCGCGGGAGTGGCGGGATCCAGCTGGTAGCGCAGGCTCTGCCCCGAACCGAGCTCGGGATGCACCACGGAGGGCCGCCAGTGGACCTTCCAGGAGTCGTCGCTCTCGCGCAGCTCGAGTTCACCGTCGTAGTTCCAGACCCGGTCGGAGCCGAACTGCCACGAAACGTGGAACTTCGCGGTGGTGGGACTGCCACCGTCCCCGGAGTCGACCCCGGTGACGGAGGCCTCGACCTTCTCCGGCGAGAGATTCCGCCTGGTCTCGCCCAGGAACTCTCGAGCGGTTTCCGGTGCGTCGGTGCGGCGGGCAGCCGCCGCGTTGTCGCCTGCGGCGAAGTCACGCAGATAGGCGGCCGCCGCGTCCTCGGCCGAGGGTCCGGAGTCGAACACGCCGCAGGAAGCCAGCGGCAGGGTAACGAGCAGTCCCGTCAGAGCACTGAGAGCACGAGCTGTACGCACAGATCGCAGTATGCCGAAGAATCGTCCAGGTGTCGTGCGTGCTGTGTTGCGCAGAACGCACCAAGGCACGACCGAGGTCGCTGAACAGGGGGAAATGTCCACCGAACGCATTACAGCGAGTAGGAAGTGTTTCGATTCACAATCACCTCGCCGTCATGCCCGGGCTCGGGTCTCGCCACGGCTAGAGCCGAGCGGGATGTTCCGCCGAGCGAACACGGGAGAGAACCGGGGGTAGCAGAGCTCTACTAGAGCAGTACGGTGCTGAACGTTCCGGCCCGCCGGAATCCGATCTTTCGGTAGGCCGCTCTGGCGGCGATGTTGAAATCGTTGACGTAAAGGCTCGCCCTGCGCCCCATCCGGCGGACCAGGTGGTCGGCGACGGCCGCCGTACCGGCGGCCCCCAGCCCACTGCCACGCCGATCGGGGCGTACCCAGACCCCCTGGATCTGACCGACGGTCCCGGAGATCGCACCGATCTCCGCCTTGAAGACCACCTGGCCGTCCTCGAACCGGGCGAACGCGCGTCCACTGGCTATCAGGTCGGCCATTCGCGCGCGGTAACCCACGGCACCACCGTTGCGGCGGGGATCCACGCCGACCTCCTCGACGAACATGGACACCGCCGCGGGCAGGTAGCTGTCGAGTTCCTCGGAACGGACCTGGCGCACCGCGGGGTCCACCCATCCCGCGGGAGGTTCGGACAACGCCAGCAACGGCTGCTCGGGACGCACCTCTCTGGCGGGTCCCCAGTTGGCGGACAACTCGGACCACAGTGACATGACCTGCCTGGCGGGTCCGACGAGCGAGGAACACACCCGCCTGCGTCGAGCCGCGCGATCGGCGAAAGCGCGCATCGCGTCCCTGCCCCCGCGCAGCGGTATGAGATTGGCACCGGAGTAGCAGAGCCCCTCGAAGCCGCTGCCGAATCCCCACAGCTCGCCACTCAGATAGACCGGGTCGATCTCGGCGGCCTCGATTCGGGAAAGCACCATGCAGGCGGCCACGGGATCCGATTCGAGCAGGGAACGAACGCTTGCCAAGTCCCGTCCCTGTAACAACCGCGCACCCGCGAGCTTGAGCACTGCTCAAGCGTGCCAGAAACCCGTGGGACAACGCCGCACGAGACATCCCGGAAGTGAGGTATTCCGCACCGAGATCACCCGATCGAAGGAGTTTTTCGAGCGGGAACGCCGTCATGACCAGGGAATCCCGCCGGAAGGACCCTCTAAGGGGCGAGTCGGAACGGCCCGCCGACGACGGGCCGCCCGCTGCAGCGATAACCGGACAGCGGATGCCGCACCGGTCAACCGACGGTGACGGTCGGCGACTCGTCGGAGCTCTGCTCCATGCCCTCCGCCAGGCGTCCGGCTTCTTCGATGAGGGTTTCCACGATCTGGCTCTCGGGCACGGTCTTGATCACCTCGCCCTTGACGAAGATCTGCCCCTTGCCGTTACCCGAGGCCACCCCGAGATCGGCCTCGCGGGCCTCGCCCGGCCCGTTGACCACGCAACCCATCACCGCCACCCGCAGCGGCACCTCCATGCCCTCCAGGCCGGCGGTGACCTCGTCGGCGAGCTTGTAAACATCGACCTGCGCCCGCCCACACGACGGGCAGGACACGATCTCCAACTTGCGCGGCCGCAGATTCAACGACTGCAGAATCTGGGTACCCACCTTGATCTCCTCCACCGGCGGGGCCGACAACGACACACGGATCGTGTCCCCGATGCCCTGCCGCAGCAGCGAACCGAAAGCCACCGCCGACTTGATCGTGCCCTGAAAAGCCGGACCCGCCTCGGTCACCCCCAGATGCAACGGGTAGTCACACCGCTCGGCGAGGATCTCATAAGCCCGCACCATCACCACCGGATCGTTGTGCTTGACCGAGATCTTGACGTCGTGAAAATCGTGCTCGGCGAACAACCCGGCCTCCCACAACGCCGACTCCGCCAGCGCCTCGGGCACGGCCTTGCCGTACTTCTCCATCATGCGCGGATCCAGCGAACCCGCGTTGACCCCGATACGGATCGGCGTGCCGGTGTCCTTGGCCGCCCGGGAGATCTCCTTGACCTGATCATCGAACTTGCGGATGTTGCCCGGATTGACCCGAACCCCCGCACAGCCCGCCTCGATCGCCGCGAACACGTACTTCGGCTGGAAATGAATATCAGCGATCACCGGAATCTGCGACTTCCGCGCGATGACCGGCAACGCCTCGGCATCATCAGAGGTCGGACACGCCACACGCACGATGTCACACCCCGACGCGGTCAACTCCGCGATCTGCTGCAACGTCCCGTTGATATCGGTGGTGTTCGTCGTCGTCATCGTCTGCACCGAAACCGGATGATCACTACCAACACCGACCGGCCCGACCTGTAACTGGCGGGTTTTACGCCGTTCCGCGAGTACCGGTTCGGGATTGGCGGGCATACCCAGATCGACGGTCATCGCGTCTTCTCCACCTTCGCAATGCGGATCGAATTGTCGGTCCCGCGACATGACGGGAACCTCGGGGTGACGGGGCCCGGCGGGTGAGAGGCACCGGACCGCCACCCACGATACCGGCACGCACCACGACTCGAACGGGAAGTCACCTTTCGAGTGATGCCCGTCTTCTTAGCAGGCCTTTCGAGTGAGTTTAATAACACTGTGTGTGACACTGCGGGGCCTTCGGAACGCTGCTCCCCGGGGAGCCTCAAGTGAGCGTGACCGGGTTGACCACGTCCGCGACCAACACCAGCAGCGAGTACGCGATGAACACGATGCTGATCCCGTAGGCCAGCGGCATCAGCTTGGCCGTGTCGAACGGGCCCGGATCGGGCCTGCGGGTCAGCTTCGCGAAGTTGCGCCGCAGCGCCTCCCAGAACGCTCCAGCGATGTGCCCACCGTCCAACGGCAGCAGGGGCAGCATGTTGATCAGGAACAACGAGAGGTTCACACCCGCCAACAGCTGCACCATCATGATCAACCGGGCACTGACGGAGAGCTCGTCGTAGGAGAGCACCTCACCGCCCAGCCGACTCGCGCCGACCACACCAACCGGGGAGTCCTCCGCTCGCTCCTGCCCACCGATGGCGGCCACCAGATCAGGTACCTTGCTGGGCAGCTCCACGACCTTCTGCGCGGTCGCGCCGATCATGGTGCCGATCCGGGTGACGACCTGACCGAAGTTCTGCCGCACCAGGTGATCGGTGGGGACCACCCCGAGGAAACCGACCTCGACCAAGCCCTCCGCCTCACCCAGTCTCGGCTGGGGATTCTGCATGAGCTCGGGGCGGAGCGTGAGCCTCTCCCCGTCCCGCTCGACGAGCACGGTCGCGGTGCCGGAGGCATCGCGGATCGAGTTGCGCAGCTCCGACCACGACTCGACCCACTGACCGTTGAACCGGATGATCTCGTCACCGGGCCGGAAACCCGCGGCCGCCGCGGGTGACTTCGGCGCGTCCGGAGGACACTCCTCCGTGCTCTGGTCGGCGGGCACCACGCACTCGCTGACGGAGCGAATCGTGGTGGTGGGCTCCGCGATCCCGTAGCCCATCAGCACCGAGGTGAAGATGCCGATGGCCAGGATCAGGTTCATGAACGGCCCCGCGGCCATCACGATGATCCGCTTCCAGGGTTTGCGCTGGTAGAACTGCCGGTGGGAGTCCTCGGGCCGGACCTCCTCGGCCACGGCCTGCCTGGCGTCCTCGACCATGGCCCGCCACGGTGCGGAGGAAGCCGTGCGCCCGTACTCCTCGTCCCGCTTCGGCGGGAACATGCCGATCATCCGGATGAAGCCGCCGAACGGAACGGCCTTGACGCCGTACTCCGTCTCCTTGCCCTGCCGGGAGAACAGCGTGCGGCCGAACCCGACCATGTACTGGGTCACCTTGACGCCGAACATCTTCGCCGTCGCGAGGTGGCCCAACTCGTGCCAAGCGATCGAGAACAACAGCCCGAGGAAGAAAATCAGGATGCCCAGCACGACAAGCATCAATGCGCTCTTTCCATACCGGCGAGTTCGCGGGCTCTGCGGCGGGCCCACTCCTCGGCTTCGAACACCTCGTCCACGCTGGCCGGCTCGGCGCACCAGGCGTCGGCCCCTGCCAGTACCTCCTCCACAGTGTGCACGATGCTGGTGAAACGACTGTTACCGGCGACGAACGCGGCCACTGCCTCCTCGTTCGCGGCGTTGTAGATCGCGGGCAGGCATCCGCCCCGCCCACCGGCCTCCCGAGCCAGTCGAACCGCGGGAAAGGCCGTGTCGTCGAGCGGTTCGAAGGTCCACGAGGCCGCCTGTTCGAACGTCAGCCGTGGGGTGACTCCGCCTATCCGGTCGGGCCAGCCCAGGCCGAGCGCGATCGGCAGCCGCATGTCGGGCGTGCTGGCCTGCGCGATGGTGGCGCCGTCGACGTAGGTGACCATCGAGTGCACGATCGACTGCGGATGCACCACGACGTCGATGCGCTCGTACTCCACGCCGAACAGCAGGTGGGCCTCGATCAGTTCCAGACTCTTGTTCACCATCGTCGCCGAGTTGATGGTCACGACCGTCCCCATGGACCACGTGGGGTGTGCGAGCGCCTGCTCGACGCTCACCTCGTGCAACGCCTCGCGGCCGTAACCCCGGAACGGCCCACCGGAGGCGGTCAGCACGAGCCGTTCCACCTCCTCGTCCCGACCGGCCCACAGGCACTGCGCCAGCGCGGAGTGCTCGGAGTCCACCGGGACGATCTGCCCGGGGGAAGCGGCCCTCGTGACCAGCGGTCCCCCCGCGACCAGCGACTCCTTGTTCGCCAGCGCCAACCGCGAGCCGACGTGCAGAGCGGCGAGCGTGGGACGCAGCCCCCGCGAACCGTCCATGCCGTTGAGGACCACATCGGCCTCGGTCTCGCGCACCAGATCCGTGGCGGCGTCCGGTCCGGCCAACAGCCGTGGCAGCCGGAAACGGCCGGTCGAGTAGCCGAGCCGCTGCGCCTCGGCGTAGAGCGCGAGCTGCACGTCCTCCACAGCCGTGGCCCGGGCCACGGCCACGACCTCCACCCCGAGTTCGAGGGCCTGCGCGGCCAGCGCCGCGGGATCGTTGCCACCGGCGGCCAGACCGACCACCCGGAACCGCTCGGGGGCCTGGCGGATGACTTCCAACGCCTGGGTACCGATGGAGCCGGTGGACCCCAGCAGCGTGACGGTGTGCACCGTGTCGCGTTCCTCGCGCCGGGCGCGCGTATCCGGTTGGGCGGAGACCATCGGGGTCATTGTCACCCATCGGCGACGTCACACGTCATCGCGGTCGCGTTCGGCGGAACCGAGTGGCCGTCGAACCGGCCCGGACCGACTGGGAGCAAGGAACGATCGGGAGCCAGAAGTGACCGGTCACACTGCCGACAACACTGCGGCGGCCACCGCCCGGCGGTGTGCGAGGATGGTCGGCATCGGCGGTCCTCGTGCCGTGCGGCAGTTCGATCCGCTACGAAGCCGTGTACCGCCCCGTGCCGACGATTCGGCGTCCGCGACTCCGAGGCCGCGGGTCGCGACGGTTACAGGAGGAGAACGTGGCAAGCACGGAGCTGGAACAAACCCAGAGCGAACGGACACCGACCCAGGCGATCGATCCTGCCGAAGAGCCCTCGGTGGAATGGGGCTGGCACGGATCGTTCCCGAAGGGCATCCAGATCGCGGGCTGGTTCTCCACCTTCGCGATGGTGATGATGCTCATCGGCAACCACCAGGGACTCCTCAGTGGTGGTGGCCGCCCCATCAGCGCGGACATCTGGCTGATCGTGATCGCGCTGGGAATGGCGATCGCGCTGATCTACGACCTGCGCAGGCGCCGCACCTCGTGGCGACGCTGAATCTCGTGACGATGCCGACACGCCCTCCGGGCGGTGGGCCGCGTCGCCGAGTTTCGGGCGAGGAGCTCTCCGGCGTCGCGTAGGCGCACTACGCGACGCCGCTCCCACGGCTGCTCACTGATGTCTTCCCGTCGTGCTGTCGATGTGCGCGGGTCTCCCCGGAGCCGGAGATCCTCGAAAGAGGCACCGGCGAGCGGGCATCCCGCCAGAGCCCGACCGGAAAACCTCGATCAGGAGTTCTCGGCGGCCAGCTGCCCGCACGCGGCGGCGATCTCCTGACCGCGGGTGTCGCGCACCGTGCAGGAGACCCCCGCCTCGCGCACGCGGCGCACGAACTCGCGCTCCACCGGTTTCGGGCTCGCGTCCCACTTGCTTCCCGGCGTGGGATTCAACGGGATGACGTTGACGTGGGCGAACCTCCCCAGGTGCTCGTGCAGCAGTTTGCCGAGCAGATCGGCTCGCCAGGGCTGGTCGTTCATCTCGCGGATCAACGCGTACTCCACCGAGACGCGCCTGCCGGTGTGCTCGGCGTAACCACGTGCCGCCCGCAGCACTTCCTCGACCTTCCAGCGGTTGTTGACCGGAACCAGCGTGTCCCGCAACTCGTCATCGGGTGCGTGCAGCGAAACGGCGAGCGTGACCTGGAGCCCTTCCTCCGTCATTCGTCGGATGGCGGGTGCGAGTCCCACGGTGGAGATGGTCACCGAGCGCTGGGACAGTCCCAGCCCGTCGGGGGCGGGGTCACAGATGCGGTGCACCGCGTCGATGACCCTTCGGTAGTTCGCCAGCGGCTCCCCCATGCCCATGAAAACGACGTTGGAGAGCCTGCCCTCTCCACCGGGCAGCTCACCGTCCCGCATCATGGCGGCGGCCTGCCGAACCTGTTCGACTATCTCCGCGGTCGAGAGGTTGCGCTGCAGACCTCCCTGCCCGGTGGCGCAGAACGGGCAGGCCATGCCACAACCCGCCTGGCTGGAGATGCAGACGGTGGCCCGTTCCGGATAGCGCATCAGAACGCTTTCCAGGGTGGTCCCGTCGTGAGCCCGCCACAACGTCTTGCGGGTCTCCCCCTCGTCCGTGTCGAGGTTGTTCACGGCGGTCAACAGCGTGGGCAGCAGCTCGTTCGCCAGCACCTGCCTGCTGGCGGCCGGGACATCACTCATCGACCACACATCGGCCGTGAGCCTGCCGAAGTAGTGCTGCGCGAGTTGCCGTGCGCGGAACGGCTTCTCACCCAGTTCGGAGACGGCGGCACGACGCTGTTCCGCGGACAGATCGGCGAGATGCCTGGGAGGCATCCCCCGCTTGGGCGCGTCGAAGACGAGAGGTAGGGACTGCGAGGTCATAGCACCGGCAGTATCCCACGAGGACGAGTGGACGAACGCGGCGGTCACCCGCCGAGTCGGGCGGGGCACTCCGGGCGGGTCCACCCGGGCCGGACGCGGCAGGAGTCGATGACGGAACGGACACATCCGAGCGCGCGCAGTGTCTGTCGGCATCCGCTGCGCGGGGTGCGGGCGAGGTTCGCGAGCGCCGTCCTATCGTGAAGCCATGACTGGCATGGTTGAGCGCCACTCAGCCTCCGTGGAGGACTACGTACGGACGATCTACGGGCTGGGCGAACGCGGCGCGGCGGTCACGAACACCACGCTGACCGCTCGTCTCGGACTGAGCCCGTCATCGGTGTCAGGGATGATCAACAAACTGGCGCAGCTCGGCCTGGTCACCCACGAGCGGTATCGGAGTGTCGAACTCACCACCGAGGGGCGCAGACTCGCCTGCGACGTGCTGCGCAGGCATCGGCTGCTGGAGTTGTTCCTGGTGGAGATTCTCGGCTACACCTGGGACGAGGTGCACGACGAGGCGGACTCGCTGGAGCACGCCGTCTCGGACGAACTCATCGAGCACATAGCGGCCAAGCTCGAACACCCCACCCACGATCCGCACGGCGATCCGATCCCGACCGCGGACGGGGTGGTGGAAAAACCCACGACCAGACTGCTGGAGCATCTGGAACCGGGCACCGTCGGCACGATCGCGCGGGTGTGGGACACCGACTCCGAACTGCTGCGTTACCTCACCGATCACGGTTTGACGCTGGGAAATCGGATCGAGGTCGTGGAGCGCAAACCCTTCGGCGGGCCACTGGTGGTGCGAGTGGGCGACTCCGAAACGGTCGAGACGCACTTCCTCGGCTCCGAGATAGCCCAGACACTGTCCATCACGGTCCAGCGGTGAGTTCTTCCACACCGAATCGGTAGTAGTACCGGGGCGTAACAGTGATGGTCGCGGTAGTGGTGACCGGAGTAGTGGTGACCGGGGCAGCGCCGGCAAGTCGTCACGCGGGGTCGTCGGAGGCCGAGCCGCCCCGGGACCGGTGGCCGCCCCCGGAATCGTGATCGGCATACCGGGAGCTCTCGCCTAGCGGCGCGGCACGTTCCGCGGCGACGGTCCGGGAACCGGAACGCCCCGGCGAGTCCTCCACGGCGGAACCGTCCCTCGTCCGCTCGGCTTCGTAAGCGCCCAGTACGGCGAGCAACAGGTCGAACCTGCTGTCGGTGAGCCGAACGACCACCCATCCGAAACCGAACAACCCCGCGAACACGAACCCCGCCACCCATTCGATCGGAGAATGCTGGGCCAATAACAGCACGGCCACGCACAACGCCAGCCCGGATGCGAAGGCGACGATCCGCGCCACGGTGACCGTCTTCCGCAGCGATCGGTACATCGGACAGTTCCTGTCCAGATCCCGCACCGCGTCGGCACGCTCGCCGGGCTCCATTCGCGCGACTCGATCCAATCCAGTCACGAGCGTTTCGACCGGTCCCCCAGCCATAGTTACCGCACTCCCCGCCAACCAACCGGAATTTCCGAAGCGACGGCCCCCCGACTTCGTTCGAACACAGTCGATCATGGAAAAGCGAGGATGACAAGGCGCCGTTCGGGTTACTCACCAACCGCGAAACGGGCCCGATCGAAACCGGTGATTCGGATCAGGAACAGTGGTCGCCCGCGGCGAACGAAACCGGTCGACGCGCCGAGACCACGCGCGAACGCACGGAAACCGGATATTCGACCGATCGGCACGATACCGAACGAAGAAAACCGATCACTCCGCGCGACGAATTCGAATCCGGTAGTTCACCGGGAGAGCGGTCCCGGGAATCGATTCGACGGCCCGGCGGGCCACGGGCGGGGAGAACTCGATCCGCAGTACGGCTTCCAAGCTGTTCCGGTCGTCGAATTCCCAGCGGGTCTCGACGTCGAAGCTGTCGAACCCCCGGGAGGCGAAGAAACGCTCGATCCGCTCGGGGTCGAAACCGGTGAGGTCGGCGCGCATCCAGTCGCCGTACGGTGCGCTACGCCCGTCCAGGTCGATGATCACCAACGCACCGCCGGACCGCAGCACACGCCGAGCCTCGGCCAGACCGGCCTCGCATCCCGGGCCGAAGAAATAAGCGGTGCGAGCGTGCAACAGATCCACGGAGCCCGCCGGCAACGGCAACCGGTGAGCGGCGGCACGAACCACACGGACCGAATCCCCGCACCGCGAACGCGCGAGCCTGCGCCGGGCACGGCGGATCAGTGGGCGGTACGGTTCGACGCCCAGGACGCTGCGCGCCCGTTCCGCGAAAACCGGCAGATGAAACCCGGCACCACAGCCGATGTCGACCACGTCGAGCCCCTGCCAGTCCTGGAGGCCGCGCAGCTTCGCCCATACGGCGCCGGTGACGTCCTGCGCGGCGTTTTCCACCTCGTAGACGTCCGGCCAGTTCCACGCGTTGGGACTAGGACGGATCTCGACGTCCCCGAGGGCCACCGCACGAGTAGCCGCGAGCTTGACCGACAGTCCAGCCAACATCGTCTTCCGTCAGCTCGGAAGCAACCAGGACAGCGTGCTCCAGGCGACCACCGCCGAAGGCAGCAACGAATCCATCCGGTCCATCAGACCACCGTGTCCCGGCAACAGGGTCCCCATGTCCTTGATGTCGAGATCCCGTTTGATCAACGACTCCATCAGGTCCCCGATGGTGGAACTGCACACCACCGCCAGGCCGAACAGCGCCCCCACCCACCAGGGGCCGCCGAGCAGCAGTCCGACGGAGAGCACTCCCCCGGCCACCCCGGAGAGCAGCGAACCGACGAATCCCTCCCACGACTTGTTGGGGCTCACCCGGGGAGCCATCGGGTGCCGCCCGAACAGAACTCCGGAAGCGTAACCACCGGTGTCGGAGGCGACGACACCGATCATGAAGCACAGCGCGCGGAAACCACCGTCGGGAGGAACGACCAACATGGCCCCGAAAGCGGCGAAGACGAAGACGTAGGCGGTGGTGAACACCGATGCCGTGACGTCACGCAGGTAACCATCGACCCCCAGTCGAACACGCCAGGCCAGACACGCCAGCGTCGTGAGGGCGAAGGCGACCAGAACGGCGCGCAAGCCGTAAGGCCAGGACAACCAGATGATCGCCTGTCCACCCAGCAGGACGGGGAACAGCGCCAGTCGAATACCGGCCCCGCGCCGCAGCGCTCCCGCCAGCTCCAGAGCGGAGAGAGCCGCCGCCACGGCAACGATGCCGATGAACAGGTGGCGATAAGTCAGCAGAGCGGTGACGATTCCCGCGCCGAGCAACAGCCCGACCGCCAACGCGGCGGGCAGGTTCCGGCCGGCGCGGGAAGGGCGTGCGGCCTCGCCCGGCACGTCGGCCGACATTCCGGACTCACCTTCGCGCTGGTCAGCGGTTACCACGTCCTCAGACCTCGAGCAGTTCGTTTTCCTTGTGCTTGACCAACTCGTCGATCTGGGAAACGTAGCGATGGGTGATGTTTTCCAATTCCTTCTCACCGCGCGTGCCCTCGTCCTCACCGACCTCACCGTCCTTGACGGTTCGATCGATCTCTTCCTTGGCCTTACGACGCAGGTTCCGCACGGTGATACGAGCGTCCTCGCCCTTCTGCTTGGCGAGCTTGGCCATCTCCTTACGCCGTTCCTCGGTCATCTCGGGGATCTGTATGCGGATGACGTTGCCGTCGTTGCTCGGATTGACCCCGAGATTGGAATCCCGAACAGCGCGTTCCATAGCGCCGAGCTGACTGGCGTCGTACGGCTTGATGACCACGAGCTTCGCCTCGGGCACATTGATGCTCGCCAACTGATTCAACGGAGTCGGCGAACCGTAGTAGTTGACGACGATGCCGGAAAACATCGCCGGATTGGCACGGCCGGTCCGAACGGTGGACAGATCGTCCTTGGCCACCGTCACCGCCTTCTGCATCTTCTCCTCGGCTTCGAGAAGAGTCTCGTCAATCACGGCTGCTCCTTCGGTACGGGGCCGGCAGGCTCCGACGGGTTTGTCGACACTGGTTACCGCTCCGGCGGGGTGTGATCGCACCGGAGCCCGCTCAGGATCCCAGTACGAGTTCCGGGGAGTGCTAACCGGGGGTGCTGACCAGCGTCCCGATTTTCGCACCGCTGGCGGCACGGGCTATGTTGCCTTCCACCAGGAGATTGAAGACGAGAATCCGCATGTGATTGTCCATGCACAAGCTGAAAGCCGTCGCGTCGGCGACCTTCAGTCCCCGTTCCAGAACCTCGCGGTGGGTAATGCTGTCGAAGAGCTCCGCACCCGGTGTGGTCTTGGGATCGGCCGAGTAGACACCGTCCACACCCTTGGCCAGCAACACCACCTCGGCACCGATCTCCAGAGCCCGCTGGGCGGCGGCCGTGTCGGTGGAGAAGTACGGCATACCGGTCCCGGCACCGAAAATGACGACGCGCCCCTTCTCCAGGTGCCGACTGGCGCGACGCGGAATGTAGGGTTCGGCGACCTGCCCCATGCTGATAGCGGTCATCACACGGGTGTCGATCCCGTGTTCACGCTCCAGGAAGTCCTGCAACGCCAGGCAGTTCATCGTGGTGCCCAGCATCGCCATGTAGTCACCGCGGGCGCGTTCCATACCGCGTTGCTGCAGCTCCGCACCGCGGAAGAAGTTTCCGCCCCCGATGACGACCGCGACCTCGACCCCGTTGGCGACCACCTCGGCCAGCTGCCGCGCTACCGTACCCACGACGTCGGGATCGACCCCCACACTGCCGCCGCCGAACATCTCGCCACCCAGCTTGAGCAGTACTCGTCGGTAACCGGCCTCACCGACATAACCAGCGGGTACGCCGTCGTCAGTCACTCACTCCTCCTGAGAAAACGCCCCGCCCTCGGGCTGCGAAGGCGGGGCGCGGACATCGATTCCTGGATTCGTCCGGAAACGACGAGGACACGTACGGGTGCCGACTCACGTGCCGGATTCACATCCTGCTCGCTGGTGGTCCCGTTCCACGATCATTCCGGAACAGCTCCCGCTCGGAGTACTCCGCCGGACGCGGAACACTCCGGTGAACATCCTGGCCGCCGGAACCGCGGGGCGCACGACACGCACGATTCCGCGGCCGTCAACGCGAAGCTCAGGACTGACCGACTTCGAACCTCGCGAAGCGGGTGATGCTGACTCCGGCCTCGTCCAGCAGATCCTTGACGGAACGCTTGTTGTCCTGGACGGAGGGCTGGTCCAGCAGCACGTTGTCCTTGTAGAACCCGTTGAGCCTGCCCTCGATGATCTTGGGCATGGCCTTTTCCGGCTTGCCCTCGGAGCGGGCGGTCTCCTCCGCGATCCTGCGCTCGTTCTCGACGATGTCCTCGGGCACGTCCTCCCGAGAGAGGTACTGCGGCTTCAACGCCGCGATCTGCATCGCGGCACCCCGGGCGGCCTCCTCGTCGGAGCCGGTGTACTCGACCTGGACACCCACGGCGGGCGGCAGTCCCGCCGCACGACGGTGCAGGTAGGTGGCCACCTGGCCGTCGAAGGCGCTGATCCTGCGCAGTTCCAGCTTCTCACCGATCTTGGCGGACAGGTCGTGAATGGCCGTGCCGACGGTGCTGTCACCCAGCTTGGCTTCGCTGACCGTCTCGACGTCGGCCGAGCCCGCCTCCTTGGCGGCGGCCACGATCCTGTCGGCCAGTTCCACGAACTCGTCGTTCTTGGCGACGAAGTCCGTCTCGCTGTTGAACTCGATCAGGACGCCGTTACCGCCCGCGACCAGACCTTCCGCGGTGGAGCGCTCGGCCCGCTTGCCCACGTCCTTGGCGCCCTTGATGCGCAGGTTCTCGATCGCCTTGTCGAAGTCGCCCTCGGTCTCCTCGAGCGCCTTCTTGCAATCCATCATGCCGGAGCCGGTGACGTCGCGGAGACGCTTCACATCGGCCGCACTGTAGTTCGCCATCGTGCGTTGTCCGTCCTCGTCGGAGTGTGTACGCGGTGGGGAAATCGAAGTGACGGGGCGCGCCCGCCCGACAGGCGCGGGCGCGCCCCCGTTCGTCAGGACTGCGCCGGCTGCTGGCCTGCCTCGGAGTTCGCGGCGGCCTCGGACTCACCGGAACCGGTGAGCAGTTCCTTCTCCCACTCCGCGAGCGGCTCCTCGGAAGCTGCCTGCTGGTTCTCGCCGGTCTCGGCGCTCTCGCCGCGGCCGCTCCGGGCCATCAGGCCCTCCGCGACACCGTCCGCGACCACGCGGGTCAGCATGGCCGCCGAGCGGATCGCGTCGTCGTTGCCGGGGATGGGGTAGTCCACCTCGTCCGGATCACAGTTCGTGTCGAGGATGGCGACGATCGGGATCCCCAGCTTGCGGGCCTCACCGACCGCGATGTGCTCCTTCTTGGTGTCCACGATCCAGATCGCGCTCGGGACCTTGGACATGTCACGGATACCGCCGAGCGTGCGCTCCAGTTTCTCCTTCTCGCGGGTCAGCATCAAGATCTCCTTCTTGGTGCGCCCCTCGAAACCACCGGTCTGCTCCATCGTCTCCAGTTCCTTGAGACGCTGCAGCCGACGGTGCACGGTCTGGAAGTTGGTGAGCATGCCGCCCAACCAGCGCTGGTTGACGAACGGCATGTTGACGCGCTGCGCCTGCTCGGCGATGGCTTCCTGCGCCTGCTTCTTCGTCCCGACGAACAGAATGGTGCCGCCGTGGGCGACGGTCTGCTTGACGAAGTCGTAAGCCCCGTCGATGTAGGACAGGGTCTTCTGCAGATCGATGATGTAGATGCCGTTGCGCTCGGTGAAGATGTAGCGCTTCATCTTCGGGTTCCAGCGGCGGGTCTGGTGCCCGAAATGCACACCGCTGTCGAGCAACTGCTTCATGGTGACGACGGCCATGGCCTGCTTCGCACCTCACGTGTCGGGCGCGCCGTTCGACGGCGCGCGATTTCGGTTGCCGTGATGAGCCGGGTGACCCACCACCCTGGTACGCGCGGAGCCGTCGCCCGGACACACTCGGTGAGACCGGGACCGCGGACGCCTCCTCGTGACCGCCGCACCGTTGCCCCGCACCGGACCGTGCTTCCGCCACCGACGGCGGAAGCCCTCTCGTACCGGTTGCCGTACCCGGGCAACCCACACGGAGGCTCTCGTCGGGACCGATCCGCGGAGCTCGTCGGAACGAAGAACCCCGACCGATCCGAGAGACGGACTCCGAGCACGGAATCCGGAGGTGATGCGATCGATACGCGCGTACGCGAAGTCGAACTCGCCGGAGGACGAGTCGCGGGAACGAGTGTACGCCACAACAGGTGGCAACCACATCGCGGTGGCGATTTTCCACAGCTCCCCGATCGGTCCACCCGGTGGGAAATCGGGCCTGGCCGGTGAGCGCACGGCTCCGGCAGGGTGATCCGCATGCGTGGTTGGGCAGTAGCACTGGTGCTGGCTCTGGGAACCGGAACCGTCACCGCGTCGAGCGGCCCCGACGTTCCCGCGGCTCCCACCGGGGAACCCGCCGGCACGAGCACAACCGGTTTCCGGCTGCGTGAGCCGTTGCGCGGGTCGGTGGAAGTGGTTCGGGGGTTCCGAAAACCCCCGAACCGCTACGGTCCGGGCCATCGGGGAGTGGACCTACGGGCGTCTACCGGCGAAGCGGTTCTCGCCGCGGCGGCCGGAACGGTCGAACACGCCGGGTTCGTGGTGGACAGGCATGTGATCGCCATCGGCCACGGCAACGGCCTGAGCACCACCTACGAACCCGTGCTTCCCGAAGTCACCGCCGGGCAGCCGGTCGAGCGAGGCGAGATCATCGGCAGCGTAACCCGAGATCACCCCGAATGCGCCGCGAAGAAGCCGCACACGTGCCTGCACTGGGGGCTCCGCGACCACGACACCTATCTCGACCCGCTACTCCGACTCGTCACGGGCGATGTCCGACTACTGCCGTGGCGCGGCCCCGAGCGGGTACACCGCTCCAGCTCAGTTTCCCGGCTCGGTCAGTTTCCCCCGTAGGCGCAACACAGCCCTGGTGTGCAGCTGACACACTCTGGACTCGGTGACCCCGAGCACCTTTCCGATCTCGGCGAGGGTGAGATTCTCGAAGTAGTACAGCGTCACCACGATGCGGTCCCGTTCGCTCAGCCGCTCCACCGCCTCTGCCAGCTGACGTCTGCTGTCGCGGTCGACCAAGGTGTTGACCGGATCCTCGGCACGGTCGTCCGGCAGCGTTTCGGCCAGCGAAGCGGTGCCTCGTCCTACTCCGATGAGATCGTCGAGCGCCACCACACTGGTCATCTGCAGCTGCGCGAACAACTCACGCAGCTCCTCGACGGACAGCGAGAGTTCCTCGGCCAGTTCCGAGTCGGTGGCAGTGCGTTGCATCTTGGCCTCCAGCCGCTCCAACGCGCGCTCGACGTCCCGGGCACGGCTGCGCACCGAACGCGGAACCCAGTCCTGCGCTCGCAGATCGTCGAGGATGGCCCCGCGAATGCGCTGCATGGCATAGGTCTCGAACTTCAGTCCTCGCTCGGGTTCGAACTTCTCGATCGCGTCGACGAGTCCGAACACGCCGGACTGGATCAGATCGGAGACCTCCACGTGGGCGGGCAGTCCGGTGCCGATACGGCCGGCCACGTACTTGACCAGCGGCGCGTAGTGCAGCACCAACCGGTCACGAAGCCGCTGTTCTCGGCTCCGGCCGAATGCCTGCCACAGTGCGACTATTCCGGCCTCCACGTCTTCGCCCTCACGATCCTCGGCGTGGCCCGCGGTGGCGGTACCGCCCTGCGGCCACCACGCCTTCCGAAGCATCGAGTCGAATCGGGAGACACCGTCGCCGCGGTGTCCGTTGCCGTGCCGGGGGTGCTGCTCCGTCTCCTCCGCCTCGTCGGCGGGCCGCATGCCTGATCGCGCGGTGGCCGCTCGGGCCGCGCCCCCGGCATCGTCAGGAACGGGGGTGGGTTCGCTCATGGATCGCCTTCAACCGTTCGACGGTCACGTGAGTGTAGAGCTGCGTTGTCGAAAGCGTAGCGTGACCGAGCAACTCCTGTACGCTACGCAGGTCCGCGCCTCCTTCGAGAAGATGCGTCGCAGCGGAGTGACGCAGACCGTGCGGACTCAGCCGACCGGCGTCGCGGACGGTGCTGACGGCGTCGTGGACGATACGTCGCACACTGCGCGGATTGAGCCGAGCACCGCGAACACCGAGGAGCAGGGCGTTCCCCGATGCGGAACCGGACAGCTCCGGGCGTCCGATCTCCAACCAACGGGCCAGGGCACGTGCGGCCGGAACACCGAACGGAACCGCCCGCTGCCGGTCGGCCTTGCCGATTACGCGCAGCATGCTGCGTTCGTGATCGATGTGCTCCAGGTCGAGTCCGCACAGTTCGGAGACCCGCACACCGGTCGCGTAGAGCAGTTCGAGCACCGCGTGATCACGTAGCGCCACGGGGTCCTCCTGCTCGGCCCCGGCGGCGGCCGCACGCAGCGCCGAGTCCGCCTGATCCTCGCGAAGGACGGACGGCAACCCACGTGGGCCACCCGGAACGGACAACCGAGGCCCGGGGTCATCCGCCAACAGCTCCCGGCGATGCGCCCAAGCGGTGAAAGCCCTGACGGCCGCCGCACGACGGGCGAGTGTGGTTCTACTGGTACCTCGTTCGTGCTCGGCACTCAGCCAGGAACGAAGCGAGTCGATACCGAGTTCGTGAAGCCCCGGCGCCTCCCCCGCGTACTCCGCACCGAAGTGTTCCAGTAACGACACGACATCGGTGACGTAGGCACGCACGGTATGGCGGGACAGCCCTCTCTCCCACGCCAGGTACCGCTCGAAACGATCGACTGCCGTAGCCAGTTCGGTGGGAAGACCTCGACGGGTCGCGAGCAGGTCCGGTCTGGTCGACTGCTGGGAACGTTTCTGATTCATGCCGAGTGACGTCGCTGGGTGCATTCGCCGGATTCAAGTAGCACGACGCCACGATACGCGCTCGGCATCTCACTGGTCGCAACGTGTCCATCCTCGATCGTCACACCGGACGAATCCGGAAATCTCCAACGCACTCAGGCAGGTGACCACCGACTTTCGCGTTATCCCCGTCTCGTGTGCCAGTTGTTCGACGGTACGACGCCGGGTCGGCGAGAGTGAATCGTGGACACGTTTGGAAACCTCGTCGAGTTCGTCCGTGGGACGCGGGGTGGGTTCACGTTCCGGCGCCCGGGCGGTACCGATATCCGAAACGAGCTCCAGAACGTCCGGGGCTCCGGTCACCAGTACGGCCTTTCCGGAACGGATCAACTCGTGGCAACCGGACGAATTGGCCGAGGTGACCGGTCCGGGCACGGCCATCACCGGCAGTCCCAGGGTGTCGGTGGTGGTCGCGGTGTTGCCCGCCCCGCTCCGGAGCCCCGCCTCCACCACCACGGTCCCGTCGGTCACGGCGGCGATCAGGCGGTTGCGGACCAGGAACCGGTGTTTCCTCGGTGGTGTGCCGGGTGGGTACTCGCTGCACACCAGTCCGTTCTCGGCGATACGTGCGATGAGCCTGGCGTGTCCCGCCGGATAGTCGAGTTCCGGGCCACAGGCCAGAATCGCCGCGGTGGCTCCACCGGCGGCGAGTGCACCGCGGTGTGCGGCACCGTCGATTCCGTAGGCGGCTCCCGAGACCACCGTCGTTCCGGAACGGGCCAGTTCGTACCCCAGTTCCGCCGCGCAGGACTCGCCGTAACCGGTCGCGGCACGGGCGCCGACCACCGCGACCGCACTGCGCGACACGGCTTCCGGTGAGACGTTCCCACGGCACCAGAGTGCCATCGGAGGGGCCAACCCGGACAATCCGACCTCGGTAGCTCCCTCCAGAAAGGCGCTCCGGGAACCGGGCCATTCCCCGTGTTCGGGAGTGACCAGCCGAATTCCGGACCGGTGGGCACGTTCCAGTAGTTCGGCACCGCACACGTGCTCACGACGAGCAGCGGTCTCGTTGACCACCGCGCCGGGAACGTTGCCCGACCGAATCCGGTCGGCGGCGATCTCGGCACCGTGCACCGCGACGAAACCGTAGGACGCCGGTGCCGGTGGTTCGACGACGGCGGAGAGATACGCCCAGGCACACAATCGCTCGTGGCTCACTGCTCCGGCGGAGACGCTCATGCGGTGGTCCTGTCACGGAACCGCAGGGCGGCGGCCACGTGATCCACGTCGGGGCGTTCCGCCCCGTCCAGATCACTCAGCGTCCAGGCGACACGCAGACACCGGTCGGCTCCCCTCGCCGTCAACGCACCCGTGTCGAGTCCTTTGTCCAACAGTCTCGTGGCACTGTCCGGCAATGGGAACTCACGTCGTAGCACGGGGCCGGGAACTTCGGAGTTCGAACGCCAGCCGTGCTTCTCCCACCGCAGGAGAGCGGTTCGGTGTGCCCTTGAGACCCGCTCGCGCACCGTGGCGGAGGGTTCCGGGGATTCGTCGTCGGGCAGCTCCATCGTGGACATCGGACGCATCCGCACCCACAGGTCGATACGGTCCAACAACGGCCCGGAAAGCCTGCTGAAGTACTTTCGCCGAGCGTGCGGTGTGCACTGGCAGTCGATGTCCCTGGCTGGTGCGCAGGGACACGGATTGGTGGCCATGACCAGCTGGAACCGGGCCGGATAGCGCAGGGTGCCCTCACTCCTGGACAACCGGATCTCCCCCTCCTCGAGGGCGGTCCGCATGGATTCCAGGCGTTTCGTCCCCCATTCGCAGGCTTCGTCCAGGAACAGCACCCCGTGATGGGCGCGACTGACGGCCCCCGGTCTGGCGAGTCCGGTTCCGCCGCCTATCAGGCCGGGAAGGGATATCGAGTGGTGCGGAGCCACGAACGGCGGAGTACGCAGCAGTGTGGCGTTCTCGCACAGTTCACCCGCGACGGAGTGCACCGCGGTGGTCTCCAGAGCCCGTGGTGCCGACAGTTCCGGAAGCAAGCCGGGCAGGCGTCCCGCCAACATCGTCTTGCCCGTCCCGGGCGGGCCGACCATCAGGAGATGATGGCCACCCGCCGCCGCTATCTCCAGTGCCCATCGCGCCTCCGGTTGCCCGAGGACGTCGACCAGATCCGGTGCCGGAGACGACCGAGGCACACCCTCGTCCGCCGGGGAGGAACCGGACCACAGCTCTCCGGCGCCCCGTGTCCAGTCGATCACCTCCCGCAGGGTCTCGGCACCGAGGATCTCGATCCGCTCGACGAGCCCGGCTTCCCGCAGCCCTTCCAGCGGCACGACCGCACGTCGCATCCCACCCGCGACGGCTGCCAACAGTCCGGGCACGAGTCCGCTTACCGGACGGATACGACCGTCCAGTGCCAGCTCCCCGAAAAAGACCGTTCCGTCGAGCCTGCCGGCGGGCACGCGTTCGGCCCCGGCGAGTACCGCCATGGCCAGGGCGGTGTCGAACGAGGTTCCGGTCTTCGGCATGGCGGCCGGTGACAACGCCAGGGTGACGCAGGACTGCGGCCAGTGCTCCCCGGAGTTCCTGATCGCGGCACGGACCCGATTCTTCGATTCCTGCAGTGCCGCGTCCGGCAGCCCCAGCAGCTGAACACTGGGAATACCACCACTGCGGACGTCGGACTCGATCTCGACCAGCACACCGTCCACACCGAACAGCGCCACCGCCCAGGTGGTGTGCAGCGCCAACTCAGCACACCTCCTCGTGGTGCTCGATGCGCACCGGCGAGTCGGGTGGCCACAGCACGGACAGCACGTCGAACCGAACCGGACAGTTGCGGACGTCGTGGGCCCGGAGCCAGGCGGCGGCGACCTCTCGCAGTTTGCGTACCTTGTGCGGGCTCACCGCCTCGACCGGGGAACCGTAATCGATCCCGGATCGCGTCTTGACCTCACAGACGATCACGCGGCGCCCGTCGGTACAGACGATGTCGAGCTCCCCCTGCGGGCAGCTCCAGTTACGGGAGAGCACCACCAGGCCCCGTTGCCGGAGATACTCCGCCGCCAGCCGCTCGCCCGCTCTCCCCAGAGCGTGTCTTCTGCCGTGCGTGTCGTCGTCCGAGACTGCTCCGATGATGGGTTTCGGTGTCATGGGCGCCTCCGGGATCGGTTGGATCGGACACTTCCAACCTGCACGGAGCGCTACGCGCCCACCAAACTCGAATCATTCGGTTGTGTAGCACCGCGGAAGATGTGGACAACCACGTACCCGTGGCCCACCGATCCGTGCCGGAACTCGCCGACGTGGCCGATGCCGGCACGTGAGCCGGCGACCGGCCACGTCCGGGAAGTGACGAGGGCACGGGGAGACGACGAGCGGCCCCATGACGAGTCCCCGGCACTTCCCGTGGCACTCGACCCGCACACCGGCCTCCTCGGGACCAGGAGCGAACACGCGAACCGTCAGCCGAACGGCGTCCCGCTCTCCGGCAGCCGGAGTTCCGGTTTGTCGAGTTCCTCGACGTTGACGTCCTTGAACGTGATCACTCGAACGTTCTTGACGAACCGGGCGGGGCGGTACATGTCCCAAACCCAGGCATCCGACATGACCACCTCGAAATACACCTCGGTATCCGAGTTGCGCACCTGAACGTCCACCCCGTTGGCCAGGTAGAAACGCCGTTCGGTCTCCACCACGTAGGTGAACTGACCGACGATGTCGCGGTACTCCTTGTAGAGTTGCAGCTCCATCTCGGTCTCGTACTTCTCGAGATCCTCGGCGCTCATGGCTGTGCGAGCCCTTTCCTGTCACTGATCGGTCCACGGATGCCCAATGGCGGCACTCCCATTGTCCATCACAGCTTGATCAAAAGCATCGAACGATCCGGATTCACTACTGTTGCCTCGTGGCGAACGCATACCGTGAGTGACCGCGGCCTCCACCACGTTCGAGTAACTCCAACGATGCTCCGTGGTGGGACCGTGTAACCGGAGAGCGGAGGTGTGTCGCGCTGTCGAATACCCTTTGTGCACGTCGAAACCGTATTCCGGGCACGAGACGTGCAACTCGTTCATCTTCCGGTCCCGGCTGACCTTCGCGAGCACGGAAGCCGCCGCCACGCAACCGGCCACCCGGTCCCCCTTGCGCACTGCCACGCTGGGAGCGGCCAACCCCTCCACCCGGAAACCGTCGGTGAGCACGTAACCGGGATGAACCCCGAGACCGGCGACCGCACGGCGCATTCCTTCCAGGTTGGCGACGTGCACCCCCATCGCGTCGACCTCGGCTGGTTCGACCGAAACCACGCAGTATCCCACCGCCGATGCACGGACGACCTCGAACCAGTGATCACGAGCACGTGCGGTGAGCAGCTTGGAGTCGGTCAAACCGTCGAACCGACGCCCCGAGCCCGCGCGCAGGACGCAGGCGGCGACCACCAACGGACCGGCGCAAGCGCCGCGCCCCGCCTCATCGACACCGGCCACGGGGCCGAGCCCCCGACGTTCCAGTGCGTTCTGCAGTGCCCAGCTACCGGAGTCCCTGCGCACGATGGTGCGCGGCAACCCCAGCTCAGCGGATTTGTTCCGCAAGCTCAGTGTCGCTCCCACGTACGCGAGCGTGCTGCAACCAGCGAACCGCGGCGAGTCGACCACACGGCCGGTACGACCACCAGGTACCGCAGTCCTTCCCAGCCGGGGGATCCGGACCACGAATCCTCGTCAGGACCGAGCGCCACGGCCTGCGGGTTCGATTCCTCGATACCTTGCCACCGTCCGGGCGGCAGCAGAATCACCTGCGCCTTACCGACCACGTTGTCGACCGGAACGGCACCGGCGCGACCACCGCCCCCCTGGTACCTGGAGTCCAGCGAGTTGTTCCGGTTGTCCCCCATGACCCAGAGGTGATCCTCCGGCACGGTCACCGGACCGAACTCCTCCTGCTCCTGCGGGGATCCGGGAGCCCAGTAGATGTAGGGCTCGTCGAGCGGCTCGCCCTCCACCAGAACCCGGTTCTGCTCGTCACAGCACTCCACGGTCTGCCCGCCGGTGGCGATCACGCGCTTGACGAAGTCCTTCTCGACGGGCTCGACCAGGTGGAGCAGCGAACCGACGCGTTGGAAGAAACCGACCACCGGATTGGTGGGTTCGGATACACCACCCTCGTCGGCCATCCAGCTCTTCGGTCCGCTGAACACGACCACGTCGCCCGGCTGGGGATCGCTGAACCGGTAGGTGATCTTGTCGACGAGGATCCGGTCGTTGCTGCATCCGTCACAGCCGTGCAGCGTCTGCTCCATCGAGCGTGAAGGGATCAGGAACACCCGCGCGACGAACAGCTGCAGCAGCACGGTCAGCACCAGCGCGGTGCTTATCAGGACGAACAGTTCCCACCAGAAGGAGCCCTTCTTGGACTTTCCGGACCGCTTCGAGGCGTTTCGCGCCGAGGAGCGCGTCTCGTCCGCCTGTTCGGCGGCTGCCTGCTCGTCCGAGGAGCCCTCCGCAGGGTCCTCGTCGGGTCCTTGGGAACGCATGACGTCGGCCACGCGGCCAGGCTACTGGATACACGAAGCCCGTCTCCCGCGACCCCACGACGGGACACGCGTAACAGTCGCCGGATTCATCACGGTTGCGGTGCACTTTTACCGATCTGTCACGATCACCCCGCGCGGTTGTCGACTCGGGTGACCGACGATCGGGCACGATGTCCCGGAACCAACCGTGTCGGTTTCACCTGATCGAAGGAAACCAGCCGACACGAATCACCGCATCCGAAGACACGTGGCCGATGCCGCGGCTCCGTGGGGCGCCCCGAGAAGCGGGGCGGAGGACTCCGAGCATTCGGGAACTCCGAGTACTCGGGAGCGGAACGACAAAATGCACGGCCCCGAGCTTCGGGACCGTGCATCGTCGATGGCGTTCCGTCCGGTGGTCGATAGCTGCCACCGGCGCGGCAGCGCGTCAGGAGGAGGACTTGGCCAGCTTCTTCTCCTTGACTCGCGCAGCCTTGCCGACCCGGTTACGCAGGTAGTACAGCTTCGCCCGCCGAACGTCGCCACGTGTGGCGACCTCGATCTTGGCGATGTTGGGGCTGTGCACCGGGAAGGTCCGCTCCACGCCGACACCGAAGGAGACCTTGCGAACGGTGAAGGTCTCCCGGATGCCACCGCCCTGCCGGCGGATGACCACACCCTGGAAGACCTGGACACGCTCGCGCGAACCCTCGATGACGCGGACGTGGACCTTCAGCGTGTCGCCGGGCCGGAAGTCTGGGATGTCGGAACGCATCGACTGGGCGTCCAGCGCGTCCAGCTTGTTCATCGGTGGTCCGTCCTCATCCGTGTCGTTGAACGTTCACTCACGACAGTGAAATCTGTTCGGGCGAGCCGCGACTCTCGTCACGGCGACCGATCCGCCTCTCGGCCCTGACGGGCCGCGCGGATTCCCCTGTGACCTACCCGACAACACCGATCGGGCCCCGGGTAGTCACCGAGCCGTTTTGCGTCACCTCGTACCACGAGGAAGACGTCCGCCGGAACGGAAAAGCGATTACCGGTGGTACTGCCACCGCACCGGTCGCATTTTCTCACCGGGCAGCTTATCAGCCGGGTTCGTCGCCTCCGAACGAGCCCCGACGTCACCGGACACCAGAGCGTCGAAGCGACCCTCCCCGGCAAGCGAGCCCGGCGGACTCGCCGTTCCCACTATTCCTCGCCGGACGAGGCACGCTCCCGTCGCAACCGGTCCAGCAGTGCCCGGTCGTGCTCGTCCAGTTCCTCCGGAGGGAGCGTGTCGAGCAGCTCGGGACGGCGACGCAGCGTACGTTCCAAACCCTGCTCTCTGCGCCAGCGACGCACCGCCGCGTGGTCACCGGAGCGCAGCACATCGGGGACGGAGAGCCCCCGCCAGGTTTCCGGGCGCGTGTAGCTCGGCCCCTCCAGCAGTCCGTCCGAGAACGAGTCCTGCTCCGCCGAGGCCGGGTTACCGAGTACCCCGGGCAACAACCGCACCACGGCCTCGATCATGGTCAGCGCGGCCACCTCACCACCGACGAGGACGTAATCGCCGATGGAGACCTCCTCGACCGGCATCCTCCGGGCGGCGTCGTCGATGACTCGCTGGTCGATGCCTTCGTAACGGCCACAGGCGAAGATCAGGCGCTCTTCGCGGGCCCAGCGACGGGCAGTGTGCTGGTCGAACGGCACCCCGGCGGGCGTGGGGACGACCAGACGGGGGGTTTCCGCCGCCTCGGCGGCCACGCTGTCGAGCGCCTCACCCCACACGTCCGGTTTCATCACCATGCCGGGGCCGCCCCCGTAGGGACTGTCATCGACCGAGCGATGGACATCGTGGGCCCAGTCACGCAGGTCGTAGACCCCCACGGAGATCCTGCCCCGCTCGATCGCCTTCCCCAACAGGGCCTCCCGTACCGGAGCCAGATAATCGGGAAAGATCGTCAACACGTCGATCCGCAACACAGCTCCTTTCCGGGATCGGGCCGCCGACCAGTCGAACCGCACGGCCGCGAGCCGAGGCCACGGCGGGAAACAAGCACCGGACTCGGGGGCGGGACCGTGAACGGACGTTCCCCGATGGGAAACGGCGGTTCGTCATCGGCTCAGAAGAGTTCCAGGAGCCCCTCGGGAGGGTCGATGGTGACGGTGCCGTGGTCGGTGTCCACGTCGACGACGATGTCGGCGACGAACGGCACCAGGGCCTCCCGTCCGTCCGGGAGCGACAACCGCAACAACTCCCCCGCCGGGGCGTGCAGCACACCGAGCAGACTGCCCAGCTCGGCACCGTCCGGGCGGACCGCCCGCAGTCCTTCCAACTCGTGGTCGTGGAACTCGTCCGGATCCTCGAGTTGTTCCAGTTCGTCCGGCCGAACACCGAGCAGCACGCCCCGAAGACGCTCGGCGTCCTCACGCGTGGTCACTTCGACGGCTTTGACCAGCAGCCGTCCGGCGTGCCACCGGACGGCCGCCAGTTCGAGCGACTCGGGACGCGTTCCCCGGGACTTCCACAGCACTCCGAGTACGGCGCCCACGACGAAACGACGTTCCGGACTGTCCGTGCGGATCTCCACTACCAACTCGCCCTGGATTCCGTGCGGTTTGACCACACGACCAACCACGAGTGGAGCCGCCTGTTGCTCGGCCATCATGGGGTTCTCAGCGATCGGTATCGACCACGTCGACCCTGATGCCACGGCCGCCCACGCCGGAAACGACGGTGCGCAACGCGGTGGCGGTCCGACCACCCCGGCCGATCACCTTGCCGAGGTCGTCGGGATTGACGTGAACTTCGAGAGTACGACCACGGCGAGTGGTCAACGACTCGACACGCACCTCGTCGGGATTGTCAACGATCCCCCGGACGAGGTGCTCCAACGCGTCGGCGAGGACAGTCACTCCTGGCCTTCCTCGGCCTGCTCCTTGTTCTCGTCCGCAGCGGCGGAGGACTCGGACTTCTTGCCGCCACCCTTCTTCTTCGGGGTGGTGGCGTCCGCGCCCGGCTCCTCGTCGGCGGCGGCCAGCGCTGCCTCGAAAAGCTCCTGCTTGGGGGTCTTGGCTTCCTTCACCTGCAGCGAGCCCTCGGCTCCGGGAAGCCCCTTGAACTTCTGCCAGTCACCGGTGACCTTGAGCAGGTGCTGAACCCGCTCGGTGGGCTGGGCACCGACGCCGAGCCAGTACTGCGCACGCTCGGAGTTCACCTGGATGTGACTCGGCTGCTGCTTGGGGTGGTACTGGCCGATGGTCTCGATGTCCCTGCCGTCACGGCGGGTCTTCGCGTCGGCCACGACAATACGGTAGTGCGGTTCACGGATCTTGCCCAACCGCATCAACTTGATCTTAACTGCCACGGGTGGTGGTGCTCCTCAAACTCTCGTTCGTGCTCCGGTGAGCATCACTGTGCACCAGCGCCGGAAGCGCCGGGATGCTCATACTTCGACCAGCCACGAAGCGGTGAGAGAGCCCGCTCGTGGCGAACAGCTCCCTATTGTGCCAGACCCGTTTTCGGGCAGGAGCCCACGGTCTCCGGCTCGGGCACACCGCCGGAGCGGAAGGTCCCGAGGAACGGATCCCCGACCGGTCTCTCAGGCAGGCAACATGCCCAGCGACATGAGCAACAGCCCCAGCGCGGGCAGGAAGTTGTTCACCTGGTGTGCCACGACGCTAGCAGTCAACCTTCCGGTAACCAGGCGGGCCAGCCCTATCGGGATCGCTATCACGATCAGCAGCAGCGTACGGGCGGGTTCGAAGTGCCCGATGGCGAATATCGCGGTGGTGAGCAGAAAAACGGTCAGCTGGCTGAACCTGAGCCGCTCCATCGCTCCCCAGAGCAGACCGCGGTAGAGCAGCTCCTCGCAGACCGGTGCGATCAGCCACACGTGCAGAAAAATGATCACTGCCAGCACCGGGGGAAGTCGGATGTCCTCGAGCAGACTTCCCACGGCGGAGTTGGCCTGATCCGCACCGACCCAGCGGGTCCAGAGCGCCGAGGCGACGGTACTCAGCACCAATCCGCAGAAACCGATGATCAGCCCCGTCCGCACATCGGAGCGTCGCCACCGCAGCCCGAAGTCCCGCACCGGCCCGTTCCCACGCACCATGGTCGCGACGACGGCCACCAGACCGGCCAGCACCGTGGGAGCCATCAGCACGAGCACGAAAACGGGCCCCATCCAACCCTGCTCACCGAAGTCCCCGACCAGGGCCGCGAGTCCCACCGACACCAGCACGAACACGGCCTCCGCGAGGAAGAAGGCCCCGAAGCCCCATCGCGGGCCCGTCGCCACGGTCGACCTGCCGTCCGGACTCGGAATGGCCGCGTCGGACTGTTCCGGATCAACGTCTCCGCCGGATCCGGATGACTGCGGTGCCGTCACGGGCGCCTCCGTGCGATCCAGGTGACTTCCGGGGCACGGAACGACCCGTCCCCGCCGGTTCGACAGACTACCGCCGACATCGGGGGGTCGGCACCTGGATATACCACCGGGACGGGACGCGCGGATCCGAGGAGTGACCACCTGAGTGGTTCGTCACCGCAGCACACCGCCGCGCAACAGGATTCGCTCCGGGGAGCGCAGCGCATCCAGATCAGCCCGCGGGTCCGAGGCGTAGCAGACCAGATCGGCCTCGGCACCGTGCTCCAACCCCGCGAAGCCGAGCCAGCGGCGGGCGGACCAGGTCGCGGCGCCCAGCGCCTGTTCCCGAGACATCCCCACCCGGTGCAACGCGACGATCTCGTCGACGAGCCTGCCGTGCTCGATACCACCACCGGCGTCGGTGCCCGCGTAGACGGGAACTCCGGCCTCGACGGCCTTGCGCACGGTGCGGTCTCCGTCACGATGGAGCCGGTGCATGTGTGACGCGTAGTCCGGGTACTTGGTGGCGGCGGCCGCGAAGGCGGGGAAGTTCTCGATATTGATCAGTGTGGGGACCAGCGCGATGCCGTCACGCGCCATCCGCTCGATCATCGCGTCGTCGAGCCCCGTACCGTGCTCGATGCAGTCGATCCCCGCGTCCAGCAGCCCTGCCAGCGCCTGTTCCCCGAAGACGTGCGCGGTGACCCGGGCCCCGTGTCGATGCGCGGTCTCGACGGCCTTGTGCAGCACGTCCGGGTTCCAGAGCGGAGCCAGGTCCCTCACCGAACGGTCTATCCAGTCACCGACCAGCTTGACCCAACCGTCGCCCTGGGCGGCCTGTCTCGCCACCGCTTCCGGAAGCTCCTCCGGTTCGTCGAGCTGTTCGGCGAGCTTCGGTATGTAGCGCTTCGGCCGTGCCAGATGCCTACCGGCGCGAATGATCCGGGGAAGGTCGGGGCGGGACTGGAGCGGCGTGGTGTCCACCGGAGAGCCACAGTCCCTGATCAACAGGGTCCCCGCTGCCGCGTCGGTCTCCGCCTGGGTCACCGCCTCGTCGAGGTCCACCGGTCCGTCCGGACCGATACCGACGTGGCAGTGCGCGTCCACCGGGCCGGGTAGCACGTACCCGCCGTCGAGGATGGTTACGGCGTCCTCGACCGGTTCGGTGCTGATCAGACCGTCACTGATCCACAGATCGCGCGATCTGCCCTCGGGCAGCAGCACACCACGCAGGTGCAGAGCCGTCACGAACGCTCCTCGGTCATCGAACCGCTCCTCGCGACCGGGCCCGGCCCACGGCCACGGACCCGCGTTCCACGGGCCCGTGGGGTGCCTCCGGTCGGACGCTTCCGGTGGTACCGCTTCCCGGGGCGCTCGCCGACCGCTTCGGGAGTCCGGTGAGCGACCGCGAGCGCGGGGTTACTTCTTCTTCTTGCCGAAGTCGAGTTTCGAGGGGTCGAATCCGGGGGGAAGCTGGTTGAGCCCGCCCGGCAGCTGGGACGGGTCGGCACCCTGCTGGCCTCCGGGCATGCCGGGAAGACCACCGGGCATACCGCCGCGTGCCGCCTTGGGCTGCGTCGGCCCCTTGTTCTTGCCCTTCTTGCCCTTCTTGCCCTTGTCCTTCTTGGTGGCCTTGCGGCCCCCACCACCACCGCCGCCGAACTGGCCCGCCATCTGCTGCATCATCTTGCGGGCCTCGAAGAACCTGCTGACCAGGTCGTTGATGTCGCTGACCCGCACACCGGAGCCATTGGCGATCCGCTGCCTGCGAGAGGCGTTGATAATCTTCGGGTCGGCACGTTCGGCCGGGGTCATGCCCCGGATGATGGCCTGCACCCTGTCGAGGTGCGCCTCGTCGAAGTTGGCGAGCTGGTCCTTCATCTGGTTGGCGCCGGGCAGCATGCCGACCAGATTCTGCAACGGCCCCATACGCCGGACCGCCTGCATCTGCTCCAGGAAGTCCTCCAGCGTGAGCTCGCCGGTGCCGAGCTTCTCGGCGGCCTGCTCGGCGCGATCCGCGTCGAAGGCCTGCTCGGCTTGCTCGATCAGCGTGAGCATGTCGCCCATGCCGAGGATGCGACTGGCCATCCGGTCGGGATGGAAGACGTCGAAGTCCTCGATCTTCTCGCCGTTGGAGGCGAACATGATGGGCTCACCGGTGACCTGGCGGACCGACAGCGCGGCACCGCCCCGCGCGTCACCGTCGAGCTTGGTCAGCACCACGCCGTTGAAGCCGACTCCGTCACGGAACGCCTCGGCGGTGCTCACGGCGTCCTGACCGATCATGGCGTCGACCACGAACAGGATCTCGTTCGGATTCACCGCGTCGCGGATGTCCGAGGCCTGCTGCATCATCTCCTCGTCGACACCGAGGCGTCCCGCGGTGTCGACGATGACGACGTCGTGCTGGGCACGTTCCGCCTCGGCGACACCGCGACGCGCGACGTCCACGGGGTCGCCGACACCGTTGCCCGGCTCGGGAGCGAAGACCTGCGAACCGGCACGCTCCCCCACCACCTGCAACTGCGTCACGGCGTTGGGGCGCTGCAGGTCGCAGGCCACGAGCATCGGGGTGTGTCCCTGCCCGGTGAGCCACTTGGCCAGCTTGCCCGCCAACGTGGTCTTACCGGAACCCTGCAACCCCGCGAGCAGGATCACCGTGGGTGGCTTCTTCGCGAGCGTGAGATCCCGTTTCTCGCCACCGAGGATGCCGACCAGCTCCTCGTTGACGATCTTGATCACTTGCTGGGCGGGGTTGAGGGCCTGGGACACCTCGGTGCCCTTGGCCCGCTCCTTGACTCCCGAGATGAAGCCGCGCACCACCGGCAGTGCCACGTCGGCTTCCAGCAACGCGATACGGATCTCGCGCGCGGTGGCGTCGATGTCCGCCTCGGACAGGCGCCCTTTGCCGCGCAGGTTCTTCAGGACCGAAGTGAGCCGGTCGGAAAGAGTGTCGAACACGGGGTCACGGGCTCCAGAGTCGTCGATGTTCCTACGCCGAGGGTAACCGCCCACCTACGGTGCCCGAAGGCGGACAGGGACACGAACCGATCGTCAGCCTCGATCGACCGCCGGACGCTTGTCACCGCCGGAACGCGGTCCTCCCGCACCGGCACGCCCCTTGCGCCGGGAACTCGAGCGCTCCCTGCCGCCGGGCCTGCGGGACCAGCCGCCACCGGAACGACGAGGTGGCTCTCCCTCGGTGCGGCTGATCCGCAGTCCACGTCCGGCGACCTGCGTCTTGCGCAGCTTGCGCAGCATCTCCTCCGGGATCTCGGCGGGCAGCTCCACGAGCGTGTGCTCGTCACGGATGTCGATGTGCCCGATCCGCTTGCTGGAAAGGCCGCCCTCGTTGGCCAGCGCCCCCACCAGGGCACTGGGGGTCACGCGATTGCGACGACCGACCTCCACCCGGAACATGGCCGTGTCGGAGTCCGAGGACTCGAACTCGGCGGAGCGCTGCGAGTTGCGACGGGATTTCGACTCGGGCTCGGGCTCCGGTTGCAACAGCAGCGGACGGTCGCCCTGGGTCATACTCGCGAGCGCCGCTGCCACCCTGGCCGCGGGAACCTCGCTGTTCTGCTCGTAGTCGCGCACCAGCTGTTCGAAGATCTCCAGCTCGCCGTTCTGCAGCGTGTCGGTGATCCGCTGGCGGAAACGTTCGAGCCGTCGCTCGTTGACCGCCTCGATCGTCGGAAGGTCCATCCGCTCGATGGACTGGCCGGTGGCCTTCTCGATGGAACGCAGCAGCTGCCGTTCCCGCGAAGTCACGAACAGGATCGCCTCGCCGCTGCGGCCGGCTCGACCGGTACGACCGATCCGGTGTACGTAGGACTCGCTGTCGTGAGGGGCGTCGTAGTTGAGCACGTGGGAGACCCGGTCCACGTCCAGCCCGCGCGCGGCGACGTCGGTGGCCACGAGAATGTCGGTGCGGCCCTGCCGCAGCTGGTCGATGGTGCGCTCACGCTGCGCCTGGGCGATGTCACCGTTGATCGCGGCGGCGTTGAAACCGCGCTGCCGCAGCTGCTCGGTCAGTTCCTCGGTGAGCTGCTTGGTGCGGGCGAACACGATGGCCGCGTCGACCGGTTCGACCTCGAGCAGCCGTGACAGCGCGTCGACCTTGCGAACACCGCGCACCTGCCAGTAGCGCTGGCGGATGTTGGCCGCCGTGGTGGTGGAGCTGCGAACCGCCACCTCCACGGGGTTGTCCAGGTAGGACTGGCTGATCTTGCGCACGGCGTTCGGCATGGTCGCCGAGAACAGCGCGACCTGCCGCTGGGACGGAACGGACTTCAGGATCCGCTCCACGTCCTCGATGAATCCCATGCGCAGCATCTCGTCCGCCTCGTCGAGCACCACGTGGCTCAGCTCGGACAGGTCCAGCGACCCCCGATCGAGGTGGTCGATGAGACGACCCGGAGTGCCGACGATCACGTGCGCGCCGTCACGCAGCCCGCCGAGCTGCGGACCGTAGCTCTGTCCACCGTAGATGGGCAGCACTCGGAGGCCGGGCAGGTTGGCGGCATAGGTACGGAACGCCTCTGCCACCTGGATGGCCAGCTCA
Source organism: Actinopolyspora lacussalsi (assembly GCA_030803735.1). Lineage (NCBI taxonomy): Bacteria > Bacillati > Actinomycetota > Actinomycetes > Actinopolysporales > Actinopolysporaceae > Actinopolyspora > Actinopolyspora lacussalsi. The sequence continues at coordinate 244,756 of JAURUC010000001.1, read as the reverse complement.
CGGGTGGGAGCCAGCACGAGGGCCTGCGGTTTCTTGCGCTTGTCGAGATCGATGCTGGAGAGTATGGGCAGCCCGAAGGCGGCGGTCTTGCCGGTGCCGGTCTGCGCCTGACCGGTCACGTCACGCCCCTGCAGCAGCGACGGAATGGTCTCCGACTGAATGGGCGAGGGGGTCTCGTAACCGAGTTCGGTCAGGGTCTGCAGTACGCGGCTGTCGAGATCGAGCTCGTCGAATGTGGGCATGTAAGTCTGAGGTCTCCTCGTGTGGTCGGGGCGGCTGAAGCACTGCGGACGAACCCGTGGCGGCATCCACTACACGGATCGCACGAATCGGGTTCGCTAACCGACGGCACCGTTCACGCACCGTCGCCTACGCATCTCGGGCCGCGCTCACCCGCAACGCACACTCTGTTGCCAGTCACTCGCAGCTCGATGAATCTCAGCCGGCAGCGCCGGGTGCGTCCGGCGCGTACCGTCCAGGGTAACGGTCGATCACGTCCGTCTCGGCCCCCCGTCGGTCATTCGGGGAACAACATGACACTACGGAACCAGTTGAACCCCGCCAGTAACCTCCGCGCGGGTGAGTACGTACACCCGGTGCCATCCTCGCAACCGGCCGATGCGGTACAGGTATCGCATGGGGAGCCGGGCACGGCGTACATGTCGAGCGAACGCACGTGCCGCTATCATTCTGCCACGTGCCCGCTGCCCCGCCAGCGCGGCCTCGGGAGAGACCTCCAACCAGCACAGCACCGGATTCCGCCGCGTGAGCGTGGCGAGCGCGACCAGCAGCCCCCGCGCGGTGCGGCGTGTGGCGGGGACGTGCACCACGACGACACCGGGAGCCAGCAGGCAGGCGACCACGATCCTGGCGTAGTGCAGCGGATGGACGATCGCCCGGTAGAGCCGCCGGGGGACGCCGGCACCGAACCCGGCGAGCAGCACCCGGTACAACTGCGCGGAGTCCAGCACGAGGGTGGGCTCGGAGCACCGAAGCGAACCCAGCAGCGTGGTCTTGCCCGCCCCCGGCAGTCCCGCGACGACGAGCAGGTCCCTACGGCCGATCCGGATGCGCGAAGCGGAATCGTCGTGTTTTCCGTCACGGAGGGGCCACGTGGTGGTTCCGGCGACACCACGCGCGAGCAGAACAGCGCGCCGGAAGTCACTTCGTGTACTCACTTCGCGTTCACTGTACCCGAACCGCGGATCACCCGTCGGCGTTCGCCGGAGCCGGACCTACCGGATGGCCCGACCCCTCGACGGGCCATCCGACGGGCACCCCCTGGTACGCGGAACACTCCCCGACGGCTCCCGCCCGACCCCCAGCACGGGCGGGAAGCTCCACCCCTCATCGGGGAATGTTCACGGCGTCACACGGGGATTCTGGCGTTCGGACGGCCCGCGACGAGACCGTGATGACCCCTGAACCGGGCTACGTATTGCTACGCATATCCGGGGGCACCGCGCTGCCGGGGCCTACGTGGCACCGGTGCCGCGCGGACGACCACAGCGCCCGGCCCGGACACGAAAACGGCCGTTCCCGGAGTCGGCGTAACGACTCCGGGAACGGCCCTGGGATATCACTTCTCGGATCGGGGTTCCGTCCCGTCGCGGCACGAGGGGGCGGAACTCGGCGGACGCCGGGGACGTCTACCGCTCAGACCGCTTGTTCTCCGGTCTCACCGGTGCGCACCCGCACCACGGACTCGACAGGTGTGACCCACACCTTGCCGTCCCCGACCCTTCCGCTGCGGGCGGCGGAAACGATCGCCTGCAGCACGTCGTCGGCATCGGCGTCGTTGACCAGCACCTCCACCCTGGTCTTGTCCACCACGTCGACCTTGTACTCCGCGCCCCGGTAGATCTCGGTGTGCCCCTGCTGCCTGCCGTACCCCTGCACGTCGGCGATGGTCATTCCCCGAATCCCCAGGGCGGTGAGGGCGTCCCGCACCTCGTCCACTTTGGCCTGTTGGACGACGGCTGTGACGAGCTTCATCGCACACTTCCTTCCAGCGCCTCGATCGAGCCTTGCTCGGTGGTCCGCGGTCCGCGCACCGTATTGCGCGCCTCCCCGAAGTGGTAACCGGACTCGGCGTGCTCGGTTTCGTCGATGCCGGTGTCCTCGTCGGCGGGATCGAGGCGGAAACCGATCGTGCTACGAACGACCCAGGCGATGCCCAGGCTCAGCACCAGCGAGTACACCAGCACCGCGACAGCCCCCACCGCTTGGCGCCACAGCTGGTCGAAACCGCCACCGTAGAACAGCCCCGCCACGCCCGCGGGAGCACTCTCGGAGGCGAAGAGCCCGACCAACAGGGTGCCGACGAGTCCACCGACCAGGTGCACCCCGATGACGTCGAGCGAGTCGTCGTAGCGAAGCCGGTACTTGAGCTCCACCGCGAGCGCGCAGACGGCACCGGCGATGATTCCCACCGCGATGGCTCCCATCGGGGTGACCGCCGAGCAGGCCGGGGTGATCGCCACCAGTCCCGCGATGATCCCGGAAACCGCTCCCAGCGTGGTCGGTTTGCCGTGCCGGATCCGCTCGACCAGCATCCAGGCGAGCATGGCCGCACCCGCACCGACGAGCGTGTTCACGAAGACGATGGCGGCGGTGGTTCCGGCGGTCAGTGCGGAGCCGGAGTTGAATCCGAACCACCCGAACCACAGCAACCCCGCTCCCAGCACCACCAGCGGGAGATTGTGCGGTTTGCCCGTCTCCTTCGGCCAGCCGGTCCGGGGCCCCAGAACCAGCACCAGCGCGAGCGCGGCCGCTCCCGCGTTGATGTGCACGGCGGTACCGCCCGCGAAGTCGATCGCCGCGAGCCGGTTGGCGATCCAGCCACCGACCGCGGTCACCTCACCGGCCGCGTTGGTCTCGTCGAAGGCGAAGACCCAGTGGGCCACGGGGAAGTACACCAGGGTCGCCCACAGCCCGGCGAACAACATCCAGGGGCCGAACCGGGCACGATCCGCGATCGCGCCGGAGATCAGTGCCACGGTCAGGATCGCGAACATGGCCTGGAAGGCGGCGAACGCGAACGTGGGGATCGAGCCGGACAAGCTCTCCTGCCCGACGAACCGCGACATCCCGAAGAACTCCGCGGGAGAGCCGAGCAGCCCCACGCCACCGAGGTCGGAACCGAAGGCCCCGGAGTATCCGTAGATCACCCAGAGCACCCCGACGAGACCCAGGCTGCCCAGGCTCATCATCAGCATGTTGAGCACGCCGCGGGAACGGACCATGCCGCCGTAGAACAGCGCCAAGCCGGGTGTCATGAGCATGACCAGCGCAGCACACACCAACACCCAGGCGGTGTCACCTGAATTCACGTCGCCTCCCGTACGATCCGGCGCTCCAAGTTGAGTCCGAATACTCGGCAACGTGTGTTTCCCGATGACGTTTTCGCCGTGTCGCGTGGATGAAATCCGCGCCGTTGACTGTTACGTCCCGGTTGGCGGAATCACCGGCGTGTTAACGGCCCGGAGGCCCCGGTCAGCCGAGCAGCGCGTCGACGAACGCCTCCGGCTCGAACGGGGCGAGATCGTCGGCACCCTCCCCCAGTCCGACCAGTTTGACCGGCACGCCGAGCTCGCGCTGCACCTGGAAGACGATCCCACCCTTGGCGGTCCCGTCGAGTTTGGTGAGCACGATCCCCGTGACGTCGACGACATCGGCGAACACCCTCGCCTGGGCGAGCCCGTTCTGACCGGTCGTGGCGTCGAGCACCAGCAGTACCTCGTCGACCTGCGCACGCTTGCCGACCACGCGTTTGACCTTGCCGAGCTCGTCCATCAGGCCGGTCTTGGTGTGCAGCCTGCCCGCGGTGTCGACGAGGATGGCGTCGACACCGGAATCGGCACCGCGCTGCACCGACTCGAACGCCACGCTCGCCGGGTCCGCCCCCTCATCACCCCGGACCACCTCGGCTCCGACGCGTTCCCCCCACGTCCCGAGCTGTTCCACCGCGGCGGCGCGGAAGGTGTCGGCGGCGCCGAGCAGCACCGTGCGCCCGTCCGCGACCAGCACGCGAGCGAGCTTTCCGGTCGTGGTCGTCTTGCCGGTTCCGTTGACCCCGACGACCAGCGCAACCGCGGGTTTGCCGCCGTCCGCCGGATCCCCGTGCGGCAACGCCTGGACCGCGCGGGACTGCGTGGTGGCCAACGCGTCCACCAGCACCTCGCGCAACAACGCCCTGGCCTGCTCGGGAGTACGGACGCCGCGAGCGGCCACCTCGGTGCGCAGCCGCTCGATTATCTCCGAGGCCGTAGTGGCACCGAGGTCGGCCATCAGCAGGGTGTCCTCGATCTCCTCCCAGGAGTCCTCGTCGAGGTCACCGGCCCCGAGCAGCCCGAGCACGCTCTGCCCGAACATCGACCGCGAACGCGAGAGCCTGCCACGCAACCGCTCCAACCTGCCGGTGGACGGTTCGATCGGTTCGACCTCGGTGTCGGCGGCCGTGCCCGGCTCGGCACCGGCCTCGGCCCCCTCGACGACGCCCTCGGGCCGTTCGGGGGACTCTGGGGTTTCGGGAGGCACCGTGCCGGTGGCTCCGCCGGAAGCGGTGGACTCGGAGCCCTCCTCCCGCTGGGACGACGTGCCGGTCTCCGCGACCGACTCCGACTCGGCGGGGAGTGGCTGCTCCGGAACGGCGGGAGTCGTGGCGGACTCGGCAGCCGGGGGTTCTCCGGTGGTCGTCGCGGTGTCGTCGGTTCCGACCGTGGTGTCATCGACCTCGGAGGAGCTCGGCAGCGGAACGTCGACCATGCCGCGCCGTTGACTGTCCCTGGGAACCGCGGCGTCGTCACCGATACCCGGTTGCCCCTGCGTCTCGGTTCGTTCCTCGACGGGGTGCTCGGGTGCGGTCGTCGTGCCGCCACTGGAGAGGCTGATTCCACTGCCCGCGCGATAACCGCCCTGGCCCGCGGACGTATCCTCCCGCTCCTGTTGAGCGAGGCTGACCCGCCTGCGTCGAGCGAGCAGAATGCCCGTGCCGACGAGTACGGCCAGCACCACCAGTGCGGCAACGATGATCAGGATCACATTCGTGGTGGACACACGTCCATCGTCGCACCCGAGGAGCGCACCGCCGGACGCGACCCGCACGGCGGGTTCGCCCGGGAAGCCGTGTCGCGCTTGCACCACCACCCGAAGTGATCTACACCACCAGGATGGAGCCGTGGCGGGTGATCGGGCTGCTTTCGGGAACCTCGATGGACGGGGTGGACGTCGCCGCTGTCGAATTTCGACTGCGGGCGGGGGTGATCGAGTCGCTTCCGCTGGGCTACAGCTCGCTTCCGTACCCCGAAACGCTGCGTCGGGAGCTCGTGTCGCTGACTCGTTCGGGGGACAAGGGACCGTCCGCGTGGTGTGGGTTGGAGACCGAGACCGGCCGGGTGTTCGCCACGGCCGCGAGGTACGGCGTCGAACAGCTGGCCGGTGGGCGGGCGGATCTGATCGGCTCGCTCGGGCAGACCGTCCGGCACGAGACGGTGCGGGGCCGAACACTGGGAACGCTGCAGCTGGGCGGCTCCGCCCGGATCGCGGAAGCCACCGGGCTTCCGGTGCTCGCCGACCCGCGCAGCAGGGACGTGGCCGCGGGTGGGCAGGGTGCGCCGTTGGCACCGGTACTCGACGTGCTCTGGCTCGCGGGCCTCTTCCCTCCCGTGGGGAACACCCCGCCACCGGGCCGCGTACTGGCGCTGAACCTGGGCGGTATCGCCAACATCACGGTGGTGGGCGAAGGAGACCCGCTCGCCTACGACACGGGTCCGGGAAACGCGCTGATCGACGCGGCCGCCGAACTGGTCGGTTCCGAAGAGGGGCGCGACACCGACGGCACGTTGGCCGCGCGCGGCCGAGTTCGGTCGGATCTGCTGGAAAGGCTGCTGAGCGACGACTACTTTCGCCTCCACCCACCGAAGACGACCGGCAAGGAGCACTTCGGGATCGGGTACCTGCGAAACGCGCTGGAAGCGGTACCGGAGGTCTCCGCGCCGGACCTGCTGCGCACCGTCACCGAGCTCACGGTCCGCACGGTGACCGAAGCGTGTGCCGCGCACGAAGCCGCCCGGGTGATCGTCTCGGGCGGTGGAGTGGCGAATCCGGTACTGATGTCCGGACTGCGACGCGAGCTCGGCCGTCACGGCGCCGAGCTGAACACCAGCGGGCAGCACGGGATAACCCCCGACGCCAAGGAGGCGTTCCTGGCCGCGCTGCTCGGTTTTCTCGGGATGCACGGGATCGCGGGCAACATCGCGTCCTGCACCGGAGCCGAGGGACCCCGCGTGCTGGGCACCATCACCCCGGGTAACCGGCCGTTGTCGCCACCCGACCCCGTCGGGACACCGGTGACCGCACTCCGGATCTCGACGCCGAGCGCGTTCCACACCTCCGACCGGGAGAGCACATGCGCATCATCGACCTGGCAGTGATCGGCGTCTACCTGCTGACCATGCCCGCCCTCGGGATTCTGCTGGCGGGCAGGCAGCGCGGCACCGGTGACTACTTCCTGGGCGGACGTGATCTGCCCTGGTGGGCGGTCTGCTTCTCGGTGGTGGCCACCGAGACCTCCACGCTGACCGTGATCAGCGTTCCCACCGTGGCCTATCTGGGCTCGTTCACCTACCTGCAGCTGGCCATCGGGTACCTGATCGGCAGGACGGTCGTGGCTTTCGTGCTGCTGCCGCGCTACTACACCGGCGAACTGGTCAGCGCCTACGCGTTCCTGGGGCAGCGCTTCGGACGCGGGATGCAGGGCACCGCCTCGGTGACCTTCTCGATCACCAGGTTGCTGGCGGACGGACTGCGGCTGTTCGCCACGGCCATCCCGGTGAAGGTGATGCTGGCCTCGTTCGGCGTCGCCGCGAGCTACTGGCAGATCGTCCTGGCCCTCTCGGCGTTGACGGTGATCTACACCTACTTCGGGGGCATCCGGGCCGTCGTCTGGGTCGACGTGGTGCAGTTGGGTGTCTACGTGGGGGGCTCGGTGCTCGCGGGGATCATCCTGCTGAGCAGGCTGCCCGGTGACTGGTTCGATCAGGCACTGCGGGCGGGCAAGTTCGAGCTGTTCGACCTGAGCTCACCGGTACTGACGAGTCAGTACTCCTTCGTCACGGCCCTGTTCGGCGGAGCGGTGTTCGCGATGGCCTCGCACGGGGCCGACCAGTTGATGGTGCAACGGCTGCTGGCCTGCCGCACCCTCGCCGACAGTCAACGCGCGGTGATCACCAGCGGCCTGCTCGTGCTGCTGCAGTTCGCGCTGTTCTTGGGTGTCGGTTCGATGCTGTGGGCGTTCTTCGCGGGGGCCAGTCCCGAGCGCTTGGGCCTGAGCAGCGGTGACGCCCTGTTCCCCCGGTTCATCGTGAACCAGCTTCCGCCCGGCCTTTCGGGCCTGTTGATCGCGGGGATCATCGCGGCCGCCATGAGTACGCTGTCCTCCTCGTTGAACTCGCTGGCCACCTCGACCGTCAGCGACCTGTATCAGCGGCTGAGCGGCAAGGTCCACGACGAGCGGGCACTGCTGCGACTGGCTCGGGCGGTCACGGTCGGGTGGGCGCTGGTGTTCGTCGTGTTCGCCACCCTGTTCACCAGTACCGACAACCCGGTGGTCGAGGTGGGACTCGGAATCGCGTCCTACACCTACGGGGCACTGCTGGGGGCCTTTCTGCTGGGACTGCTGGTGCGTCGTGCGCGGCAGCCCGACGCGGTGGTGGCGTTCTGTTGCGCACTGCTCGGGGTGCTCTGGCTGGCGTTCGGCGCGGCCTTTCCGGACGGGCAGGGAGATCACGCACCGTTGGCGTTTCCCTGGTACGCACCGATCGGGGTGGTGATCACGCTGCTCACGGGTGGTGTGCTGTCGCTGCGGCACCGCCCGCGACAGGAAGGGGCAGCACGCGAGTCCGAGCTGTCCGAGACGGGCTGAGTTCCCGGTAGCGGTCCCGGCGGCGTACCCGGGACCGGGGTGGCACCGTGCTGATGCCGCACGGTGCCACGTCCGGCGCACGGGAGTGCGTCCTGTCGCGGTGTCAGGAACTCGCCTCTCCTCCGGCCGCGGTAGGAACATGCGCGGATTCGGCCTTCGCCACGGGTTCGGTCGTCTCGACGGGTTCGTCGTTGCCCGAGGCCAGTCGTTGCGAGATCACGGTGGTGATCCCGTCGCCGCGCATGCTCACCCCGTACAGGGCGTCGGCGATCTCCATGGTGGGTTTCTGGTGGGTAATGATGATCAACTGCGAGTTCGCCCGGAGCTGATCGAGCAGCCCGATCAGTCGCCGCAGGTTCGTCTCGTCCAGCGCGGCCTCCACCTCGTCGAGCACGTAGAACGGGGAGGGGCGAGCACGGAAGATCGCCACCAGCATCGCCACGGCGGTCAGCGACTTCTCCCCACCGGAGAGCAGGGACAGCCGCTTGACCTTCTTGCCCGGCGGCCTGGCCTCCACCTCGACGCCGGTGGTGAGCATGTCCTCGGGGTCGGTGAGCACGAGCTTGCCGGAACCACCCGGGAAAAGGACCGAGAAGACCTTCTCGAACTCGGCCGCGACGTCGTCGAACGCGGTCGAGAAGACCTCCAGGATCTTCTCGTCGACCTCCTTGACCACGTCGAGCAGGTCCTTGCGGGTGGCCTTGAGGTCCTCCAACTGCCCCGAGAGGTACTTGTAACGCTCCTCCAGGGCGGCGTACTCCTCCAGCGCCAGCGGATTGACCTTGCCCAACGCGGCCAGATCCTTCTCCGCGCGGTCCGCCCGACGCTGCTGGGTGTCCCGATCGTAGGGCAACGAGGGCGGCTTGCTGACCTGCTCACCGCGCTCCTTGGCCGCCTCGTACTCCGACATCTCCGTCGGGCTCGGCGGGACCGCGACGTCGGGCCCGTACTCCTGAACCAGGTCGTCCAGCCCCACACCGAAGTCCTCGACGATCTTCGTTTCGAGCTGTTCGATCCGCAACCGCTGCTCGGCACGGGCCACCTCGTCGCGGTGCACCGCGTCGGTGAGCTTCTCCAACTCCCCGGACAGCTCGCGAACCTGGTTGCGCACGGTCTGCAACCGGCTCTCGTTCTCGGAGTGGCGCTGTTGCAACTCGTCACGCTGCTCACCGGCCGACCGCAGTGACAGCTCGATGCGCTGCAACGCGGTGCGACAGCCCTCGATCACGGTCTCGGCGACCCGTGCACCACGCTGCCTGGCCAGTCGTGCCTGTTCGGCACGCTCACGCTGCTGCCGTTCCTGCCTGGCGGAACGACGCAGCTGTTCGGCTTTGCCCTGCAGCGCGCGTGCGCGCTCCTCAGCACTGCGCACGGCGAGCCTGGCGTCCATCTCCCGCTGCCGCAGGTCGTCGAGCTCGGAAGCCAGTCGGTCCCGTTCCGTGGTGTCGGGCTCCTGCTCGTCGAGCTGTTCGGACTGCACCACCTCCAGTCGTTCCTGGAGCTCGGCGAGCTTGTCCACCGCCTCCTGCCGCGAACGCTCCACGTCACCGCGCTGGGTACGCAGCCGTTCCACCTCCGCGGCCGCGGACCGGGCGGCGTCGAGCAGGCTGGCCACCCGCTCGGAACTGCGTGCGTGCCGTACCCGGAGTTCGTTGCGCTGTTCCCGCGCGGTGTTGACCTCGGCTTCGCGTGACTCCAGCTCGGAGCGCGCCCCTTCCAGGGCGGCACCGTGCCGTTCCACCGCGCGCCGTGCCTCGGCCAGCTCGGACTCGGCCTCGTCCACGGCGGCCTGCACCTCGATGAGGCTCCGATTGTCCGAGGCCGACGAGCCACCGGAGGACCAGCTGGTGCCGAGCAGGTCACCCTCCGAAGTGACCGCCCGCACCTCGGGGTACCGCTCCAGCAGCCGTTCCGCGCTGTCCAGGTCCTCGACCACCGCGATCCGGTCGAGCAGCACCGTCAGGGCGGACAACAGTTCGTCGGGGGCCCGCAGCAGGTCCACAGCCCAACGCGCCGAACCGTCCAGCTCGGGCCAGGAGGCTCGATCGGGTGGAGCGGCGGCGCCGACGAGCAGACCACTGCTGCCCGCCTCGTCCTCCTTGAGCACTCGCAGCGCGGTGGCCGCGTCGCTGACCCCGCGCACCGCCACCGCTTCGGCCGCCGTCCCCAGCGCCGCCGTCAACGCGGACTCCGCACCGGGTTCCACGCTCAGCAGGGCGGAGATCGATCCGAGGAGTCCGGGAACGCGTTCGCCCGCGGCCAGCAACGTGGCCGCGCCGTCCTTGCGGTCCAGCCCCATCGACAGGGCCTCCACCCGGGCCTGCCAGGAGGCCGTCTCACGTTCGGCGGACCGCTCGGCCTCGACGAGTTCGTCCACTCGCCGCTTGGCCGCGTCCCTGGCCTCGGCGGCGTTGGCACACCGCTGTTCGACACCGTCGTCGTCACCGTGCTCGGTGTCGTCGGCCGCGGCCGCCTCCTCGTAGGTCTGCTGCGCCTCGGCGGCGCGTCGCTCGGCCTCGGTGGTGGAGGCCGTCAACCGTTCGATCTCCTCGTCGGTGGCGGCGACCTTGCTGCGCATCGACTCGACCTCGCCGGAGAGGCGCGCGGCTCCCTCTCGGCGGTCGGCTATGGCACGCACGGCGGCCATGTGGGCGTTCTCGGCCTCCCGCAGTGCCGACTCCGCTTCCGAACGGCTCGTGACCACCTCGGCGAGCGCCTCGCGGGTGCGCTCGGCCTCCTCGTTGGCGGTCTCCTCGCGCTCGGCCGCTTCGTCCGCCTCGGCCTCGAGTTCCTCGGGGTCGCGCTCCGAGTGGTGCTGTTCCGGTTCGGCACTGAGGTGCTTGTGCCGTTCCTGCGCCAGTCGCAGCGTGCCGCCGAGACGTTCCTGCAGCGCGGAGAGCCGGTGCCAGGTGTCCTGGATACGTGCCACCCGGGGAGCGTCGGCGCTGACCTGCTCCCCCAGCTGCTTCTCCTGCTCCTGGGCCTGCTGCAGCGCCTTTTCCGTCTCGGCCCGCTTGTCCCGCGCGGCCTGCTCGTTGGCTTCGTCACGTTCGAGCTCGGAACGAGCGGTGACCAGGTCGTCGGCGATCAGCCGCAGCCGCGCGTCGCGCAGTTCGGCCTGGATGGTCTGGGCCCTTCGGGCGATCTCGGCCTGCTTGCCCAGCGGTTTGAGTTGCTTGCGGAGCTCGCCGGTCAGATCGGTCAACCGGGTGAGGTTGGCCTGCATCGCCTCCAGCTTGCGTAGCGCCTTCTCCTTGCGCTTGCGGTGTTTGAGCACGCCCGCGGCCTCCTCGATGAGCCTGCGGTGCTCCTCGGGCTTGGCCTGCAGGATGCTGGAGAGCTGCCCCTGGCCGACGATGACGTGCATCTCCCGGCCGATCCCGGAGTCGGACAGCAGCTCCTGCAGGTCGCGCAGCCTGCAGGCGTTGCCGTTGAGCTCGTACTCGCTGGCACCGTCGCGGAACATGCGGCGGGTGATCGACACCTCGGTGTAGTCGATCGGCAGCGCCCCGTCGGCGTTGTCGATGGTCAGATTGACCTCGGCACGCCCGAGCGGCGCCCGCCCCGATGTTCCGGCGAAGATGACGTCCTCCATCTTGCCGCCACGCAGCGCCTTGGCGCCCTGCTCCCCCATGACCCAGGTCAGCGCGTCGAGCACATTGGACTTGCCGGAGCCGTTCGGCCCTACCACGCACGTGATTCCCGGTTCGAACCGCAGAGTCGTGGTCGACACGAAGGATTTGAACCCCTTCAGCGTCAGGCTCTTCAGATGCACCGCTGCTCAACGACCTTCCCGCGAAATGACGGCTGTGCGCTACTGCCGGGGCGCTCGGGAGAAACCGCCGGTGCCGGGGCAGACGGCACCGCTCCGGACCGAGGACCGAGTCCCGCGGAACTCACCGTTCGACGAACCCGGAGAGTCCACCACGTGGTGGTGCCCACTGGTCGGCGACGTGCTCGACAACTCCCGGTGTATCACCCGATCGAAGGAGTTCCAGCAATCTTTCGCAGGCGTGTCGGGGTCCTTCGGCGACCACTTCGACACGGCCCCCCGGCAGATTCGTCGCGCTACCGGCCAGCCCCAGCTCCAGGGCACGCGACCGTGTCCACCACCGGAACCCTACTCCCTGTACGCGACCGTGCACCCAGGCGGTCAACCTGCTGGGTTCGGCTTCGGTTCCTTCCGACATGTCCGGACAACCGCTCCTTGTCGTAGTCGTTCTCGTCGTGTGAGGTGGTACCGATGATGCCTTCCACTGGTGCCGGCGCGGGAATCGCGACTGCGCCGGACGGCGGCCCACCCCGGCATCGGCGGACGGGTGCCGGATAGCTACCGTAATCCGGACGAACGCGGCCACCCCGACGGCTCACGCGGCCACCGGGGAACCGTGGCACCCGCCCGCCGGGACACCACCTACGGACGCGAGGACGAGTGAGCAACCCGATGGATCCACTCCACGAGGACCGGAACGCCCTGTCGAAACGCCTGGCGGTACTCGCCGGTTCGGGGGTGATGGTCGCGACCGCGTTCTCGACGATGGCGGCCGTCGCACTGGGCAACGTGGAACAGCGGGAAGCCTCGCTGTCCGAGTCGACCGGTGGCGCGGCCAACTCGACGAGCTACGAGAGCACCGGTTCGCGGGAGGACACGGCGAGTTCGCGGAGGCCGAGCTCCAGCTCCCCCGAAACGCCCCACGGCGGGGTGCCCGCCGCGGGTGGGGAAACCGCGGACGAGTCGAGCGGCATATCACGCGAGGACCGCCCGGACAGGCGGGAAGATACCTCTGAACAGGATCCGAGCAGGGGGACAACAGAGACTCACGACGACGGTGATTCCACACCCTCGCCTACCGAGCCCAAGGATCCCACGGATACGCAGACCGAACCCACGAACACGCAGCCATCAGATCCCACGGATACGCAGACCGAACCCACAACAGAGCCCACCACGGAACCGACTGAGACCACCAGTTCCGAGACCGAGCAGGGCGACGAACCCGAGAACGAAACCAAGAACAGCGCCTCGGAAAGCGCTCAGGAGAGCAGCGATACCCAGGTGACCGCGAGTTCGCCGGAGAGCACTTCGCCGGCCCCGTCCACCACGCCGCTCGAACCCTCGAGCACGAGGACGGTCTGAGCCGAGACCGCGGGAACGGGGAGCGGCTACCCGATGTCCCCCGGGATCACCAGGTCGGCGTTCCCCCTGCTCTCGGCGATCAGCGCCGCGTTGCGCTCGTCGCTGCGCATCACCCAGTCCCGCGCGCGACCGCGCGACATCCCGTTGCGGACGTGGCGCGCGATCAACCGGCCGATCCGCTTGCCGTCGTCCGGTTCCAGGTACCAGCACTCGTCGAGCAGACCGCGCACCTCGGCCCAGGGCTCCCGGTCCAGCAGTAGGTAGTTGCCCTCTGTCAGCACCAACGGCACCTCGGCGGGGACCGGGATGGCACCGGCGTAGGACTCCTCGACGGAGCGGTGGAACTCGGGAGCGTAGACGACCTCGTCACCCTCGACCCCGGCCTGGGCACGCAGCCGGCGCAGCAGCGACAGGTATCCCGACACGTCGAAGGTGTCCGGCGCCCCCTTGCGGTTCTGCCTGCCCAGCCTGCGCAGTTCGGCACCGGCGAGGTGGAACCCGTCCATCGGGACGAGTGCCGCGCTGTCGCCCAGTCCCCGTAGCAACTTGTCCGCGAGCCTGCCCTTCCCCGCCGCGGGCGGACCGGCTATGCCCAGAATCCGGCGCCTGCCGTCGCGGGCGAGCTCCCGGGCGCGTTCGAGCAGTCCGTCGAGCCCCTCGCGGTGGACGACGGGCGATCGTCGCGGTTGTCCCGTCACGAGTCCGTCCTTTCGAACACCGTCGAAACGGCCCGAGGCCGAACACCCCGGACCCTGCCATGTGATCAGGTTACCGGCCCCGGCGAACCGGGGCGTGTTACTTCCGGGAACGGACCTCCGGCCGGAGTTCACCGGTTCGCACGAAACGCGTTCTTTGCCGCGTTTCGCAGGTATGACGGGGTTGTTGTGATCGACGACTGGCGATCATCGATCTACCCGGCGGCGCGCAGCCGATGACCCTCCCCACCCCCGACGGCGAGCTACGTCTCGGCTACAGCGGGGAGACCTACAACTACACCGAGCTGCGTCGTGGGCTGCGCGGTCGCGGCCATCGCTTCGACACCGACAGCGACACCGGAGTGGTGCTGCACGGTTACCTCGAATGGGGTGAAGCCGTCGCGGAACGGCTTCCACCGCCCCACCGCCCCGGACGCCGGAAGGGTCATCGTGCCACCGGGTGCGCCTCACCAGTGGGGTTCGGGCGGAACCGGCTGGCAGCCGGGACAGCTGTACGAGGAGCGATTGGTGAACGCCTCCCGCCGGACCGAGGCACCACAGCGTGGACACGGCGAACCGGCGCGGCCGTAGACCGACAGGGAACGGCTGAAGTAACCGGACCGACCGTTGACGTTGACGTACAGCGAGTCGAACGAGGTTCCACCCGCGACCAGCGCCTCGCCGAGGACCTCGACCACCGAGTCCAACAGGCGGTGGACCTGTTCGTCCCCCAGCGCGGCAGTGGGGTGCGCCCAGTGCAACCGGGCACGCCAGAGCGCCTCGTCGGCGTAGATGTTGCCGATGCCGGAGATCAGGTTCTGGTCCAACAGGGCTCGTTTGATGCCGGTCCTGCGGGAGCGGAGGAGCCGTACGACCGCTTCCCGGTCGAAGGCGGGCTCCAGCGGGTCGGCCGCGATGTGTCCGATGGAGTCGGGCACGGCGAGGTCCGCCGAGGGAACCAGCTCGGTGAGGCTCAACCCGCCGAAAGTCCGTTGATCGACGAATCGCAGCTCGGGACCCTCGTCCTCGAAACGGAACCTCACGCGCAGGTGCTTCTCGTCGTCGGCCCGGCGTGGCTGTATCAACAGCTGACCGCTCATCCCGAGATGGGCGAGTACCGCCTGTCCCCCCACGATCGCCTCTCCCTCCGCCGGGGACCCGCTGTCGGGGGTTCCCGAGGCCCTCAGCGACAACCAGAGGTACTTGCCACGCCTGCGAACGCTCTCGACGACTCGGCCGACCAGCACGGACGCGAAATCCTCCGGCCCCGGGAGATGTCTACGCACGGCACGCGGGTGCAACACCTCGACACCGGCCAGTTTGCGGCCCGAGACGTGCTCGGCGACCCCACTTCGAACGACTTCGACTTCGGGTAGTTCTGGCACGAAGCCATCCTCGAACACGATTCACGGCTGCCGTGCACCGGGGCGTCACCAGCCGGGTCTCCCCGGCCGGGCCCCTCGAACCCACGCCGCCTACCGCTCGGGGGTACCGCCCGCACCGGCCGCGCCGTTGAGCTGGTCCGACAGCGTGCGCCAGGCGGTCTGCGCCGCCTTCTGCTCCGCGTCCTTCTTGGTTCGACCGTCGCCCTGCCCCAGGACTTCACCGTTGACGACGGCGTAGGCGCTGAACTCCTTGCGGTGGTCCGGACCCTGCTCGTCGATCCGGTAGTCCGGGACTCCCAGACCGGCCGATGCGGTCAGCTCCTGCAGACTGGTTTTCCAGTCCAGGCCCGCACCGAGCATGGGCGCCTCGGCCAGCAACGAGTCGAACAACCGGTGGATCACCGCACGGGAGGTCTCCAACCCGTGCTGCAGATAAACGGCTCCGAGAACCGCTTCCAGCGAGTCGGCCAGGATGCTGGCCTTGTCCCTGCCTCCGGTGAGCTCCTCGCCACGTCCCAGCAGCAGGTACTGCCCCAGACCACCCTCGCCCAGTTCACGAGCCACACCGGCGAGCGCGTGCATGTTGACCACGCTCGCCCGCAGCTTGGCGAGTTGCCCCTCGGGAAGATCGGGGTGGTCACGATACAGGTGATCGGTGATCACCAGTCCGAGTACGGCATCCCCCAGGAACTCCAACCGTTCGTTGGGCTCCAAGCCGCCGTTCTCGTAGGCGTAGGAACGGTGTGTCAGGGCAAGCGTGAGCATCTCGGCGTCGAAATCGACGCCGAGAGCCGCTACCAACGCAGACCGGTCCGATTCACGGTCCCGGGACTGTTGCTTTCCCCCCACTCTCGGCGCCTATCAGGCAGGGTTGCTGACCTGACGGCCCTTGTACTGACCGCAGGATGGGCAGGCGACGTGCGGGAGCTTCATCTCACGGCAGGCCCGGTTGGGGCACGCCCGCAGGGTCGGAGCGGAGGCCTTCCACTGCGAACGGCGCTTACGGGTGTTCGACCGGGAAACCTTGTGCTTGGGGACAGCCACGGCTACTTCTCCTCTTCGGTCCCACCGAACCGCTCACGCAATGCGGCCCAGCGAGGGTCAATCGTCTCATGATGGTGTTCCGGACCGAGATCGGCCCATTTGGCACCGCATCCGGAACACAGTCCCGGACAGTCGGGCGAGCACAGCGGGGCGGTGGGCATCGACGGTAACACCGTGTCCCGGACCACCGGCTCCAGATCGATCAGATCACCGGACATCCGGCTGACTTCGTCCTCATCGGTGCTGGTGTCGGTGGCGCTGTCCGGATAGGCGAACAGCTCCCGCAGCTCGACCTCGACGTCCTCGGAAATCGGGTCGAGACACCGCGCGCACTCGCCGCTAGCGTTCGCCCTGACGGTACCGGATACCAACACGCCCTCGACCACTGCCTCCAGCAGCAGATCGAGCTCGATCGGCTCTCCCTCCGGCACCCGGACCATGTCGAGACCGAAACCGGCCGGGGCCGGGGGTGTACGGGTGTAGTTGCGACTCGTACCGGGGCTGCGGCCGAACTCCCGGGTGTCTATCACCCACGGACCGTCCGGTGCGGATCGCACGACTTCGTGATTCTGAGGCATCTGTGGTTTCGGCTAGGCTGTTTCGCGATTGCTGGACCCGCTCGGAACCGAGCTCGGCGGATCACCCATCCGCCGACGAGCGATCCACGACAAGCACCTCACGTCGCCGAACCGCGAGCGCTCGCCTTCTTCGAGCGGAGGGACCGGCCGGGGCCGAGCAGAACCACCCCTCAGGCTACGCCACCGGGAGCCGTCGACCGAAACCACACGGCTGATGCGCACGATGAGCGACAACACACCCGAAGCCCGACCGGGCTTCGGGAGGCGACGGCGTGGGCGCGACCGCACCGGTGACGCGGGCGGCCACCGGCCGGAGAGTCAGTGCTCGCTGACCGCGGCGCCGTGCTCGGAGGTCTGCCACTCCTCGTAGTCGAAGGGCGCGCTCATGGGACGTCGGAGCTGCTGCCTGCCCTTGCCGACCGTGCGCAGCGTACGTCCGAGAAGTTCCTCGAAGTCGGCCAGCCGGGAGTCGACGTAGGCGTCGCAGTCGCCGCGCAGCCGCTCGGCCTCCTCATGTGCCTCGTCGACCACGCGTTTGGCCTCGTGCTGCGACTGCTGGACCACCTCGGTCTCGGAAACCAGGCGGGCCTGCTCCGAACGCCCCTCGTGGATGGACTGGTCGTAAGCGGCGCGGCCGGCCTGCACCATCCGGTCGGACTCGGACTGCGCACGAGCGATGTAGTCCTCGTACTCGCGGCGCGCGTTGTTGATGGTCTGTTCGGCGTCGGCCCGGGCCTGGGCGACGATCTCGTCGGCCCGCTCCCTGGCGTCGGCGAGCATCTTCTCCGCCTCGGCCCTGGCCTCGGAGGACGTCTTCTCCGCTTCGGAACGTGCGGTACTGAGGCTGTCATCGGCCTCGGTCTTGGCCTTGTTCACCAGTTCGTCCCGGTGATCGAGCACGTCCTGCGCGTCGTCGAGCTCCGAAGGGTAGGAATCGCGAACCTCGTCGAGCAGCTCCAACACGTCGCCGCGCGGCACGACGCACCCGGAGGTCATCGGAACACTTCGCGCTTCCTCGACGATCGTGACGAGCTCGTCGAGCGCCTCGAACACCCGGTACACGTCGATCTCCCTGCAGTCGTATTCACCCGAAGGATACTTGCCAGGCCCGTTCAGGCTCTCAGAACGCACGGATCCGGGTATCGATCACCCCGCGATCCGGTGGTTTCGAACCGGTCACACGAGCCGACCATGTGTGATCCCAGTCTGCCCGGCCGCACCGGCGGGATGCGGGATATCCGGAGCCGCGTGTCCAACACGCGTCACCGGGACACCGGTGGGAGACCGGACCGGCGGGTAATCGAAACTGGGCGAAGACCAGTGTCACGATCCGGCGGGAGGTCCCGTTGCCCACCGTACTGTTCCGTTTGCTGCAACGTCTGATCAGCATCCGGTCATGGACGACCCCTGCTCTGGTGATCACGTTCGTGTTCTTCACGAGCTGGCCGCTGATGGCGCTGTTCGAACGCGCCGACAGCGAACTGACTGCTCCGCAGAACTACTGGTGGTGGTTTCTGGTCACCACCTCCACGGTGGGTTACGGCGACTTCTACCCGGAGACCACCGGGGGACACATCGTCGGGGTTTACGTCATCGTCGGGGGAATCGCGACGTTGACCACCCTGTTCACCCACCTGGCGACCACCCTGGAAACGGCGAGAGGCAGAAGAATGAGCGGCTCGGGCAGCCTGCACCTATCCGATCACATCGTGGTGCTGGGATACGGCACCGGACGCAGTGAACGCATAATCGACGAGCTGCTCGCCGACGGTAGGCATCCGGTCGTACTCGGCGCCTGGGACGACGTGGACCACAATCCCGTTCCCGACCGGGGGATCGGCTTCGTGCGCGGCGATCTGACCGCGGAGGACGTGCTGCACAGGGCCGGGCTGCACCGCGCCCGTTCGGTACTGATCGACGCGCGCGACGACAACGAGGCCCTCGCCGTGGCGGTGAGCGTGCACCACGTCAATCCGGCACTGGAGCCGGTGATCGCGCTGCGGGACATGAGCAGGGCCGAGCACATGCGGTACGTGGACAACACGATCCGCTGCGTCCAGTGGCACACCCCGCACATGATCACCGAGGAGCTGCTGGACCCCGGCATCACCCAGGTTTACAGCGAACTGGTGACACACGGCGGAGGGAACACCTACTCGTGCCGGCTCCCCGATTCACTGGGCCCGGTCTCCTACGGTGCCTGCCAGTTCGCACTGGGTGATCGGCACGACGCCACGGTGCTGGCCGCGCGGACCGACTCCGAACTGCTCATCAGCCCGTCCTGGCGAACGAGACTGCCCGCGGGCAGCACGCTGTACTACATCTCCGCCCAGCGGATCTCGCAGGAACAGCTGGCGCGCGCGGTGCGTGCGGCGGGCGATTCGCGCGGTGCGTGAGGCGGGTCGTTCACAGTCGTGGCGGGTCCGTACCGCGAGCGTCGGCACGGCGCCCCCGGTGGTTCCGGACACCGTGCCGACGGTCACGGGATTCAGGAGTTGATGTCGGTCAGCCGGAAGCTGTCGTAGTGATCCGCGGTGTAGAAGTACTCCCCCTCGGAACCGACGACGAACCGGCGGGCGCCGCGGTGGTCGATTCCCGGGGTATCGACCGTGTACTCGTGATAGTAGCCGTCCGGGCAGTCCGGCAGGATCCCCTCCCAGTTGTGGAAGACGCCGCCGTCCTCCGGATAGGGGTAGGGACCGCCCTGTTGAATCAGTCGCACGGTGTCGGTGGCTTCCGGGGGAAGGGACGACAGCGCGACTCGTTCGAATCCGGAAGTGTTGCCGCACGCGGCCGCGGCCGGCACGGCGGAGGAACGCTCGGTGACCGGTTCCGCCGAGGCCACCGCCACGGGACCGAGCAGGCCCAGGACGGCGATCAGCCCTGTCAACATCAACCTGGAAAGCTTCACAGCGTGTTGGCGCATAACCAGCACGTTAACTCCGCCGCGTAACCGACACCAGGCACAGCCGTGAACGGCGAATGACGAACGACGGCAGCGAACGCGAACCCGCGGCGCGTCGCGCGACTAGACTGCTCACCCGATGGACGAACGATTCAGCTTCCGCCCCGCACGGGCCGCGGACGTGGCGGCCGTGGTCTCCCTGCTCAGCGATGACGAACTGGGCCGCCACCGGGAGCGCCCCGGGGATCCGGCCTACGACACCGCGTTCGCGGAGATCGCCTCGGACCCGAACCAACTACTCGTGGTCGCCGAGCTCGACGGCGAGATCGTGGGAACCCTGCAACTGAGCTTCATCGCCGGACTGTCACTTGTGGGCACCAAGCGGGCCCAGTTGGAAGCGGTTCGGGTCGGCTCGGAGTACCGCGGCCTCGGGCTCGGCGGGCGGATGTGCGAATGGGCTATCTCGGTGGCACGCGAACGCGGCGCGGGGCAGATACAGCTGACCTCCGACAGCGGTCGAACGGCCGCGCACCGGTTCTACGAACGGCTCGGCTTCAGCGCCACCCACGTCGGCATGAAACTCCAGCTGGACTGATCGAAGTTTTCCGATCGGGTCGTCGGATGCTCACTCCGCCGTTTCCGCCAACCGGTCGAGCAGCCGTCGTTCGATCTTCGGCGGCAACAGGTTGGACACGTCGCCGCCGTAGGTGGCCACCTCCTTGACCAGTGAACTGGCCAGGAAGCTGTAGAGCGGGTTGGTGGACATGAACAGCGTCTCGACTCCGGAGAGCCGCTGGTTCATCTGCGCCATCTGCAGCTCGTAGTCGAAATCACTGACCGCACGCAGCCCTTTGACGATCGCACCGATCCCGTTGGCCTTGCAGTAGTCCACGAGCAGACCGTGCCAGGAGTCGACGACCACGTTCGGCCACGGTTTGCTGACCTCGCGCACCATCTCTATCCGCTCGTCGACGTCGAACAGGCTCTTCTTGCTCTTGTTCACGAGCACGGCGACGGTTACCTCGTCGAACAGCCCCGCCGCTCGCTCGATGATGTCCAAATGGCCATTGGTGACCGGATCGTAAGAACCTGGACAGACGGCACGCCTCATGAGCGGCAACTTAGCAGTACCCGCCGGTAGGACTCAGGACGAGGTGGTGTGACTCACCACCGGACGTACGGGAGACGAGCGAACGGGCTTCGGCCATCACTCCGGCGGAACGCGTTCGGCCCAGTAGACGGCGGCGTCGCCGTAACGCTTGTTCCGCAGCTCCTCGATACCCGCGGGCCACACCGGGGCGGGACTGTTCCAGAACCGCTCGACGATGACCAGGCCGTCCCGGTTCAGCCAGTCGTTGCGAACCAACGCCTGCCAGCACTCGTCCAACTCGGCGGAGTCCATCGCGAACGGGGGATCGGCGAAGACCAGGTCGTAGGGTTCGCCCGGGGACCGGGTCAGCACCGAGCGCACGGGGGACTGCTCGATACCGATGGAGCGGAAGCCGAGCGTCTCGGCGTTACGACGCAGCACTCCGGCGGCGCGCCGGTCCGATTCGACGAAGGTGGCGTGTTCGGCACCGCGCGAGAGCGCCTCGAAACCGAAACCGCCCGAGCCGGCGAACAGATCCAGCACTCTGGTCCCGGACAGTTCCGTCATGGCCTCCAGCGCGCTGAACAGTGCCTCGCGCACTCGTTCGGTGACTGGTCTGGTGCCACGTTGCGGCACCTCGATACGGCGCCCACCGGCGGTTCCCGCGACGATTCTGGTCACCGGACCATCCTCGCCCACCGCTGTCACCCGGTCACCGCAGGGGTGAAGTGGAGAGCTCGTGGCGACGGCGCGCGGGGGAACCGTCGCCCGAGCGGGCTCTCCGGAGGAGTGGCGGCTCCCCGGTAGAGCCCGCCCCCTCCGGAGGAGCCGAGCGGCGGAATCGTTCAACCGATCTCGATGACCAGATCACCGCCCTCGACCTGCTGTACCGCACCGATGGCCACACGCTTGACGGTGCCGTCCTGCTGGGCGGTGATCGCCGCCTCCATCTTCATGGCCTCGATAGTGGCGACCGTCTGGCCGGTCTCGACCGTTTCGCCCTCCGAGGCGGAAAGCGTGACCACCCCGGAGAACGGTGCCGCGACGTGCGCGGGGTTGGTGCGTTCGGCCTTCTCGGCGACGGGGAGTTCGGAGGCGACCGAACGGTCCCTGACCTGTATGGGGCGCATCTGGCCGTTGAGAATGGCCATGACGGTGCGTACACCGCGTTCGTCGGCCTCGCTGATCGCCTCCAGGCCGATCAGCAACCGCACACCCTGGTCCAGGTCCACGGCGTACTCCTCGCCAGCACGCAGCCCGTAGAAGAAGTCCTTGCTGCTCAGCAGCGAGGTGTCACCGTAGGAGTGACGGTGCTCGTTGAACTCCCTGGTGGGTTTGGGGAACAGCAGCCGGTTCAGCGTCTCCCTCCGGTCGGTCGCCAGCCCCTTGCGGTCCTCCTCGGAGAGTTCGACCAGTTGACGTTCGGCGGGCCTGCCCTGCAGCGCACGGCTGCGGAAGGGTTCGGGCCAACCACCGGGCGGATCACCGAGCTCGCCCTGCAGGAACCCGATCACCGAATCCGGGATGTCGAACCTGTGCGGCTCGGCCTCGAACTCGGCCGGGTCCACCCCGGCTCCGACCAGGTGCAACGCCAGGTCCCCCACGACCTTCGAGGACGGAGTGACCTTGACCAGCCGACCGAGCATGCGGTCGGCGGCGGCGTACATCGCCTCGATCTCCTCGAACTTGTCGCCGAGTCCGAGGGCCACGGCCTGCGTCCGCAGATTGGACAGCTGCCCGCCGGGGATCTCGTGCCGATAGACACGTCCCGTGGGAGCCGCCAGCCCCGCCTCGAAGGGCCGGTAGATCTTGCGGACCGACTCCCAGTAGGGCTCCAGATCGCACACCGCGTCCAGGTCCAGGCCGGTCTCCCGTTCGGTGTGATCGGTGGCGGCCACGATCGAGGAGAGGGCGGGCTGCGAGGTGGTCCCCGCCAGCGACGCGGACGCCCCGTCCACGGCGTCCACCCCGGCCTGCACGGCGGCCTGGTAGGTGGCCAGCTGCCCACCGGGGGTGTCGTGAGTGTGCAGGTGCACCGGCAGGTCGAACTCGCGCCGCAGCGCGGAGACCAGCGTGGCGGCGGCGGGCGGACGCAGCAGTCCGGCCATGTCCTTGATCGCCAGCACGTGCGCGCCCGCCTCGACGATCCGCTCCGCCAACCGCAGGTAGTAGTCCAGGGTGTAGATCCGCTCGTCGGGGTCGGAGAGATCCCCCGTGTAGCAGAGCGCCACCTCCGCCACGGAACGCCCGGTGTCGCGCACCGCCGTAATGGCCGGGCGCATCTGCTCCACGTCGTTGAGCGCGTCGAAGATGCGGAAGATGTCGATACCCGTCTCGGTGGCCTCCGCCACGAAGTGCTCGGTCACCTCGGTGGGATAGGGCGTGTAGCCGACCGTGTTGCGCCCGCGCAGCAGCATCTGCAGACAGATGTTGGGGACGGCTCGGCGCAGCGCGGCCAGCCTCTCCCACGGGTCCTCGGCCAGGAACCGCAACGAGACGTCGTAGGTGGCACCGCCCCAGCACTCCAGCGAGAGCAGTTCGGGAGTCGTGCGGGCCACGTGGGGAGCGACCGTGGTGAGGTCCTTGGTGCGGACCCGGGTGGCGAGCAGGGACTGGTGAGCGTCCCGGAACGTCGTCTCGGTGACCCCGACGGCGTCGGAGTCGCGCAGCCACCGCGCGAAGCCCTCCGGGCCCAGTCGGTCGAGCCGATCCTTCGATCCCGCGGGCGGCGGGGTGTCGAGATCGGCGGCGGGCAGTTTGTGCCTCGGCTCGGGAGCGGCGGGGCGTTCCCCGTAGGGACGGTTGACGGTCACATCCGCGAGGTAGCTCAGCAGCCGGGTTCCCCGGTCGGCCGAGTGGCGCGCGGTCAACAGCTTCGGGCGCTCGTCGATGAAGGACGTGGTGATTCTTCCGGCGCCGAAGTCCGGGTCGTCGAGCACCGCCTGCAGGAACGGAATGTTGGTGGCCACACCGCGGATCCGGAACTCC
Source organism: Actinopolyspora lacussalsi (assembly GCA_030803735.1). Taxonomy (NCBI): domain Bacteria; kingdom Bacillati; phylum Actinomycetota; class Actinomycetes; order Actinopolysporales; family Actinopolysporaceae; genus Actinopolyspora; species Actinopolyspora lacussalsi. Next base: position 221,010 of record JAURUC010000001.1, on the reverse strand, counting down.
GCGACGGCCCGTCGTGCCCGCGCCACGGCGGTGTCGAAGTCCCGACCACGACAGGTCAACTTGACCAGCATGGAGTCGAAGTGGGCGCTGACGCTGCTGCCGGAGAAGGCCGTGCCACCGTCCAGTCGGACACCGGCACCGCCCGGCGAGCGGTAGGCACTGATCATTCCGGTGTCGGGCCGGAAACCGTTGGCCGGGTCCTCGGTGGTGATCCGGCACTGCAGCGCCGCACCGCGCAGCCGGATGCCGTCCTGGGACATGCCGAGGTCCGGCAGTGTCTCCCCTGCGGCGACACGCACCTGGGACTGCACCAGGTCGGCGTCGGTGACCTCCTCGGTGACGGTGTGTTCCACCTGAATCCGGGGGTTCATCTCGATGAACACGTGCCGGCCGTGCTCGTCGACGAGGAACTCCACCGTCCCCGCGTTGACGTAGCCGATCTCCCGCGCGAACGCCACCGCGTCGGCACAGATCCGTTCCCGCAGCTGCGGGTCCAGGTTCGGGGCCGGGGCGATCTCCACGACCTTCTGGTGCCTGCGCTGTACCGAGCAGTCGCGTTCGTAGAGGTGAACCACGTTGCCCGCCGAATCGGCGAGGATCTGCACCTCGATGTGCCGTGGATTGACCACGGCCTGCTCGAGGAAGACGGTGGGGTCGCCGAAAGCGGATTCGGCTTCGCGCATGGCGGCTTCCAGCGCCTCACGCAGCGAATCGAGATCGTTGACCCTGCGCATGCCGCGGCCACCGCCGCCCGCGACGGCCTTGACGAACACCGGGAACCGCATGTCCCCGGCGGAGTTCATCAGTTCCTCGACGTCGGCGGAGGGGGCGGAGGACTCGAGTACGGGCACCCCGGCCGCTTTGGCGGCCCGGACCGCACTGGCCTTGTTGCCCGTGAGCTGCAGAATCTCGTGTGACGGACCGATGAAGGTGATACCGGCCTGTTGGCAGGCCTCGGCCAGGTCGGGGTTCTCGGACAGGAAGCCGTAACCCGGATAGATCGCATCGGCGCCCGCTGTTCGGGCCGCCCGGATGATTTCCTCGACGGACAGGTAAGCCCGAACGGGGTGACCGGCAGCGCCGATCTCGTAGGACTCGTCCGCCTTCAGCCGGTGCAGTGAGTTGCGATCCTCGTGGGGGAACACGGCCACGGTTTTCGCGCCGAGCTCGTATCCGGCGCGGAACGCGCGGATGGCTATCTCGCCACGGTTGGCGACGAGGACCTTGCGGAACATGCCGGCTACCTCCTGGGGCAGGTGTCGGATCGCCTGCGAACAATACCCCGAAAATTCTCCTCTTCGGGAGCTGTTCTCGCGTGATGGAACTCATGATCCACAAGTGCCCCGTATGCGACCTGCAAATCCGGAACCGACGAACAAGGATCAACCAATAGAAATAATCAACATATTCACAAAAAAACGAATGTGACGAATGTTCTCACCAAGGCCGCGGACGGGATCGGCGGAAGCGGACACCGTAGGTGTCGATGTTCGCGCGCTGCGCGCCGACTCGCCAGCCGGAGGAGCGGGCACACCAACACCCGAGGAGACGTAAGTCACGAAATCTCGCGTTGGGCGGTTACCCCCACACCTGACATGTCCCGCGCGGGTCGACGGAGTCCTACTAGGACTTCTCCAGGAACTCGGCACGCTCCTCGGCGAGGAGTTCGGTGATCATCCCGGCCAGTCCCGGGTGGGCACGCAGTTCGGGGTCCTGCCGTACGACTGCCTCCGCCTCGCCGCCCGCCTCGGCGATGACCTCCTCGTCGTGCACCAGCGACAGCATCCGCAGCGCGGACTTCGTGCCGGACTGCGCCTCGCCGAGCACGTCACCCTCCCGACGTTGCAGCAGATCGAGCCTGGCGAGCTCGAAGCCGTCGGTGGTCGAGGCGACGGCGTCCAGTCGGCCGCGGGCGGGTGTCTGGGGGACCGCCTCGGTGACCAGCAGGCACAATCCGGGGGCGCTTCCCCGCCCCACCCGGCCGCGCAACTGGTGGAGCTGACTCATCCCGAACCGGTCCGCGTCCATGATCACCATCGTGGACGCGTTCGGCACGTCGACACCGACCTCGATCACGGTGGTCGCCACGAGCACATCGAGCTCACCGGCGGCGAACCGGCGCATCACCGCGTCCTTGTCGTCCGCGGCGAGCCTGCCGTGCAGCACTCCCAGACGGAGATCCCGCAACGGGCCCTGGCGCAGTCGCTCGGCGAGTTCGACCACGGCGAGCGGAGAACGCCGCGAACCGTTACCTTCCGCTCCGCCCGGCGGATCGTCCACGGCTTCCGGCACTACCTCCCCGTCGGCGGACTCGCCCCCGCTCCGGGAACTTCCCTCGGAGTCGACGACGGTCCCGTCCCCCACTCGGGGACAGACCACGTAGACCTGCCGCCCGGCGGTCACCTCCTCGGTGACACGCTGCCACACCCGATCGAGCCAGGCCGGTTTCTCCGCGGCCGGAACCACGGTGGTGCTGATCGGGGACCGACCTCGGGGCAGCTCACGCAGCGCGGAAGTGCGCAGGTCCCCGAAAACGGTCATCGCGACCGTACGCGGAATCGGTGTCGCGGTCATCACCAGCAGGTGCGGACAGGCCTGTTCGGCGGCACGGCCCCGCAGCGCGTCCCGCTGCTCGACACCGAACCGATGCTGCTCGTCGACCACCACCAGTCCGAGGTCGGCGAACGAGACCTGGTCCTGGATCAACGCGTGGGTGCCGACCACGATCCCCGCCGCGCCGGAAGCCGCGTCCAGCAACGCCTGCTTCCGCTGCGCGGCGGACAACGAGCCGGTCAGCAGGGTCACCCTGGTGGCGTGCTCCGGGGAGTCGAACTCACCCGCCCTGGCCAGTTCTCCCAGCAGTTCCCGGAGTGACCGGGCGTGCTGCGCCGCGAGAACCTCGGTCGGTGCCAGCATCGCGGCCTGCCTGCCGGAGTCGACCACCTGCAGCATCGCACGCAGCGCCACCACGGTCTTGCCCGAACCGACCTCGCCCTGCACCAGACGATTCATCGGATGCCGTTCGGACAGATCCGCGGCGAGCTGTTCGCCGACCTCGACCTGCCCCTCGGTCAACGCGAACGGCAGACGCCGGTCGAAGTCCGCTCGCACACCCCCGTCGATCGGCGGGCAGGCCGGAGCGGGGCGCTCGTCCTGCCGCAGCCGCGACCTGGCCAGCGACAGCTGCACACCCAGCGCTTCGTCCCACTTCAGCCGGTGTCGTGCCTCGTCGACCTGGTTCGTCCCGTCCGGCCGGTGAATCCAGTGCAACGCCTGATTCAACCCGAGCAGCCCGACGCGCTCGCGCAACGACTCCGGCAACGGATCCTCGACGCCCTGCCAACCGTCGAGCACCTGGGCCACACAACGCGCCAACGACCAGGAGGGCAGTCCCTGCGCGGCGGGATACACCGGGATCAGGGCGGCCGCGAAATCACGCGCGGCGTCATGCGCGTCGGCTTCCTCCTCCTCGGTGAACAACTGGTACTCGGGATGGGCGAGTTGCAGCTCGTTGCGGTAGGCCGTGACCTTGCCCGCGAACATCCCCGTCCTGCCGGGGAGGAGTTCGCGCTCGCGCCATGCCTGGTTGAAGAACGTGCAGGACATGGAGCGCGAGCCGTCGGTGATGCGGGCCTGCAGGATCGTGCCGCGACGTGACCGCATCTTGCGCTTGCCGACCCGCTCGACCCTGGCGAGCACGGTGGCGTGCTCCCCGATCTCGAGCCCGCCGATAGCCGTGAGCTCACCACGCTCCGCGTAACGGCGGGGATAGTGCCGCAGCAGGTCGCCCACTGTGGACATGCCGAACGAGCTGTTGAGGGCTTTGGCGGTCTTGCCGCCCAACACCCGGTCGAGGTTGGTGTCCCACCCGGTCATCGCTTCACCAGTAGTGCCACGGCGCACTGAGCCGTGCTTTCGACATCGTAGGCAGACCGAGCCGCTTCGGCCCATGAAGGGATGCCCGAGGGCTCGTATCGGTGTTCAACGATCAAATTATCCGAGGCGGCCGACAACGGTCTCCCACCCCTGGGTTCGGGGCCGGCGCCAGGCACAACGTTCACTCCACTCCCAGCATCAGTTCGGTGGTCGACTCCCCGCAGGGGTAGCAGATCAGCTCGACCTCGGGATGGGTTCCGCGCAGGTGCTCGGCCAGCACCTCGGGCAGCGCGGTCGGAGCGTGGTCCGGAATCAGCGCGGTGACCAGTTCTCCCCCCGAGGCGAGCATCCGGTCCAGCAGCAGACAGGCCGCCCGCGGCCTGTCGTCACCGATGAGCACGACCTCGCCGTCCAGCATTCCCAGCAGGTCGCCACTGCGGCAGTAGCCGACCCAGGTCAGTGCCTCCCCCGCCGCGACGCTCAACTCACCGCGGCGCGTCGCCGCGGCAGCCTCCGCCAGCGCGACGGTGTCGTCGGCGGTCCTGCGGTTCGGATCGTGCACCGCGAGCGCGGCCAGCCCCTGCACCGGTGACGCCGTGGGGACCACCACGACTTCGATTCCCGCCCGCAACGCGGCCTGTGCCGCGTCCTCGGCCGGACGTGCCAACGACTCCTCGTTGGGCAGCAGCAGAACGTCCCCGTAACCGGTGTCGAGGATCGCCTCCAGGAGCTCTCGCGTCTCCGGCACCTCCTGCTCGTCGATGCGCAGCGTCAACGCGCCTTCCGCGCGGAAGAGGCTTTCCAGCTGCCCGCCGCGCGTGACCGCGAGTACGACACGTCCCTCCGAGAGGTCGCCGCTCGCGGCGTGAGCGCGCTGGCCCGAACCACCGCGCGCGGCGTTTCCGACCTGGTCGGCGAACCTGGTGACGCGGATGCCGTGAACCCTGCCGAGTTCGATGCCCGACTCGATCGCCGCACCGATGTCGTCGCAGTGCACGTGTACCGCCCAGGTGGCGGGTGTTGTCGGGTCCGGAAGGGCTTCTCCCGTGTCGGCCACCGACACGCAGTCACCGAGCTCCGCGAGGCGACTTCGCAGGTCGGCGGCGACGGAGGCGGGTGCGTCGGAGAGCAGGTACATGACTTCGTACTCGTAGTCCGAGTCGTGCCGGGGCGTATCCGCAGCGGCCGGGTCGGAGTCCAGCACGGCTGGGCTGTCCGCCGCGAGTCGTTGTGCGTCGCATACCACCGCGTACAGCGAGTCGAGCAGGATGACCAGTCCACGCCCCCCGGCATCGACCACGCCCGCCGAGTTCAGCACCGGAAGTTGCGTGCGGGTGAGTCGCAACGCGTCGATCGAGGCCCTGGTCGCGGCTCCGACCACCTCGGGAAGTTCGTCGGCCGCTTCCCAGCAGGCGTCGACGGCCGCGCGCAGCACGGTCAGCAGGGTTCCCTCCACCGGTCGGGCCACCGACTGCCCTGCCAGTTGGAGACCACGCCGTAACGCTTCCCGGAACAGATCCGCCCCCACCGGGGCTCGCCCCTCGGCCTGTTGGGCGATGCCGCGCAGCACCTGCGAGAGCAACAGCCCGGAATTGCCGCGGGCGCTGTGCAACGCACCGTCCGCCAGCGCTGCCAGCACCCGGTCGGGTCGCTCCTCGGCCGCGGTGTTCGCCGCCGATTCCGCGGCCGCACGCATCGTCTGCAGCAGATTGGTGCCGGTGTCGTTGTCGGCGACGGGATAGACGTTGATGTGGTCGATGGCCGCGCGGTTCGCGGTCAGCGCGAGCACTGCCAACTCGGCCCAACGCCGTACGGCGGGGCCGTCCAACGCCTGCAGCACCATTCCTCCAATGCGTGGACCACACTCGTCCCGGTTGCCGCTGAGAATAGTCGCCGCGACCGTGATGTGGGTGAGCGACGGCATGGTGAGTACCCACCACGTCGGTGACGCAGGACCGCGAGGAGCGCGGGCGCCCCACGGGGGCGCGGTCCGGCACCGGCGGCGGGTCTCCGAACGATGGGCATCCCGCCGTGTCCGATCGGGTCGACACCTGTTGCTAGACTCCCTCGCGATGGAACTCGGCAAGGATCGGTGAGAACCGAGCCGGTTCGCCGGAGGACCTGAATCGGCGGCGAGTTGCGTCGTGACAGCCCGCTGGAAACCCAGGTAACTGGAAACCCAGGTAAGGCCAGTCACGCTGGCATCGGGTATCGCCACGGGAAGACCTCGCACCACAGCGGAGCGGGGCCAATGCCGCGCCGCGAGGCGACGGCTCGGGGAACGTGCACGATTTCGCACGTTACTCGAACGGCGGTGTACGGGCGCGCAGTCACCCCTGGGTGGACAGCCTTCACCGGCGCGGGGGTAGCCGCGTTGCCCAACAGCGCTGTCACCGCACGAGCATGACCCGTGTCGGGTGACGACGCGGGGACGGAGATTCGAGCGAAGTAAGGGGTGTCTGACGTGGCTGCCGTCTGCGACGTCTGCAACAAGGGACCGGGTTTCGGTATGGCGGTCTCGCACTCTCACCGGCGTACCAAGCGCAGGTGGAACCCGAACATTCAGACCGTGCGCGCCAAGGTCAGCCCGACGCAGCGCAAGCGGATGAACGTGTGCACTTCCTGCCTGAAGGCGGGTAAGGTCGTGCGCGGCTGAGACGACGGCGAGACGTCGTCTCGATCACTCGTCGAGAACGCTCGGTCGGTACAACCGGCCGAGCGTTTTTCAGCCGGTGGGCGCCGGGTGAGCACACAGCGGGACGGTACGTCCTCATCCCCTCGTCGAGGCTCACCTCCCCGACGCCCACTCGTGGTTCGGATCCCGCGCACGGGTCGGGACCCACTCACGGATCGGAACGAAGCGTCGCGGTCACGGAAGTTTCCAGTCGATCGGTTCCGCCCCCAGTTCCCGCAACATCTCGTTCGCGCGGCTGAAGGGCCGTGATCCGAAGAATCCCCGATCAGCTGACATCGGGCTCGGATGCGGCGACTCGACACACCCGACGCCGGGCATCAACGTACGCAGGCTCCGGGCGTCACGTCCCCACAGAATCGCCACCAGTGGTTCGGAACGCTGCGCCAGCGCCTTGATGGCCTGATCGGTGACTTCTTCCCACCCCTTGCCGCGATGCGAGGCCGACTTGCCCGGCTGCACGGTCAACGCGCGGTTGAGCAGCAGCACGCCCCGCTCGGTCCACGGCGTGAGATCACCGTTGGAGGGGTGCGGATGGCCGAGATCGTCACAGTACTCACGAAAGATGTTGGCCAGGCTGCGTGGCACGGGGTCGACGTCCGGAGCGACCGAGAAGCTCAAGCCGACGGGATGCCCCGGCGTCGGGTAGGGATCCTGCCCCACGATGAGCACTCGCACATCCCGAAACGGCTGTTGGAAGGCGCGCAGCACGTTCTCCCCGGCCGGCAGGTACTCGCGTCCGGCGGCGACTTCCGAGCGCAGGAAATCGCCCATGGCGGCTATCCGGTCGGACACCGGCGCGAGCGCCTCGGCCCAGCCTGGTTCCACAATCTCGTTCAACGGGCTCCTGGTCACGGGCCATGACCCTAGCGACCTTTTGATCATCAACACCGCCCCCCTGGGTGCCCGCCACGTCACGGGATCGGGTATGAGAACCGACCGAGCCCCCGGCCGAGCTGTTCGATGCCGCCAGTTCAATGCCGCCAGTGCTGCCACCCGGCCCGTTCGGTGTGCTCGACACCGTCCACGGTGACACCTCGGCCCTGTCGGACACGACCGATGGGGCGCCACCCGTCGGGCAGCTCGCGATCGCCGGGGAAAGTCGCCACCAACGCCTGGTCCTCACCGCCGTTGAGCACCCAGTCGCCGGGATCGGCCCCGAGCGCCGAGGCCACCTCCAGCAGTCGCTGTGGCACTTCGAGCTGGTCGGTGCGGATGTCCACCGAGACCCCGGAGGCATCCGCGACGTGCGCCATGTCCGCGAGCAACCCGTCCGAGATGTCGATCATCGAAGTGGCACCGGCCACCGCCGCGGCGGGCCCGGCCTCGTAGGGCGGTTGGGGAACCCGGTGAGCACCGACCACCGACAGCGGTGAGCGGAATCCACGAGCCAGCACCGCCAACCCCGCCGCCGACCACCCCAGGCCACCGGCCAACGCCACGACATCGCCCTGTCGCGCGCCCTCCCTGGTCACCGGTTTTCCGCCCCGCAGGTCACCCAGCGCGGTCACCGAGACGGTCAGTTGGTTCGAGGTGACCATGTCGCCGCCTATCAGGGCGGTACCGGCACGCCGCGCCTCTTCCCACATGCCCGCGGCCAGTTCGTCGACGAACTCCGCGGTCACTTCCCCGGAGCACCCGAGTCCCACCAGCAGGCCGGTCGGCACGGCCCCCATCGCCGCGATGTCGGAGAGGTTCACGGCCACGGCCTTGCGGCCCACGTGCCGGGGACCGGACCAGTCCAGCCGGAAGTGCACGTCCTGCACCAGCACGTCGGTGGTGGCCACGACCCTGCCGTCCGGAGCGGTGAGCACGGCGGCATCGTCACCGGGACCGAGGAGGGTGCTGCTCGGCTGGTTACGGTGCTCGGTCACTCTCCGGATGAGACCGAACTCACCCACCTGTGAGACGGTCCGTGTGTCCGGTCTCTCCTCGGGAGTCAACTGGATCTTCCTTTCGTTGCGCGTCCACGCGACTCGATGCGGTAACTTGCCCGTTCGGGGACTGGATCCGCTCATCGGGACAGCACCGGCCTGGCCGGCCGCCGGGGCACCTGCCCGCTCGACCAAGTCGTAAACAGCTCCCAGTTTCCACCTCGAACGCTTTCGACGAGACGAAGGGGCACACACCCGTGGTCCAGGCATACATCCTCATTCAGACCGAGGTAGGCAAAGCCGCAGCGGTGGCGTCCGAGATATCCGGGAACACCGGGATCATCAGCGCCGAGGACGTGACGGGGCCGTACGACGTCATCGTGCGCGCCGAGGCCGAGAACGTGGACAAACTCGGCAAGATGGTGGTGGCCAACATTCAGAACGTGGCGGGAATAACCCGCACGCTGACCTGTCCGGTCGTGCACCTGTAGAGCATCCGTCCACCGGACGGTGCCTGTCCGAGCTCCCGGCTTCGCACCGGGTGGGAGCGTTTCGGCCCGCTCGCGGTCGTGACTCGCCCGGCGGAGCCCCCCGTTCCCCGCGGCGGAACGGCACCGGTCCGCATCGCCCGCGTCGCTCGTGCTGTAGTGGGTGACGTGCGGGAACAATCCGGATCCGGGCTACCCCGGGTCGTACTGATCATCGCGTTGTCGCTCGGTGTACTGCTGGCGGCGGGCGTTGCCACGTTGGGAGTCCTGAGCGGCGGGACCGGGCAGCACGCCCGGCCCGACGAGGGAGCCGCCGCGAATACGACGGCCGACCGCAGCGGACCACTGGCGTTGCCCCCGGTGAAGGCTCCGGAGGCGAACTCGGCGGACTGCGCGACGGTGCTGGACGCGCTGCCCGACAAGCTGCGCGTCGACGGTTCCGGGGTGCCCCGGCGTGAACTGGCGACCCCGAAACCGGCGGGCACGGTGGCATGGGGTGACGCCGAGCACGACCCGATCAGCCTACGGTGCGGGCTGACCGCCCCGGCCGAGCTGAAACCCACCTCGAAGCTGGTGGTGATCTCCGGAGTGAGCTGGCTGCCGATCAGCAGCGGTGAAACCACCACCTGGCTGGCGGTCGACCGGCCGGTCTACGTCGCGGTCACCGGACCGAACGACACCGGTATCGGCCCGATCCAGGACGTGTCACGGATCCTCGACGAGCACCTGCCCAAGCGGGACGTGTTCGACTGATTCCCGCCTCATCGAGGTTTTCCGATCGGGTTGTCGAGCCGCTCGCTCGGCGGAACCTCCCGCGGGCTCTCGCTCCGGGAGGTCCGACATCGGGTAGGTGGTCAGGACGGGTCACCGCAGACCGGTGCCGCGGGCCACAGCGGTGTCCAGCAGGGTGCTCAGCAGGCTCGAATAGTCGACACCCGCGTGCGCCCACATGCGCGGGTACAGCGAGATCGGGGTGAATCCCGGCATGGTGTTCACCTCGTTGACCACCGGCCGACCTTCCTCGGTCAGGAAGAAGTCGACCCGGGCCAGCCCCTGGCAGTCCAGGGCGCGGAAAGCGCCGACCGCGGCCGTGCGCAACCGTTCCGTCTCCTCGTCGGAAAGCTTGGCCGGCACGTCGAACTCGGTGTCGTCGTCGAGATACTTCGAATCGTAGTCGTACCAGCCGGAATCGCTGTCGACGCGCAGTTCGGCGGGCGCCGAAGCGGTCACCTCTCCGTCCGGGAACTCCAGAACACCGCACTCGATCTCGCGCCCGAACAGCGCGGACTCGACGATCACCTTGGGATCGACACGCCGCGCCTCGGCGATGGCGGCGTCGAGCTCGGCGTGATCGGTGACCTTGGTGATCCCCACCGAGGACCCGGCACGGGCCGGTTTGACGAACACGGGCAGGCCCAGCCTGCTCCTGCGAGCTTCGTCCAATGTGGTCTCGTCGCGACGCAGCACCTCGTAGGTGCCGACCTCCAGCCCCTCGGCGGCGAGGAGCTTCTTGGCGAACTCCTTGTCCATGGCTGCCGCACTGGCGAGCACGCCTGGCCCGGCGTACGGAATGCCGGCCATCTCCAGCAGCCCCTGGATGGTGCCGTCCTCACCGAAAGCACCGTGCAGCATCGGCAGCACCACATCCACGCCGGACAGCGCCTGCCCCACAGTGTCCGACTCCAGCGAGACCAGCTCGCGGCTGCTGGGATCCGCGGGCAGGGTCAACGCCTCGCCGTCGACGATCTCCGGTTCGACCCGGTCCTTGAGTCGTAGCTGCTCCTCGTCGTCCGGGCCGAGCACCCAGGAGCCGGCACGGGTGATTCCCACGGGAACGACCTCGAAACGCCGCCGATCCAGATGAGCCAGCACACTACCCGCGGACAGGCAGGAAATACCGTGCTCGGTACTGCGTCCGCCGAAAACAACCGCCACCCGGATCTTGCGTTCAGCCATACGCAGCACCATACCTCGCGTACGGGGGCCGCACCGTAAGCGGCGGATCAACCGCCGACGATCTCCGAGACCAGGATCGGCAAGGTCTCACGCAGTTCCCGTCCGCCGCACACGGCGTAGCCGAGGGCCAGTCCGTACCACTGCTGCTCGGCCTGATGGTGCCTGCGCAGACCGTCGGCGAGCACTCCCCGCCGGCGGAGGGAGGCCATGATGCGACGTTCGGTGTCACCGTCCGACAGCGGAACCACGACGTGTGCCCCGGCACGATCACCGAACAGTTCGACACCCGCCCCTTCGAAGGCGTCGACGACCAGCTCCCTGCGTCCGGAGAGCTCGCGACGCAACCGCCGCAGATGCCTGCCCAGATCCCCGTTCGCGGCGAACTCGGTGAGCAACCACTGCCCCGCCGGTGCGGGACGGGTGCCGGTGCGTTCGCGGTACTCCAGCACCGCGGTGGTCACCCATTCGGGAGCCAACAACCAGCCGACACCGAGCGTGGGAGTGAGGATCTTGCTGGTGGTCCCCAGATGCACGACCACGTCCGGTGCCAGGGCCGCCAGCACGGGCAGCGGAGCCACGTCGTAGCGCAATTCGCCGTCGTAGTCGTCCTCGACGATCAACCAGTTCGCCGTGCGTGCCCGTTCGATCAGCGCGGTTCGCCGCTGGGCGGGCATTCTGCCACCCAGCGGGTACTGGTGCGCGGGTGAGCAGTAGACGGCGTCGACGTGCTCGGGAATCCGCTCGACCAGCAGACCGGAGTGGTCCACGGGAACGGGAAGCACCTCGATGCCGCCGGCACGCAGCGCACCCACCGCTCGCTGATATCCGGGTTCCTCCATCGCCACGGTCGCACCGGAGGGCAGCACGGCGGCGGCCAGTTCGGCGAGCGCGGCGGTGGTTCCGGCCGTTGCCAGTACCGAGTTCTCGGCCGGACCTTCGACCACCAGACCGCGGTGGCGCAACAGGTGCTCGACGATGACCGCGCGGTACTCCGGCACGCCGGCCCGATAGGGCATGGTGGACGGTGCCTTGTCCCCGGCCGCACGCCAGGCGCGCCGCCAAGCGGCTCGGTCTATCCCCTGTGACCACGGCGCTCCCGGTGCCAGCAGCACTCCCCGCGTCGCGTCCGCGTCGCTCTCGACGACCGTTCCGGCCTGCGCCACCCCGTCGACTCCCGGCGGAGCGGCGGTGACGTAGGTGCCGGAGCCGTGCCTGCCCGCGATCCAGCCCTCCGCGTGGAGCTGTTCGTAAGCGGCCGCCGTGACCGTACGGCTGACGTCGAGATGCCGGGCGAGTGCGCGGGTGGACGGCAGCCGATCACCACGTCGTAGCTGGCCCCTCGTCGCGGCCCCACGCAGTCCCTCGGCCAGCTGAACCGCCAACGGCCGGGCGCTGGTGCGGTCCAGCTCCACTGCCAGTTCCAGCGGTGGCGCTCCGGACGCGGAAACCCTGGGTGGCATTTTCGAACACTCCTCGATTGGCACTTCAATGATGCCACCGCTCGGGAGAAGCTGCGGATGCGGCCCACAGGGCACTGATGCGGGAAAGGTGCTGCGTTGCTGATCAGAGAACTCGACCAGGCGGAGACGAGCACGGCGTACCCGGTACTCCGGGAACTACGCCCTCGGTTGAGCACGATGGCCGACTTCCTGGCCGCGGTGGGCAGGCAGCGGCAGCACGGGTATCGACTGATCGCGGCTCTCGACTCGCAACAGCGGGCGGTGGCAGCGGCGGGATTCCGCTCCGGTGAATGCCTGGCCTGGGGCAGCTACCTGTACATCGACGATCTGTGCACGCTGCCGCGAGCCAGGGGAAACGGGTACGCGAGCGAACTGCTGCGCTGGATCGCGCGTGAGGCGGCGGCGTCGGGGGTGGGCGAGATCCACCTCGATTCGGGAAACGGGCGTCACGCCGCGCACCGGTTGTACGCGAGCAGCGGGTTCACCGCCCCTTCCACGCACTTCGTCCGAAAGCTCTCGACCGCGAACGCGGAGTCCTGATCAACCGGTCGGGTTGAGCGCCCTGCCGGGTCGGTACACGTGAATGCTGATCGCGGGGTCCGGCCCCTCGTTGTGCACCTGATGGGCGTAGTTGGGGCCGAAGACCCGGGACTGGCCCGCGACGAGCGTGTGCAGCGCCTCGGCCTGGTGGTGCCCGGAGTCGGAGCGCACGGCGCGTTCGGTCAGCACACCGGAGACCACGGTGAAGGCACCGTCGGCACCTCCGTGATCGTGCAGCTCGGTGTGCTGGCCGGGCAACCAGCTCAGGATCCAGACCTCGTGGTCGTCGGTGCGCCGCAGCAGCGCGGACCAACGTTGTTCCCGGTCGTAACGCACCAGGTGTGCCCAACCGCGGCGATCGGTCGCGACATCGCGGGCTATCAGAGCCGGATGCGGCCGGGTACGTTCGGGCGCGTGGAGAACAGTATTCGGTGGAACAGCGAACACAGCGGAGGGTCCTTCGCGATAGTACGGGAGAAGAGCGGAAAGCGGGATCGGCGGATCAACGATCCGTGATCACGGGGAAACTCACCGCGAAGGACACAGCGCGCTCGCTACCAGGCGCAGCTCGACATGGCGGTACTGACCGGCCGGACGCCGGACCGCCGTCGGGTTCGCCTTCGTAGCGCGCAAAAACACGACGACCAGTCAACCAGGAACGAGACGCTACGGCAAGGAAATCCCCGGGGACTCGCAAGATCTCACACTGTCGTGCGACACCGACTCACGTCGCGGCGAGAGCTCTCGCCGCGCGAACCGGAACAGGGCGCCACTACCGCCGCAGTGCGGCGAGGACGTCGGCCACGAGATCGGCGGGATCCTCACAACCGGCCGAGAACCGCACGAAACCGTCCGGAACGGGATCGCCCCACTGGGCACGCCGGTCCACGGTGCTGTGCACCCCACCGAAACTGGTCGCTCCGGAAACGAGGTGACTGCGGTTGACGAACCGTTCCACCGCCTCGGCGTCCCGCAGTTCGAAGCGCAGCACACCGCCCCAACGGCGCATCTGCCGACTCGCCACTTCGTGCGCGGGATCGCTCGGCATGCCGGGCCAGCGAACTCCCTTGACGTCCGCGTGCCCGGACAACGCCTCGGCGAGCGCCGCCGCGTTCTCGGCCTGCCGGGCGAGACGCAGGTCGAGCGTCGCCATGCTGCGATGCGCCAGCCAGGTCTCGAACGGTGCCGGGATCGCACCGGAGAGGGTGCGTACCCGGCCGAGGCGTCGCGCGAGTTCCTCGTCACGCACACTGACGTGGCCGAGCAACAGGTCGCTGTGCCCGCACAGGGCCTTCGTGTCACTGGCGACCACCGCGTCGGCGCCGAGTTCCAGCGGTCGCTGGCCCAGCGGCGTGGCGGTCGTGTTGTCCACGGCCAGCAGCGCGCCGGCGGCGTGGGCACGCTCGGCAAGTGCCGCGATGTCGCAGACGTCGAGACCGGGATTGGAGGGAGTCTCCAGCAACACCAGACGGGCGTCGTCGAAAACGTCGTCCGGGAAGGGGCCCGCGGTCGGAACCTCCCTGACCCGCAGATGCAGCTCGGCGAGTTCGGTCCGCACGAACTCCCTGGTGGCGTAGTAGCCGTCGGTGGGCAGCACCAGCACGTCACCGGCGTGCAGCACGGCCCGCAGCAGAGTGCCGATGGCCGCCATCCCGGAGGGCAGCAGCAGGCACGTTCCGCCGTCGAGATCCCCGACGGCGGTTTCCAGCGCCCGCCAGGTGGGATTCCCACCCCGACCGTAGAAATCGGTGTCACCGAGGCGATCGGAGCCACCCAGGTGGTACGGGGCCGCGAACACCGGACCGGGCATGAACGACTCCCCGGCGGCCGGTTCGGTCTCTCCACCGTGTACGCAGCGCGTCCCGTCCCCGTACAACGGGTTCTCCTTCCTGTGCGACGTCTCGATCGCTATTCCGGTTTGCGGTCCCGTCCCAGCAGCTCGGCCGCGGCGGGTACCGGGTCCAACCCTTCGTGGCACACCCGGTGGACCACTTCGGCTATCGGCATCTCCACGCCGTTGGCGGCAGCGAGTTCGCACAGCGACCGGCAGGACTTGACGCCCTCCGCGACCTGCCCGTGCGCGGCACGCTGCGCCTCGGCGACGGAATCACCGCGCCCCAGCCGCTCCCCGAACGTGCGGTTGCGGGACAGCGGCGACACACAGGTGGCCACCAGATCGCCCATTCCGGCCAGCCCGGCGAAGGTCATGGGCTCGGCGCCCAGCGCTGTTCCCAACCGGGTCGTCTCGGCGATGCCCCTGGTGATGAGAGTGGACATGGTGTTGGAGCCGTACCCCAGGCCGGAGGCCACCCCGCAGGCGAGCGCGATCACGTTCTTGCAGGCACCGGCCACCTCCACACCGACGATATCGGTGTTGGTGTAGGGCCGGAAGTACCCCGTCGAACAGGCGCGCTGCAGCGCGACGGCGCGCTCGTGGTCCGGACAGGCGACCACTGTGGCGGTGGGCTGCTCGTCGGCGATCTCCTTGGCGAGGTTGGGCCCGGAAACGACGGCCACCCGAGCGGCGGGCACATCGGCCACCTCGGCTATCACCTGGCTCATCCGTTTCAGGGTGCTCAACTCGACCCCCTTGGCCAGACTGACCAGCGTGACCCCCGACGGGAGGAGGGGTTGCCATCCGGTCAGGTTCTCCCGCAGGGTCTGACTCGGAACCGCGAGCACCACCGCGTCGGCCCCGTGCAGCGCCACCGCGGCGTCGTCGGTGGCACGCAGCCCGTCGGGAAGCGGGGTGCGCGGGAGGTACTCGGTGTTGACGCGGTCACGCTCGATCGCCTCGGCCACGTGGCTCCTGCGGGCCCACAACCGCACCTCGGTGCCCGCGTCGGCGAGCACCTTGGCGAACGCGGTTCCCCAGGAACCGGCCCCCAGCACTGCCACGCGCCGCAAGGCACCGCCCTCCGGCCCGGGAACCGCGGTCTCAGACATGGTCGTCGTTCCGCTCCGCACGCCTCGAACCGGAGTAGAACGAGGACGGTGCGGGTTCCTCCCTGATCTCGGCCAGCTGATCGCGCACCCGACGCATGAGCAGCTCGGTGACCTCACGCAACACCCTGGTGTCGGCTTCCCGCTCGCGGTACTCGGAGAGGTCCACGGGGGCGCCGAACCGCATCGTGACCCGCTTGCGCGGGAAGGGGCGAAAACGTTTGTGGTACCCGTCGAGGATTTCCCTGGTGCCCCATCTCGCCACCGGAATCACCGGGACCTCGTGCTCCAGGGCGAGCCGGGCCACTCCCACCTTGGGGGTCATGGGCCAGCCCTCGGGGTCCTTGGTGATGGTGCCGTCGGGGTAGATCAGCACCACCTTGCCCTGTTCCAGAGCCCGGTGCGCGTCCCGAAGGCTCTGCTGGGCGTTCACACTGCCGCGATACACCGGAATCTGCTCGACGCCACGCAGCACACCGCGCAGCACCGGATAGTTCCAGAGCGTGTGCTTGGCCAGGAAGCGGGGAAGCCTGCCCGCCCGATGCACCGACACCGCGTCGTAGATCGGATCCAGATGTGAGATGTGGTTGAGCACCAACAGCGCGCCGCCCCGCGCGGGGACGTGCTCCAACCCGATCAGCCTGGTCCGCGCCAGCAAAGCCTTGAGCGGATAGAACACGACGATGGCGATCGCCAACCAGATTCTGCCGACCACACCGTTTCCACGCTCTTTGGTGGCGCCGCGGGAACGTCGCAAACTCCTCGGCTCGGCCACGCCAACTCCTTCCGTTTGAGCGGCTGCCAACATACCCGTTGGGGTGGGCACCGCCGATTGACCGGTCGCTGGAACCCTCCCCGCGAGGCGCAGAATGGCGGGGTGACCGTGGGAGTCCAACTGCTCGTACCGATCAAACCACTGCACCTGGCCAAGACCCGGTTGCGTACCGAGCGAACCCTTCCCGAGGAGCACGCCGAGCTCGTGACCGCACTCGCGATGGACACCGTCCTGGCGGCGGCAACGGCCGAACGAGTACGGGAAGTGCTCGTGGTCACCTCGGACCCGGCGCTGACGCACCGGTTCCGGGAGCTCGGGATCGAGGTACTGCCCGATTCACCGCGGGCCGGGCTCAACGCGGCGCTGCGACACGGTGATCACCTCCTCGACGAGCGGGGCACGAAGATCCGGATCGGCGCGCTGCAGGCCGACCTCCCCGCGTTGCGCGGCACCGAGCTGGACAGTGCGATCGCGGAGGCGGACTCGGAACGCTCCTACTGCGCGGACCGCCAGGGCACCGGGACCACGCTGTTGCTCGCGTCCGTCGGCGAAGAGCTACGCCCCGCCTTCGGCACGGACTCGGCAGCGGCTCACCGCGAGAGCGGCGCGAAGGCGCTCCTCGGCTCGTGGGCCTCGCTGCGCTGCGACGTGGACACCGAAACCGACCTGCGTGCGGCGGAGGAGCTGGGGCTCGGCGCCCACACCCGGAAACTGCCGCGGGTAAACGAATCGAAACCAAACCGTCCCGAAATCGGCTGTTCGGGAGTGATGTAGCACCACCGAAACCACTGCCGTCCGGGTGACCCCCCGGCCGGGTTGTGTAACCTCCGTCACCATCCGATCGGATGAGCGGAGCCCCCACCTCATGCGTGACAATAGTGGTGTGAGTACGGACGGCGACGATCGGCTTTCCGAATCGATGCGAGGGAACAGCCACGAGACGGTTCCCGAGAAGGTGGCTCGGAACGCGCCCGAAGCCATCACGCCCGAGGCCGAAACGGCGCCGGACGAAACGGTCACGCGTGGCGGCGAATCGGACGGCGCGCGCGTACCGGCTGCTCCTCCCGCCGTCACCAGGGCCGTGGCCAGCACGGACCTGCCGGAGAATCGGTACCTCAACCGCGAGCTGTCCTGGTTGGATTTCAACGCCCGGGTACTGGCCGTGGCCGAGGACCGGTCCCAACCGCCGCTGGAACGGGTGAAGTTCCTGGGCATCTTCGCCTCGAACCTGGACGAGTTCTACATGGTGCGCGTGGCGGGGCTGAAACGGCGCGAGGAAACGGGGCTCTCGGTACGCAGCGCCGACGGCCTATCGCCGCACGAACAGCTGACCCGCATCTCGGCACGGAACCAGGATCTGGTGGAACGGCTCGACCGCGTCTTCCTCGACGAGCTGCTGCCGGAGCTGGAGGCCAACGGTATCCGCATCCTGAGCTGGGCGCGGCTCGAGAAACGGGACCGGGAGAACCTGACGCGCTACTTCGAGGACCACGTCTTCCCGGTACTGACCCCGCTCGCCGTCGACCCGGCGCACCCGTTCCCCTACATCTCCGGGCTGTCGCTGAACCTCGCGGTGATGGTCACCGACACCGAGGCAGGGATCAAGCGGTTCGCCAGGGTCAAGGTGCCCGACAACGTGGCGCGACTGATCCGGGTGGAGGACGAGCGAGACCAGCTGCAGAGCACGTTCATCCCGCTCGAAGAGCTCATAGCCGCGCATCTGGACAAACTCTTCCCCGGCATGGAGGTCACCGAGCACCACATTTTTCGCGTGACCCGCAACGCGGACCTGGAGGTCGAGGAGGACCGCGACGAGGACCTGCTGCAGGCAATGGAGCGTGAGCTGGCTCGCAGGCGGTTCGGCCCGCCCGTACGGCTGGAGATAGCCGACACGATGAGCCGGACAATGCTCGACCTGCTGTTGCGCGAGCTTGACGTGGACCCGCACGACGTCGTGGAGGTGCGTGGCCTGCTGGATCTGTCCTGCATGTTCCAGCTGGGCAAACTACAACGCCCGGACCTGAAGGGGTCGCCGGTCGTACCCGCCACTCATCCGGCCTTCGCGGAGGGCAACACGTCCAAGAGCATCTTCGCGACGTTACGCGAGGGGGACGTGCTGTTACACCATCCCTACCACGCGTTCTCCACGTCGGTGCAGCGCTTCATAGAGCAGGCGGCCGTGGACCCGCAGGTGCTCGCGATCAAACAGACGTTGTACCGGACCTCGGGTGACTCGCCGATCGTCAACTCGCTGATCGACGCGGCCGAGGCGGGCAAGCAGGTGGTGGCGCTGGTCGAGCTCAAGGCACGGTTCGACGAGCAGGCCAACATCCAGTGGGCACGTGCCCTGGAACGCTCCGGGGTGCACGTGGTCTACGGCCTGGTGGGGTTGAAAACCCACTGCAAAACGGCACTCGTGGTGCGTCAGGAGGGGGCGACGCTGCGGCGTTACTGCCACCTGGGAACCGGCAACTACAATCCGAAAACCGCTCGAACATATGAGGATCTGGGCCTGCTCACCGCCGACGACGACATCGGCGCGGATCTGACGGATCTGTTCAACGTGCTCACCGGATACGCGCGGCACGACACTTATCGCAGGATTCTGGTCTCACCTCAGGGCATCCGAACCGGGATAGTCGAACGAATCGAGGGTGAAATAGCACTGGCGCGAACGGGAAAACCGGCAGGTATCCGGATGAAGGTCAATTCGCTGGTCGACGAACAGATCATCGATGCCCTCTACCGGGCATCGCTCGCCGGAGTTCCCGTTCGGATCGTGGTACGCGGTATTTGTGCCTTGCAGGCGGGAGTCGACGGACTGAGCGAGAACATCGAGGTCCGCTCGATTCTCGGCAGGTTCCTGGAGCATTCCAGGGTGTTTCATTTCCAAGGCGCGGACGAGCACTGGATCGGAAGTGCCGACATGATGCACCGGAATCTGGATCGGCGGATCGAGGCGCAGGTGCAGGTGACCGATCCCAGGCTGACCTCGGAACTGGACTCGCTACTGGATTCGGCACTTCACCCGCAGACGCGTTGCTGGGTGCTCAACTCGAAGGGTGATTGGGAAGCATCACCGCGACAGGACCAACAGGTGCGGGACCACCAGACGGAGATGCTGCGCCTGCACGGCGCTAAGGTATGAGCCGAGATGTCCGACACCGAACCCGCTTCCGAGATCGATTCACCCGCGACGTCGAAATCCGCGACGATTCACGGCGATCCCGCCGGTCAACGGCCCACGGTAATGGCTGCCGGGGCGGTGCTGTGGCGGCAGGGTTCGACCGAGGACACGGAGATCGCCGTGGTGCACCGCCCGCGCTACGGGGACTGGTCGCTTCCCAAGGGCAAGCTCGACCCCGGTGAGACTATCCCGCAAGCAGCCGCGCGGGAGGTCACCGAGGAGACGGGGGTGAACTGCGTACTGTCCCGTCACCTACGCAGGATCTGCTACGAGGTTCCCCACGGGCGGGACGGCCGTGTCGCCAAGTCCGTGGACTACTTCGCCGCGCGTGCGCTTCCCGGGGAGTTCGTCGCCAACGAGGAGGTCGACGAACTGCGTTGGGTTCCCGCCGCACGGGCTCACGAGTGGTTGACCTACGCGGACGACCACCACGTGGTGGACTCGTTCCTGAGCCTGCCCACCACGATGAGCACCGTACTGCTGGTACGGCACGCCGAGGCGGGCAAGCGCACGGAATTCCACGGTGACGACAACCTGCGGCCGCTCAGCGAAGCAGGATGGCGGCAACGGAATCAGCTGCACAGCCTGCTGTCGCTGTTCGGCCCCGAACGTGTCCACTCCGCGCCGAGGCTGCGCTGCGAGCAGACGGTGGGTTCCGTCGCCGGGAGTCTACGGACGAACATCGAATCCGAGCCCGCACTTTCCGAGGAGGCGTATCGAGCCGATCCGGAAGCCGGGAGGCGACGACTGCTGCGCATCGCCGCCGAGCCGGGAACCGCGGTGGTGTGCAGCCAGGGCGGTGTCATTCCAGATCTTGTGGGCTCACTGGCTCGCTCGGACGGGCTGCCGCTCGGTGAGGTCAACAGCCGTAAGGCCAGTGTCTGGGTTCTCTCCTTCCTCACCACGACGCATTCCGGCGACGGGCATTCCGGCGACGGGTCGCGTCCGGCACCGCTGTTGGCAGCCGCCGACTACTTCCCCGCTCCAACGCCGGAAAACGCGTGAAGGGTACGGCCACCGGCGTCACTTCCTGCTGTTACGTCCGGAAGTGGACTTCTTGGTCGATGTCGTGGAGGCCTTGGCCTGTTGAGTCCTGCCGGTGCCGGACTTGGAGCTCGTCGTCCTGGCGGTACCCGTCGACTTCGTGCTCCCCGACTTGGCGGTGCCGGTGGACTTCGCCGAGCCGGTCCCGGTCGAAGATTTCGTAGTGCCCGACTTGGCGGTGCCCGCCTTCGCCGCGCCCGCCTTGGTCGTGCTCGCCTTCGCCGCCGTCCCGCTCTTGGCAGTGCTCGCCTTCGCCGCCGTCCCGCTCTTGGCAGTGCCCGACTTGGCCGCCGTCCCGCTCTTGGCCGCCGTTCCCGTCTTCGCGGTGCCGGCCTTCGCGGTACTGGCCTTCGCGGTACTGGCCCTGGTGGCGGTGGCAGCGCTCGTCCGGCTCGTCGCCGTTTTCGCGCGGGTTCCACCCGTGGCACCACTCTTGGCCGTCGTCGAACGAGCGGTGGTGGACTTGGAGCTCGTCGTCCTGGCGGTACCCGTCGACTTCGTGCTCCCCGACTTGGCGGTGCCCGCCTTCGTCGCCGTTCCGGTCTTGGCGGCCGTTCCCGTCTTGGCGGCCGTTCCCGTCTTGGCGGTGCCCGTCTTCGCCGTGGAGGTACGGCTGCTCGTCCCACTCGTGGTGGCAGCGGTGGTGCGGGATCCCGTCCTACCGGCACGGGTCGTAGTTCCGGTACGGCTGGCACCGGAAGTGCTCGTGGTGGTGCTACGACTCGCCGTACCGGTCTTGGCCGCCGCCGCGCGGGGAAGTTTTCGTTGGCCGCCCACTACTTCCTTGAACTGTGTACCGGCCCGGAAAGCGGGCACGTTGGTCTTGCGGACCTTCACCGCCTCACCGGTACGCGGATTGCGGGCGGTGCGGGCGGCACGAGCTCGTTTCTCGAAAACGCCGAAACCGGTGATATTCACCTTCTCGCCTTTGTTGACGTTGCGGACGATGAGATCCACGACGTTGTCCACTGCCTGACTCGCGGTTTGTTTGTCACCGAGGCGTTCGGCCAATGCCTCGATTAGTTGCGCCTTGTTCACGTCAGTCCCTCCCAGGACAACTACGGCCCGTCCGGGCCGACTCAGGGGCCACGGTAAATCTCCGCGGGAGTGGATGCCATTCGCCACGCCCGCTTTTCGCGTGGTGGCGCGCCATTGGCAGCCGGAGAAAACCGATGTGGCCCCGGCAGGGCTTTGTAGCCCGGTTTTCCGTGGGGGAACGACGGACGGAAACCACAACCCGCTCCCGGCCGCGGTGAACCGACATCGAGCGTGCTTCCGTACCGCGTAGCGGTGAGTCCCGGGAGGGAACGATGCGGGAACACGAGGCGGGGAATGCGCCGGGGCGGCGCCCCGCGGGCCCGGGCGCATCGAGCACCGATTCCCGGATGTGCCTCGTGGCCTCGCGGTGCGTCCGAACCGCGTCCTCGGGGACGAGTCCGCCCGTCGCCCGGAACCGAACGGCCGAGTTACGACGGAACTCGAACGGACAACCTCAAACGGTGGGAGCGGGCTGCGTGTTGGGCAGAAAGCCCGGCCTGGTTCGTTCGAAGGCGTCGATGCTGTCCTCCGAACGCATCGTCAGGCCGATGTCGTCGAAGCCCTCCAGCAGTCGCCAGCGCGTGTACTCGTCGACCTCGAAACCGATGGTGAGTTCCTTGGCGCTCACGGTGCGGGCCTCGAGATCCACCGTGACCTCGGTTCCGGGCTCGGACTCGAGCAGCTTCCAGAGCAGTTCCACATCGGACTGCTCGCACCGCGCGGCGAGAAGCCCCTGCTTCCCCGCGTTACCTCGGAAGATGTCGGCGAACCGGGAGGAGATGACGACCCGGAAACCGTAGTCCTTCAGCGCCCAGACGGCGTGTTCCCTGGAAGAACCGGTCCCGAAATCGGGGCCGGCCACCAGCACGCTCCCCCGGTTGAACGGTTCGGCGTTGAGGATGAAGTCCTCGTCGGCACGCCAGGCCGCGAACAGGGCGTCCTCGAAACCTGTTCGCGCCACACGCTTGAGGTAGACGGCGGGGATGATCTGGTCGGTGTCTACGTTGGACCGCCGAAGTGGCACTCCGATGCCGGTGTGCGTGGTGAACGGCTCCATGAGGTACTCCGTATCTCGGGTTGGTTGGGTGGCTTCCCGACTGGTCCGGGCTTCCGCGAACCTGCCGGGCCGAGCGCACCGGTGTCGCGACGCGGCTCGGTTACAGGTCCTCCGGCGAGGAGAGCGTGCCGCGCACCGCCGTCGCCGCCGCGACGACGGGCGAGACCAGATGAGTGCGCCCGCCCTTGCCCTGTCTGCCTTCGAAGTTGCGGTTGGAGGTCGAGGCCGAGCGTTCCCCGGGGGTGAGCTGATCGGGGTTCATCCCCAAGCACATCGAGCACCCCGCCTGGCGCCATTCGGCACCCGCCGCCTCGAACACCTCGTGCAGCCCCTCCTCCTCGGCCTGCTCGCGTACTCGCATGGACCCCGGAACGACCAGCATCCGCACGTCGTCGGCGACCCTGCGATCGCGTAGTACCCCCGCGGCGCTGCGCAGGTCCTCGATCCGCCCGTTGGTGCAGGAGCCGAGGAACACGGTGTCCACCGCGACATCGCGGAGCGGAGTACCGGCGCGCAGCCCCATGTACTCCAGCGCCTTCTCGGTGGCGGCCCTGCTCTCCTCGTCGGCGATCGACTCCGGATCGGGAACCCGCTCCCCGAGCGGCAGTCCCTGCCCGGGATTGGTTCCCCATGTCACGAACGGCGTGAGTGAGTCCGCGTCGATCGTCACCTCGGCGTCGTAGACCGCGTCGGAGTCCGTGCGCAACGATTTCCAGTGCTCCACGGCGGCGTCCCAGTCCGCTCCGGCGGGCGCGTGCGAACGTCCCCTGAGGTACTCGAAGGTGGTCTCGTCGGGGGCGATCATGCCGGCCCTGGCGCCGGCTTCGATGGACATGTTGCACATGGTCATGCGTGCTTCCATCGTCATGGACTCCACCGCCGAACCGCGGTACTCCAGCACGTAGCCCTGACCACCACCGGTTCCGATCTTGGAGATGACGGCGAGGATGACGTCCTTGCTCGTGACTCCCGGACGCAACGTCCCCTCGATGTTGATCGCCATAGTGCGGAAGGGGCGCAGCGGCAGTGTCTGCGTGGCCAGTACGTGCTCGACCTCGGAAGTACCGATGCCGAACGCGAGCGCGCCGAAGGCACCGTGGGTCGAGGTGTGGCTGTCGCCGCACACCACGGTGGTTCCGGGCTGGGTCAGCCCCAACTGCGGTCCGACCACGTGGACGATCCCCTGCTCGGCGTCGCCCATCGGGTGGAGCCGCACCCCGAAGTCGGCACAGTTCTTGCGCAGTGTCTCGACCTGTGTGCGCGAAACCGGATCGGCGATCGGCAACTCCACGCCCTCGGTGGGCACGTTGTGGTCCTCTGTCGCCAGCGTCAGATCCGGACGGCGTACGGCACGGTCGGCCAGCCGCAGACCCTCGAAAGCCTGCGGACTGGTCACCTCATGCACGAGATGGAGGTCGATGTAGAGCAGATCCGGTTCATCGCCCTCACCGCGACGTACCAGATGCTCGTTCCAAACCTTCTCGGCGAGCGTGCTACCCATCGCTCCTCCCCATCGAAGTCGTGGGATCCGAGTGGTACGGCTCCCACGTTGTGGACTTCCCAGATAACGAGACGTTAGTATCGCCCCGTGGGAGAGCATAGCGGTATCGGAGTTCTGGACAAAGCGGTGGCCGTGCTACAGGCCGCCGCCGAGGATCCGTGCGGGCTGGCGGAGCTGTGCGAGCGTACGGGATTGCCCAGAGCAACGGCACACAGACTCGCGGTCGGCTTGGAAACGCACCGGATGCTGCGACGCGGCTCGGACGGACGCTGGCGTTCCGGTCCGGCGCTGGGAGAGCTGGCGGGTGGCGCGGTGGATCCTCTGCTGGAGGCGGCGGCCGCGGTGCTGCCCAAACTTCGCGACATCACCGGCGAGAGCGTGCAGCTCTATCGCCGCGACGGGATGCAACGTACCTGCGTGGCCACCGCGGAACCGCCCAGCGGACTGCGTGACACGGTCCCGGTCAACACCGCGCTGCCGATGACGGCCGGATCCGGCGCCAAGGTGCTGGCCGCGTGGTCCGATCCCGCCACCCAGCGAGCCGTGCTGGCAGAGGCCGTCTTCGGGGAACGCACTCTGATGGAGGTGCGCCGCCGGGGATGGGCGCAGAGCGTCGCCGAGCGGGAATCCGGAGTGGCCAGCGTCTCGGCGCCGGTGCGGGACTCGGCGGGCACCGTGGTGGCCGCCATCTCGGTATCCGGACCGATCGATCGGATGGGACGCCGTCCCGGAAGTCGTTGGGCCGCCGATCTGCTCGCGGCTGCCGACGGGCTGCAGAACAGACTCTGACACCGGGCGAACACGTGGACGAGGGCGGTACGGTCCCGATGAGCACGGGAAGCCGTACCGCCCGGGGTCCTTCCGCACCGGACACGAGACGATTCGGCGCTCGTCGGAGCCGGTAAGACCGCGTGAATACGAATAAAGCCGGTGTGCGAGCACACCGGCTTCGTATCTCTCGTGTAGTCCCGATGGGATTCGAACCCACGTTACCGCCTTGAGAGGGCGGCGTCCTAGACCACTAGACGACGGGACCGCGTAAGCTATCGAACGCTTTCGAGCGGACCATAACCCACGAACATGCCGATTGATAACCCGATGAGACACGAAACACGGCCTCCAAGGGGCGCACAACGCTGTCAACACCAGCGTCGGCCACAACCGGGCACCACCGGAAAGCGGGAACTCTCCGGTTATCGTAGTCCCGATGGGATTCGAACCCACGTTACCGCCTTGAGAGGGCGGCGTCCTAGGCCACTAGACGACGGGACCATAAGAGAAGCATCGAAGCTTCCTCAGCTGGGGTACCAGGATTCGAACCTAGACTAACTGAACCAGAATCAGTCGTGCTGCCGATTACACCATACCCCACCGGCACCGATGAACATCGTATCATTCGGCGGTTTTCTCTTTTCCGCTTCGATGACCTCTGTTCATCGCGTTGATGAATATACTAGACCATGCCCGCGAACGGCTTCGCACCACCCCCCTGCTCGAGGCGATTCAGCAGGTGAGCGGGCCTTCCACCGAAGCTATCGGGCCGTTGCCCCGATTCCGCCCCGACGGGGACCGAACAGCCGCCGGAAACTCCCGCACCACGTTCGTGGGGCTCCCCGCACCGATGCTGTCGGAATCCCACGCGAGGAGGACGGCCCGCGACGAAGCACCACGGGGATTCCACCCGGGGAACGACCCGTCGAAGCGAACGAGCCCGCTCCGAACGGTTCCATTCCCCGAACGGACAGCATCGATCAGGCAGAGCCGGCCATGCTCGCTTGGCACGCGGGCAGTTCGTCGTCCGCGCCGCGGAAGGGAAGATCACACACCAGAACTTCGGGCAACTCGTACAGACTCGTGATCACCGACACCCCGTCGGCGGGAACCACCGCACTCGTCGAACCGCCGCTGTCCCGGTCCAGCCAGATGCCGTGCATGCCCGCGCAAGCGGCCCCGTTGGCGTCGATCTCCAGGTTGTTGCCGACATGAGCCACTTCCGCGGGCGAGAACCCCAGCGCGTCGCAGGCAGCCGCGAAGATTCCGGAGGACGGCTTGGCCACCCCGCACTCGCCCGATATCACCGTCGCGTCGAAGGTCGCGGCCAACCCGGTGACGGCGAGCTTGTGTCGCTGGTACCCACCCGGGGCGTTGGTTATGGCAGCGACGCGCAGTCCACTGGCGCGCAGCCATTCCAGGCAGCCGGTGGCGTCCTCGAAGAGTTCCCAGGAATCGCGCAACGCCACCATTCGCCGGTGCTCCCTGGCCAGCACCTCGTCCTCGCTGAGCCGTTCACCGAAGGCGGCGAAGAAGTCACGGGTGCGGCTACGACACATCGTCTCGAAATCGATCTCACCCGCCATCATGCGCGCGTTGTACTCGTCGGTTATCCGCCGCCACACCGGCCATGCCGCATCGTTGCCGGTCAATGACGCGAAAGCCCGTCGAGCCGAGCCCCGACTGTCCAGCAGTGTGTCGTCGATATCCAGGCAGACAGCTCTGATGCCGCGAGGCCGTTCCGAGGCGGATACTTCAAGTGCGGATTTCACTCCGTGAGGCTAGGACTCCACCCGGAGTGGCCGACTCGTCCAACATGGTGATACTTACATCACTGACACGGTTTAGCTCGCCGCGTGCAACAGCACATGAACACACGTGCCGTGCCGGCCGCCCGACTTCCGTCGTGGCGACCGACACGGCCGTGGTGCTCACTCCTCAGATGCGTTCCGCAGCGCCGTGCGCAACCGATCCAGGCAGGACCGCCTGTCGAGCAGTTCCATCGACTCGAACAACGGCGGTGAGACCGTACGCCCCGTGATGGCCACACGGACCGGCGTGAACGCCTTCCGGGGCTTGATGCCCAGCCCTTCGACAATCGCCTGTTTCAGGGCGTTCTCGATGTCGGCGGCACGCCACTCGGGCAACGGATCGAGAACTTCCAGGGCGGCCGAAAGCACCGGCCGCGCGTCACTGCCCAGCGCCTTGGCCGCGGCCGCTGGTTCCGGTTCGAAGTCCTCGCCCGCGAACAGGAAGCCCATCATCCCGACCGCGTCCGACAGCACGGTCAATCGCTCCTGCACCAGTGGAGCGGCCGCTCGCACCGTCTCCAGCTGCCGCTCGCTCGGATCGGCGGGCAGTACATCACCGGCGACCAGGTACGGCACGACCCTGTCGACGAAATCGTCGAGCTCCAACGCGCGCAGGTGCGCGGCGTTGATGGCATCGGCCTTCTTCTGGTCGAACCGCGCCGGATTGGCACTGACCCGGCGAATGTCGAACGCACTGACCATCTCGTCGAGGTCGAACACGTCGCGGTCGTCGGAGATGGACCAGCCGAGCAGCGCCAGATAGTTGAGCAGCCCCTCGGGAAGGAAGCCACGCTCGCGATGGTGGAAGACATCGGACTGCGGATCCCGTTTGGAGAGCTTCTTGTTTCCCTCTCCCATCACGAACGGCAGGTGTCCGAACTCGGGCGTGAAGTCCGTCGTGCCGATCCGCCGCAGCGCCTCGTACAGCGCGATCTGGCGCGGCGTGGAGGACAGCAGGTCCTCACCGCGCAGCACGTGAGTGATCCCCATGAGGGCGTCGTCGACGGGATTCGTCAGCGGGTACAGCGCGTCCCCGTTGCCACGTACCAGGACGGGGTCGGGCACGCTGCCCGCGGGGAAGGTGACTTCGCCGCGAATCAGGTCGGTGAATCCGATGTCGCGGTCCGGCATCCGCAACCGCAGGACCGGACTGCGTCCCTCGGCGCGCAGCTCCGACTTGCGCTGCTCGGTCAACTCGCGGTCGGCGTTGTCGTACCCCAGTTTGGGGTCCCGACCGGCGTCTCGGTGGCGCTGTTCGACTTCCTGCGGCGTGGAGAAGGACTCGTAGAGTTCACCGGCCTCCAGCAGTCTGGCGGCCACGTCCGCGTAGATCTCACGCCGTTGGCTCTGCCGGTAGGGACCGTACTCACCTCCCACGTCCGGCCCTTCGTCCCAGTCGAGGCGCAACCAGCGAAGAGCCTCCAGCAGTGCCTGGTAGGACTCCTCGCTGTCCCTGCTCGCGTCGGTGTCCTCGATGCGGAACAGCAACGACCCGTTGTTGTGCCGGGCGAACGCCCAGTTGAACAGCGCGGTGCGGATCAGTCCGACGTGTGGCGTGCCGGTGGGTGAGGGGCAGAACCTGGCTCGTACCGGACGGTCGGACTCGGCGGTGGTGACATCTGACGTGCTCATGACTGATTCAGCTTATCCCGCGCGCCGCCCCTCTTGACCGGCGCGTCCCTTCGGCGCATGCTGGCGTTATTCAACGTTTGTTGAATTCTTCTGCGGCGGTACTCCTCGGCTCGCGAGGTCCCCGTTCCGACCGCCGGAGCGGGAAGTCGTTCGGCGCGGCTCGCGCCGAGTGGCCACCCACGCGAGCGACAGGACGGCCGAGCCGAAGAGTTCCTACTCGGGAGGGATCGCGATGAAGCGGACCACCTGCTGCGTCGTCGGTGGCGGCCCCGCGGGGATGGTGCTGGGGCTGTTGCTCGCCCGCTCCGGGGTATCCGTGACGGTGCTGGAAAAGCACGCGGACTTCCTGCGGGACTTCCGCGGTGACACGGTGCACCCCACGACGTTGGCGCTGCTGGACGAGCTCGGCCTCGCCGAGCGGTTCGCCGAACTGCCGCAGCGAAGGGTCAGCACGGTGATGTTGCCGGTCGGGCCGGACGGCGAGTTCTACACGCTGGGTGATTTCGGTCGGCTACCGATCAGGTACAACTACATCGCCATGGTGCCGCAGTGGGACCTGCTCAATCTGTTGGCGGCGGAAGCGGCGAAGGAGCCGAACTTCGAGCTGCGCATGAACACCGAGGTGAACGGACTGATGCGGGAGCACGGCCGGGTGACGGGGGTCGACTACCGCGCCGCCGACGGGGAGCACGGTCGACTCCGGGCCACCATCACGGTGGCCTGTGACGGCAGGGACTCCCTGGTCCGGCGTGAACTGGCCGACCAGCTCCGGGTCCGGGACTTTCCGACCCCGATGGACGTGCAGTGGTTCCGGATTCCACGGCGGGAGGAGGATCCCGCCGGAGCCGTGGGCAACATCGGGAACGGCGCGTTCACCGTGCTGCTGGACCGGGGGGACTACTTCCAGGTCGCCTCGGTCATAGCCAAGGGCTCCGACGCCGCCGAGCGCGCCAACGACATCGGGAGGTTCAACGAATCGCTGCGGGCACGACTCGGCTGGCTCGACGACGGACGGGAACTCGTCCGGAGTTGGGAGGAAGTGAAGCCGCTGCACGTCACCCTGGACCGGCTGCGCCGCTGGCACGTTCCGGGACTGCTGTGCATCGGGGACGCGGCACACGCGATGTCACCGGTCGGCGGGGTCGGTATCAACCTGGCGGTGCAGGACGCGGTGGCCGCCGCTCGTCACCTCGCGAAACCGTTGCGGCGTGGCGGACCGCGGCGCAGGCACGTCGCGGCGGTCCAACGCACCCGCTGGCCCACGACCGCGCTCATCCAGGGACTGCAACGCACCATCCACGCCAACGTGGTCGAGCCCGCGCTGCGAGGGGAAATCGACTTCGGTCGACGCGCCGGACTGCCCTGGTTGCTCAAGCTGCTGCCGAGACTTCCCTGGCTGCGCGTCGTTCCGCCGTACATCCTCGCCTACGGGGCCCGGCGGGAGCGCCCGCCGAAGGAGGCACTCCGCTGATTCCCGGAGAAGCTCGTTTCACCCGCGGTTCGGTCGACTCGCGGGTGAAACGAGCGCACTGCCGGTGGCGCCGTCGACCGGGGCCGAAACGCGCGGATCGCGCCGCGACTCGACAGCGGGAGTCAGGCCTGCTGCACCGGGTTGGTGAGTGTGCCGAGGCCGTCGATGGAGACCGAGACCTTCTGTCCGGCCCGCATCGGCCCCACCCCGGAAGGGGTTCCGGTCAGGATCACGTCACCGGGCAACAGGGTCATGACCCGGGAGACGAACGAGATCAGCCCGGCCACATCGTGCGTCAACAGCGAGGTGCGGGACTCCTGGCACAACTCGCGGTCGAGTTCGGTGCGCAACCCCAGGTCGGAGGGATCGACAGTGGTGTCGATCCACGGCCCCAGCGGACAGAAGGTGTCGTAGCCCTTCGCCCTGGTCCACTGGCCGTCGGCCCGTTGCTGATCCCTGGCCGTGACGTCGTTGGCGATCGTGTATCCGAGCACCACGTCGGTTCCCCTGGCCTCGGGCACGTCCTTGCAGGGCTGGCCGATCACCGCGGCCAGCTCGCCCTCGTAGTCGACCCGTTCGGAGTTCGGCGGCATCTTGATCGGGGCGCTCGGGCCGATCACTGATGTCGAAGGCTTCATGAACAGCACCGGATTCTCCGGCACCTCTCCACCCATCTCCCGCGCGTGCTCGGCGTAGTTCTTACCCACGCAGATCACCTTGGTCGGCAGAATGGGCGCCAACAGCCGCACGTCGGCCATCGGCCACTTACGACCGGTGAACGTCGGCTCCCCGAACGGATGCTGGTCGATCTCGACGGCGAGCACCTTCTCACCGGGGGATTTGGGGTCCGGCTCCAATGCCACGAACGAGACCCCTTCGGGCTGAGCAACACGTGCCAGGCGCAAACGAAACCTCCGTCATCAACTGTCCGCCGAACAGCTTACGTGCGGGGGGACCACGCCCCAGTTCCTGGTCACCTCGTATTGGAGGTGCCGACCTCCGCCGTCTCACCCCGGTGGATCGCCTTGTGGGCGAACGCGTCGCACAGCGCGTACCAGCTCGCTTCCACGATGTTGCCGTGCACACCAACGGTGCTCCACTCACGGTGTTCGTCCCGCGACTCGACGAGCACCCTGGTGACGGCATCGGTCCCGGAGGCGTCGGTGAGAATCCGCACCTTGTAGTCCACCAGTTCGACCTCGTCCAACCACGGCAACCGAGGCACCAGTGCCTTGCGCAGTGCGGCGTCCAGCGCGTTGACGGGACCGTTCCCCTCGGCGGTGGCGATGACGCGTTCCCGCAACACGTGCAACTTGACCGTCGCCTCCGAGACCACCTGACCGTCGGGACGGTGGTCGAGCGATACCCGGTAGGACTCCAGCTCGAAGGGAGCGCCGAACGACACGTCGTCCGAGGCGTCGACGTCCGCTTCCGCCGCGGTGCCGTCGGCCAGTTCCATCTCACGACGCAGCATCAGTTCCAGCGAGGCGTCGGCCCCTTCGAAGGACCATCCCCGTGCTTCCAGTTCCTTGACCCGCCGCACGGCACCGGTGATGGCGTCCGGAGCCGCACTCAGGTCCAGTCCCAGTTCGGCTGCCTTGAGCTCCAGGCTGGCGCGCCCGGACATCTCGGTGACGAGCACGCGCATTCCGTTGCCGACGCGCTCGGGGTCTATGTGGTTGTACAGTTCGGGGTCCACTTTGATCGCGCTGGCGTGCAGCCCGGCCTTGTGGGCGAAGGTGGAGCCTCCCACGTACGCCTGGTGCGTGTCCGGCGCGATGTTGGCGATCTCGGCGAGCGCGTGCGATACCCGGCTGAGCTCGGACAGGTTTCCCTCGGGCAGCACGGGCAGTCCCAGTTTCGTCTCCAGATTGCCGATGACGGGGAACAGGTCGGCGTTGCCTGCCCGCTCTCCGTAACCGTTGGCGGTGCACTGCACGTGCGTAACCCCCGCCTGCACCGCGGCGAGCGTGTTGGCGACGGCGCAACCGGTGTCGTCCTGGCAGTGGATCCCCAACCGGAAACCGGTACGACGGCCGATCTCCTCCACCGTTTCGGCCAGCGCTGTCGGCAGCTGCCCGCCGTTGGTGTCGCATAGGCACACCAGATCGGCCCCCGCGTGCACGGCCGCGTCGAGCATCCGCAGGGCGGTGTCCGGATCGTGGGCGTAACCGTCGAAGAAGTGCTCGGCATCCAGGAACACGCGTCTGCCGTGCTCGGTGAGGTACCGGACCGTGTCGGCGATCATGGCACCGTTCTCGGCCACGTCGGTACGCAACGCGCGTTCGATGTGCCTGCTGTCGGACTTGGCGACCAGCGTGACCGCGGGAGCTCCCGATTCGAGCAACGCGGCTACCTGGTCGTCCTGCTGCACGGGAACCCCGGGGCGGCGTGTGGAGCCGAACGCGGTGAGCACGGCGTGCCGAAGGTCGAGCTCGCCGGCGGTGGCCCGGCGAAAGAACTCGGTGTCCTTCGGCAACGCACCGGGCCAACCGCCTTCGATGAATCCCACGCCGAGACTGTCCAGGATGCGGGCGACCGCGAGCTTGTCGGCCACCGAGTAGGAGATGCCTTCGCGCTGCGCGCCGTCGCGAAGCGTCGTGTCGTAGACGTGAAACGTGTCCGCCTGTGGGGTCCCTGCCGGGCTGGTGCGGGTCACTGTCCCTCCAGAAGGGCGGTGATGATCGGGCCGGTCGGGGCTGGAACGGCCCGTTGTGGCTGTCGTGGACATAAAAAAGACCCCCCGCGAATGCGAGAGGTCTGCGCGCCGGGTCCGCGGAGTCGAGTCACCCGGCGCGCTTGCCAATAATGCCCGTCGTGTACTGGAGCATGCCGCAATGCTCGCACATCGCGGACACACTCCAAGCAGTGGGCCTTTCTTCCCACGATACGGACAACCGGGGTGTCCGTGCCACGGTCCGTCAGCGGCGCGGCCGATCCGGCCGGACGTTGCGGGGAATCACGCCTGCTGCACGACTTCCCGCGCCGAAACCAGCGCGGCGAGCCGATCACCGATGGCGTGCGTGGCCCCCGGCGCGGAGTGATCGCGCGTGGCCAGATCGAAGGCGACCGAGGCCTGCACCCTCCTCGCCGCCTCCGCGTAACCGACGTGGTCGAGCAGCAGCGCGACGGACAACACCGCCGCGGTGGGGTCCGCGATGGCCTGCCCGGCGATGTCGGGCGCACTGCCGTGCACCGGTTCGAACATGCTCGGATTGCGCCGCGTGGCGTCGATGTTCCCGCTGGCGGCCCTGCCGATACCACCGGTCACCGCACCGGCCAGATCGGTGATGATGTCGCCGAAGAGGTTGTCGGTGACGATCACGTCGAACCGGGCGGGATCCTGCACCAGATGGATCGTGGTGGCGTCGACGTGCTCGTAGTTCACCGTGACGTCCGGGTACTGCAACGACAGCTCCTCGACCACCCGGGACCACAGTGATCCGGCGTGGCTGAGCACGTTGGTCTTGTGCACCAGGGTCAGATGCTTGCGCGGACGCGCCGCGGCCCTCGCGAACGCGTCGCGGACCACACGCTCCACGCCGAAGGCCGTGTTGAGGCTCACCTCGGTCGCCACTTCCTGTGGCGTGTCCTTTCGGAGCAGACCCCCGTTGCCCGCGTAGGGGCCTTCGGTGCCTTCCCGGACGACGACCATGTCGACCTCACCGGGATCGGCGATCGGACTCTGCACTCCCGGATAAAGCCGCGCCGGACGCAGATTCACGTGGTGGTCGAGTTCGAAACGCAGCCGCAACAGCAATCCGCGTTCCAGAATCCCGCTCGGCACCGACGGATCACCCACCGCACCGAGCAGAATCCCGTCGTGCTCGCGCAACTCACCCAACACGGATTCCGGAAGTAGCTCCCCGGTGTTGTGCCAGCGAGCGGCGCCCAGATCGTACCGAGTGATCTCGGTTTCGGGGACCACTTCCCCGAGCACCTTCAGCGCCTCGGCCACCACTTCCGGCCCGATCCCGTCACCTGGGATCACAGCGAGCCGCATGCACACCTCCCGAGTCCTACCCCCGATTTGGGGCTGAAACGTTGTGCCGCAGGCTACCGTGCTTCGATGTCGCTCAGGCACGCCGGACCCCAATACTGGACGTCACCTCCCGAACAGTGGGACACCCGATCGGGTGATTGTCACCCGCACAGGGGGTGTTCGGAGGTCGAAAGCGTGCCGCTGACCAGCCGGTACAACCTTCGGACACCGTGCCGAGAACTCGTTCCGGGCTGTTGTCCGCGCCCCGCGCGCACAGCTTCCGCGCCCCGGAGAACGAGAAACGGGGGCCGCCGCGTGCAGCGGCGACCCCCGGAGGATCCAGCGGAAGGGCCCACCGGTCACACGAGGTGATCCGGTACGGAACCCGGGTGATACGCGGCCCGAACGGGACCGCTGAACCGGCTCACTCGAAACTGACGGTACGCACGGTCTTGGCTCCGACGGCGGCACCGATCGGCTCGAGCACGCCCGCGTCGACCGGACGGTCCACGCGCAGCAGCATGATCGCGTCCGAACCGTCCGAGGTCTGGCTGATCTGCGCGGCCTCGATGTTCGTCCCGACCTCGCCGAGCAGCGTCCCGACCTTGCCCATGACACCGGGCCGGTCCGGGTACTCCAGCAGTAGGACGCTGCCCTCGGCGCGCAGGTCGAAGTGCCTGCCGTTGACCTCGACGAGCTTCTCCACCTGGTTCGGACCGTCCAGGGCACCCGAGACGACACCCGTACGACCGTCGGACAGCACGGCGCGCACCGAGACCACGCTGCGGTGGCTCGCGCTCTCCGGAGCGGTCTTGACGTCGATGTCCACCCCGAGGTCCTCGGCGAGTTGCGGAGCGTTGACGAAGGTGACCTGGCTCTCCACCGCACCGGAGAAGACACCGCGCAGCGCGGCCAGCGGCAGCACGGAGACGTCCTCGTCGGCGAGCTCGCCCCTGGCCTCGACCGTGACGGAGGTCGGCGTGCTGCCGAGCACCGCGGCCAGCAACGAGCCCAGCTTCTGGGTCAGCGGCAGGTAGGGACGGACCTCCTCACCGACGGCACCGCCCTGCACGTTGACCGCGTCGGGAACGAAGTCACCGCGCAGCGCCTGCAGCGTGGAATGGGCCACGTCGGTACCGGCACGGTCCTGGGCCTCGGCTGTGGAAGCACCCAGGTGCGGGGTCGCGACCACGTTGGACAGCTCGAACAGCGGGCTGGAGGTGGTGGGCTCGGTGCTGTAGACGTCGATACCCGCACCACCGAGGTGCCCACTGCGCAGGGACTCGGCGAGCGCGTCCTCGTCGATGAGCCCACCGCGCGAGGCGTTGACGATGATCGCGCCCTGCTTGGTCTTCTTGAGTTCCTCCGCACCGATGAGGCCGAGCGTCTCGGCGGTCTTCGGCAGGTGGATCGACATGGCGTCGGCGCGCTGCAGCAACTCCTCGAGGCTGACGAGCTCGATGCCGAGCTGGGCGGCACGCGCGGCCGAGACGTAGGGATCGTAGGCGATCAGCTTGGCGCCGAAGGCCTCCAGCCGCTGCGCGACGAGCTGGCCGATCTTGCCGAGACCGATGACACCGACGGTCTTGTCGTTGATCTCCACGCCGCTGAGCGCACTGCGCTTCCACTCACCGGCACGCAGGCTGGCATCGGCCACGGCCACGTTGCGGGATACCGCCAGCAGCAGCGCGATCGCGTGCTCGGCGGCCGAGACGATGTTGGAGGTGGGGGCGTTGACGACCATGATGCCGCGTTCGGTGGCGGCGGGAACCTCGACGTTGTCCAGTCCCACTCCCGCACGAGCGACGACCTTCAGCCGCGTGCTGGCCGAGTAGACCTCGGCATCGACTTTCGTCGCCGAACGGACCAGCAGCGCGTCGGCGTCGGCAACGGCTTCGAGCAGTGCCGGGCGGTCGGTGCCGTCGACGTGACGGATCTCGACCTCGTCTCCGAATGCTTCCAGCACCGAAGGGGCCAGCTTCTCGGCGATCAGGACGACAGGACGGCTTGCGTTGGTCACGGGCGCGCTCCAGTAACAGAGATCAGGGTCGAAGCAAGGCACGCCATTGTGCCGGGCTGGTGCAGCAGTTTAACGCTGATATGAGAATCCGTTCACACAAGTGTTGGACGTATCACCGTAACGCTACGGCATCCCAACACGACCGTGTAGCGGAAACAACACCGAAACAGCCGCACACGGGCTCCGTGGACGGTTCGGGACCCCACCGCCTCGCGGCGGAGCGGGTCGACGGCTCACGGTTCGTCGAACTCGCCGTCCTTGGCACCCGCCACGAAGGCGTCCCACTCCTCCGGGGTGAACACCAGCACGGGCCCCTCCGGATCGGCTCCGTTGCGCATGCCGATGTAGCCGTCCACGAAGGCGATCTCCACGCCCGGTTCGTCATCGTCGTCGGTACTGGTGATCCACTCGGCGTTGGTGAAGTCGAGCTCGTCCCTGATGTGGGCTTTGTCGTCGACCGGTTGCGTTTCCTCACTCACGGTGTGGATATTAGCGCGCCGCGCGAGTTCCCCGTGACGCCCGGGATCCCTCCGGAAAAACCGTGGGGCGGCCCCGAGTCGCTTCGGGGCCGCCCCACGAGGCGGCGAATCGCCCGAACGGCCCCTCATCGGGGTTCTCCGGTCGGGTCGTCGAGCTACTCGCTCGGCGGAACCTCCCGACGGCTCTCGCCGCGGGGGCCCGGCATCGGATGAGCACTCAGCCCTTGGTCCAGGACATCAGGGAGCGAAGCCGCTTGCCGACCTCTTCGATCTGGTGCTCGTTGCCCGCGGCCTGCAGCTTGTTGAACTCGGGCCTGCCCGCTTCGTCCTCGGCCACCCACTCCTTCGCGAAGGAACCGTCCCGGATCTCGGAGAGGACCTGCCGCATCGAGTCCTTGACGTGCTCGTCGATGACCCGGGGACCGCGGGTGAGGTCACCGTACTCGGCGGTGTCACTGCAGGAGTACCGCTGTCCGGCGATACCGCCCTCCCACATCAGGTCCACGATCAGCTTCAGCTCGTGCAGCACCTCGAAGTAGGCGATCTCCGGCTGGTAGCCGGCCTCGACCAGAACCTCGAAACCGGACTGCACCAGCGCGCTCGTTCCACCGCAGAGCACGGCCTGCTCACCGAAGAGGTCGGTCTCGGTCTCCTCGGTGAAGGTGGTCCTGATGACACCGGCCCGCGCGCCGCCGATACCGGCGGCGTAGGCGAGTGCCAGCTGCTGCGCCTCGCCGCTGGGATCCTGCTCCACCGCGATCAGGCACGGCACTCCCTTGCCGTCCACGAACTGGCGGCGCACCAGGTGGCCGGGCCCCTTGGGGGCGACCATGGCGACATCCACGTCGGAGGGCGGCTGGATCAGCCCGTAGCGGATGTTGAACCCGTGCCCGAAGAACAGCGCGTCCCCGCTGTTGAGATTGGGCGCGATGTCGTCGGCGTAGATCCGACGCTGCTTGGTGTCCGGCGCGAGGATCATGATCAGATCCGCCTCGGCGGCCGCCTCCGAGGGAGTGACCACCCGCAGCCCCTCCTCGGCGACCTTCTCGCGCGACTTCGAGTTCTCCGGCAGGCCGATCCGGACGTCGACACCGCTGTCCCGCAGGCTGAGCGCGTGCGCGTGCCCCTGGCTGCCGTAGCCGATGATGGCGACCTTGCGCGACTGCACCCGGCCGAGGTCGGCATCCGCCTCGTAGAAGATCTCAGTTGCCATTACCGTTCGTGTTCCTTTCTGTAGCGAATCCGCGCCGTACGCGGGTCAACGCACCGCGGTTGCCGTGATGGAGCGCGCTCCCCGACCGATGGCGACCATGCCGGACTGGACCATCTCGCGGACGCCGTAGGGCTCGAGCATGCGCAGCAGGGCGTCGAGTTTGTCGGTGTCCCCGGTGGCCTCGATGGTCAGCGCCTCCGGGGAGGCGTCGACGACCTTGGCCCGGAACAGCTGCACGGTCTCCAGGACCTGACTGCGCACCGAGGCATCGGCCCGCACCTTGACCAGCAGCAGTTCGCGCTGCACCGAGGACTCGGGCTCCAACTCGACGATCTTGATGACGTTGATCAGCTTGTTGAGCTGCTTGGTGACCTGTTCCAGCGGTTGCTCCTCCACCGAGACCACGATGGTCATCCGGGAGATCTCCGGGTGCTCGGTGGGGCCGACGGCCAGGGATTCGATGTTGAAGCTGCGCCGGGAGAACAGTCCGGAGACTCGGGAGAGCACACCGGGGACGTTTTCCACCAGCACGCTGAGTGTGTGTCGACTCATCGGTGTGTTCACCCCTCGTCGTCGAACAGTGGGCGGATTCCGCGAGCGGCCATGATCTCGTCGTTGCCGGTGCCGGACGCGACCATCGGCCAGACCTGGGCGTCCTTGCCCACAACGAAGTCGATGACCACGGGTCGGTCGTCGACGGCCATGGCCCGCTCGATGACGCTGTCCACGTCGGAGGCGGCCTCACACCGCATTCCCACCCCGCCGAGCGCCTCGGCCAGCATCGCGAAATCGGGAATCCGGTGGTTGTGGGTGCCGAGGTCACTGTGTGAGTAGCGCTCGGCGTAGAACAGGTTCTGCCACTGCCGAACCATACCGAGATTGCCGTTGTTGATGACGGCGACCTTGATCGGCAGCTGTTCGATGGCGCAGGTGGCCAGTTCCTGGTTGGTCATCTGGAAACAGCCGTCGCCGTCGATGGCCCACACCTGCCGGCCGGGGCTACCGGCCTTCGCTCCCATGGCAGCGGGCACCGCGTAGCCCATCGTTCCCAGGCCGCCGGAGTTGAGCCAGCTGCGGGGCCGCTGGTAGCCGATGAACTGGGCGGCCCACATCTGGTGCTGTCCCACACCCGCGGTGTAGACGGCCTCGGGCCCCGCCAGAGCACCGATGCGTTCGATCACGTACTCCGGCGACAGCGTGCCGTCCTCCGGCCAGTCGTAGCCCAGCGGGAAGCGGTCCCGCCAGTCGCCGAGCTGGCTCCACCACTGCGCGAGGTCCGGGGCGCCGTGCTCCGCTTCGGCGGTGTCCACGGCGTCGATGAGTTCGGAGATGACCTCCTTGCAGTCCCCGACGATGGGCACGTCGGCGACCCGGTTCTTGGAGATCTCCGCCGGATCGATGTCGGCGTGCACGACCTTGGCCTCCGGAGCGAAATCCGACAGCCGACCGGTCACCCTGTCGTCGAACCGGGTTCCCAGCGCGAGCAGCAGGTCGGAACGCTGCATCGCGGCGACCGCCGAGACGGTGCCGTGCATACCGGGCATGCCGAGGTGCAACGGGTGCGTGTCCGGGAAGACCCCGCGCGCCATCAGCGTGGTCACCACCGGAATGCCGGTGCGCTCGGCGAGCTTGGTCAACTCCTCGGCGGCGTCGGCCTTGACCACACCGCCCCCCACGTACAGCACCGGCCGCTGCGCCGAGGCCATCAGCCGTGCCGCTTCCCTGACCTGCTTGCCGTGCGGTTTACCGACCGGGCGGTAACCGGGCAACCGCTGCTCGGGGGGCCAGGAGAAGGAGGTGGCGAGCTGCTGCACGTCCTTGGGGACGTCGACCACGACGGGGCCGGGACGACCGCTGGAGGCGATGTAGAACGCCTCCGCGATGGTCCGCGGGATCTCCTCGGGATCGGTGACCAGGAAGTTGTGCTTGGTGACCGGCAGCGTGATGCCGCAGATGTCGGCTTCCTGGAACGCGTCGGTACCGATCTGTCCGGTGGACTGCTGTCCGGTGATCGCCACCAGCGGCACCGAGTCCATGTGCGCGTCGGCCAGCGCGGTGACCAGGTTGGTCGCCCCGGGACCGGAGGTCGCCATGCAGACCCCGGTCTTGCCGGTGGCCTGGGCGTATCCGGTAGCGGCGTGTCCGGCCGCCTGCTCGTGCCGAACCAGTACGTGACGAACCTTCGTCGAGTCCAGCAGTGGATCGTAGGTGGGCAGGATCGTACCGCCCGGGATACCGAACACCACTTCGCAGCCCACCGCTTCCAGCGAGCGGACGAGGGACTGCGCACCGGTGGCTCTTACCGGCGCCCCGTTGGGCGGAGCTGGTTTCGGACGCTGCCCCGGTGATGCCTCCGGGGCTGGATTCTGCCTGGTGTTGGCGCTGGTCATCGATTCTGCCTCGTGGTCGATGAATGGGGCCGGGCACGAAAAAACCCCCGCCGGCACAGGGCCGAACGAGGGTTGGCGCGTCGACGTTTCGTACTCCTCAGGCGTCGACGCGCCCGGAAAGTACGAGAATGTCGTTACTGCGCTGCATGGCTCGAACATTAGACCCGGCACGACAGTCACGTCAAACCTACGGGAAGAACTTCCCGCATGGTGGACACCAACGGGTGACAGGGCGCGCGAAACGAGCGGTCCCGGCGCACGGACGGAAGGGCTCCACCGGTAGCACCCACTCCCCGGAAAGGCTAACTGCGCAGCTGAGACCATCGAACGGTGAACGACTCCCAGGAAAACGACCGACCTTTCGGCCCTGAGGCACGGGAGGAACCGCCCCGGCCGGAAACCACCGGGGCGGAGGAGCAGCGAGCGGACTCCCCGAACGAGTCCCGGACCGAGTCCGAAGCCGGACACGAGGCCGACTCCGAGACTGAGAGCGCCGGCGGGACCGCGGCAGCGGCACCGGACGCCACGACCGAGCGGGAACCGGAGCCCACCGAGAGCGACCTCGACCCGGCGGAGCACTCCGAACTACCGCCTCGCCTGGTTTTCCGGATCACGCGGGTGAGTCTGCTGGTGATCCTCGTGGTCGCGTTCTGCATCAGCCCGATGGCGGCGTCGCTGCCCCCGCTGTCGGTGCTGTACCTGATACCGCTGGGCCTGATCGTCTGGTTGGTTCGGACGCGCACCGTCGTCGACGAGTCCGGCATCACGGCGCGGAGCCTCACCGGAACAACTCGGATGGACTGGTCCGACATCAGGGCGCTGCGACTCGACGAACGACACTGGGTGCGCGCGGTGACCACTTCGGACCGCGAGGTTCGGCTGCCCGCGATTCGGGTCCGGGACGTCCCCCGGCTGGCCGTGATGAGCCGCGGCCGGATACAGGACCCGAGCCGCCCCAAGGACGCCGACGGGGATTGACGCCGTACGGCTTTCTCACTCTGCGGACACAACCAGGGCGCTCACGAACACGAGCGGCACCGGAGTAGTGTCGTGCTCACCGCGAACTCCCGGCGCCCACAAGGCGTGACCGCGTCCGCCCGCGCGGCGGCATTCCCATGAAGTGAGAGCTTTCAATCATGCCCGAGTTGCGTTCCCGAACGACGACACACGGTCGAAACGCCGCAGGCGCCCGCTCGCTGTGGCGTGCCACCGGAATGACCGACGACGACTTCGGCAAACCGATCGTGGCGATCGCCAACTCCTTCACCCAGTTCGTACCGGGCCACGTCCACCTCCGCGACCTGGGCGAGGTGATCGCCGGAGCGGTCCGCGAGGCGGGCGGTGTCCCTCGGGAGTTCCACACCATCGCGATCGACGACGGCATCGCCATGGGACACAGCGGAATGCTGTACTCGCTGCCTTCCCGCGAGATCATCGCGGACTCGGTGGAGTACATGGTCAACGGGCACCAGGCGGACGCGCTCGTCTGCCTGTCGAACTGCGACAAGATCACCCCGGGAATGCTCAACGCCGCCATGCGGCTGAACGTCCCCACGGTTTTCGTCTCGGGCGGGCCGATGGAGGCCGGCAAGGCGGTCGTGGTCGACGGTGTCGCCCACGCTCCTACCGATCTGATCACCACGATCGCCGCGTCGGCGAACTCGGGGGTGGACGAGGAGGGGCTGAGCGAGGTGGAGCGCTCCGCCTGTCCCACCTGCGGTTCCTGCTCTGGCATGTTCACGGCCAACTCGATGAACTGCCTGACCGAGGCGCTCGGGCTGGCGCTGCCCGGCAACGGTTCGACACTGGCCACCCACCGGCTCAGGCGCGACCTGTTCGAGCGGGCGGGCCGCACGGTGGTCGAGATCGCCGAGCGGTGGTACCGGCACGACGACGAATCCGTGCTGCCGCGTTCGATCGCCGACGAGCGGGCGTTCGAGAACGCGTTGGCGCTGGACATGGCCATGGGCGGATCGACCAACACGGTGCTGCACACCCTCGCCGCCGCACGCGAGGGCGAGATCGACTTCACGCTCTCCGACATCGAGCGGATCAGCCGCGACGTCCCCTGCCTGGCGAAGGTCAGCCCGAACTCCAACTACCACATGGAGGACGTGCACCGGGCGGGCGGTATCACGGCCATCCTCGGTGAGCTCGACCGCGGCGGGCTGCTCAACCGGGAGGTCCGTTCGGTGCACAGCCCGAGCCTGGAGTCCTGGCTGTCCGAATGGGACGTGCGCGGCGAGAGCCCCGCCGAGCACGCCTCGGAACTCTTCCACGCCGCTCCCGGCGGAGTCCGCACCACGGAGGCGTTCTCCACGGACAACCGTTGGTCCACACTGGACACCGACGCGGCGGAGGGGTGCATCCGCGACGTCGCACACGCCTACACCGCCGACGGCGGACTGGCCGTGCTGCGGGGCAATCTGGCCGAGGACGGTGCTGTGGTCAAAACGGCCGGTGTCGACGAGGAACTCTGGATCTTCCAGGGGACGGCCCGGGTTCTGGAGAGCCAGGAGCAAGCCGTCTCGGCGATCCTGAACAGGGAGATCGAAGCGGGCGACGTGCTGGTGATC
This sequence comes from Actinopolyspora lacussalsi, assembly GCA_030803735.1. Taxonomy (NCBI): domain Bacteria; kingdom Bacillati; phylum Actinomycetota; class Actinomycetes; order Actinopolysporales; family Actinopolysporaceae; genus Actinopolyspora; species Actinopolyspora lacussalsi. The sequence goes on along the minus strand of JAURUC010000001.1, from coordinate 178,234 downwards.
CGCTACGAGGGTCCGTCGGGTGGCCCCGGTATGCAGGAAATGCTGCACCCCACCGCTTTTCTCAAGGGCGCCCGGATGGACCGCGAGTGCGCACTGATCACCGACGGGAGGTTCTCCGGGGGAACCTCGGGCCTGTCCATCGGGCACATCTCCCCTGAAGCGGGCAACGGCGGCACGATCGGGCTGGTCCAGGACGGTGACGAGATCCGCATCGACGTGGACGAGCGGAAACTCGAACTGCTGGTGGACGAGCGCACCCTGGCCGAGCGCCGGGCCAAGATGGAAAGCTCCGAAAACCCCTGGCAACCGGTGGACCGACAGCGCCGGGTCAGTACGGCGCTGCGTGCCTACGCGAGCCTGGCCACCTCCGCCTCCTACGGAGCCGTTCGGAGCATCGGCGGCTGAACCGGACGTGGCCGGCGGGTCCGGTGCCCGCCGGCCACGGTTCACCGGAACACGAAGAACACCACCGCGGCGGCAACCACCGCCAGCAGCAGTCCCACGAAACCACTGGCGACCGGGCGTCGGAACCAGAAGCGCCCGTTGTCCGCCGCCACTCGTCCAGGCCCCGCGAACAGCAGAGCCAGGGCCACGGCACCGAGCAACGCCGGATACTCGACACCGCCGTCTTCCAGGAAGAACCCGCTGGAACGCTGGACCACCACCACGTTGAGCATCACACCGAGCACCCCCGCCGCGGCCAGCGGCGTGAACAGCCCGAGCAGCAACAGGATCCCCGCGCCGAACTCCACCCCACCCGTGACGGTGGCGAGCAGTTGCGGTTCTCGGAAGCCCATGCCGGAGAGCATGTCCGCGGTTCCCTCCGGGCCCTGCCCACCGAGCACGCCGAAGAGCTTCCGCGCACCTCGGGTGATGAACACGACCCCCAGCGCCAATCGCAACACCAGCAGCGCGAAGTCCGCACCGCCGTTCCAGCGACGCCGATTCACCGAGTCGGCGAACTCGTCGTAGAGGTCGAGGTCGCGTTGCGAGGCGGGGTCTCCCACGTTGGTGTAGGCATCGTCGTCGTAGTAGTCGAGTTCGACGGATCCGGTACCGGTGGAACCGCCGTACGTGCGTGTCGAGACCTGTTCCCGCTCCGGAACGGTCCAGCCACCCTGCGGTTCCCGGACATCACGGTGATACTGATCATCGGGATACCCGCCCGCGGAATCGGGGCGGTCATCGTGGATTCGCACGGCGAAAGGCTAGGACATTCTCCACGAAATGTGCGAGCTTTTCGGAAAAATCGACGGCGGAAGCGCCGGGAGTGCTCGCGGCACTCACTCCGGGTTAACCGGTGACGCGATATGGTCTGCGACCGTGGCAGTCCGAACCGGCGACCGACACCAGCGCTTCCGTGCGCCGCGCCGATACGCGGTGGTCGGGACGGCGTTGGTCGCAGCCGTCCTGGCCGGTGGTTGCGCGGAGTTCCCCGACCAGCACCCGAAGCAGTGGCAGGAACAGCCCTCGTTGCGGCCGCAGGCCGGGCCGCAACCGCGCGCCGAAGGAGGTCAACAGCCTCCCGGGGCGGAGGACACCGAGACCTCGCCCTCCGAACAGGCCGAGCCGGACGGCTGCGACGACCCCGACCCCGCCGTCGTGGCGACCTGCCTCGGGGCGGTGGGGGACGTGGCCGTACTGCCCGGTGGCCGGGGTGCTCTCGTCGGTGAGCGCAAGACGGGCAGGATCATGCTGGTCGAACGGGGCTCCGATCCCCGGCAGCTGGCCAGTGTCGACGTCGACGCCACCGGCGGTGGCGGACTCACCGGCCTGACTCTCTCGCCGAGCTATGCCGAGGACGGCCTCGCCTACGCCTATGTGACCACCCCCACCGACAACCGGGTGATCCGCATCGCGTCGGATGATCCTCCGGACCCCATCCTGACCGGTATTCCGCGCGGCCCCAGCGGCAACGCGGGCGCCATCACGACGAGCGGCTCGGACGCGCTGCTCGTCGCCACGGGCAACGCGGGGTCCCCGGACAGGACGGACGAACGCTCCGCGCTGACCGGCAAGGTGCTGCGGATCGACACTTTCGGCGAGCCCGCCCAGGACAATCCCGACCCGGGTTCACCGGTGATCGCGGAAGGGCTGAGCTCGCCCGGCGGTGTGTGCACCCAACCGAACAGTCCCACTTTCTGGGTGACGGATCGGCGTGCCGAGCGGGACGTGCTGCTGCGCGGCTCACCCGACGAGGAACTGAGCGGCCCCAAGTGGTCCTGGCGGACGAGCCCCGGCGTGGCGGGCTGCGCCGCCGGCGGTGGGCTGATCGTGGTGGCACTGACCGACGCCTCGGCCGTCTACACCATGCGTCCCGGGCCGGAGGGAACGTTCACCGGCGAACCGGAACGGGCGCTGGAGGACACCTACGGTCGGCTGCGCGCGGCCAGCAGCGGACCGAACGGACTGCTGTGGCTCGGCACCGCGAACAAGGCGGGCGGTGATCCCGTCTCCAGCGACGACAGGGTGATCCGCATCGAACCGCCCAACGGGGGGACAGCGGGCAAGGAGTGACCGTCTCCCGCGCCACGTGCGGCGGCGCAGGAAACGGTCACGCCGGTGCGCGCGTCACACCGGCCCGGTCCTCACTGCTGACCGCAGGCGGCCAGCACCAGTTCGCGGACCCGCTTGGCGTCCGCCTGCCCCTGGGTGGCCTTCATGACGGCCCCCACGATGGCGCCCGCGGCCTGCACCTTGCCGCCGCGGATCTTCTCCGCCGCGTCGGGCTGGGCAGCCAGGGCCTCGTCCACCGCGGCCTGCAACGAGGAGTCGTCGGAGACGACCTCGATGCCGTCGGCGGCGATCACCTCGTCCGGCTCGCCCCGGTCCTCGAGCACACCGTCGATCACCTGGCGGGCCAGTTTGTGCGTGAGCTTGCCCTCGCCGACCAGCTCGATCACCCGGGCCACCTGGGCTGGTGTGACCGAGAGCTCCGCGAGCTCCACGCCGCGCTCGTTGGCGCGCTGGCTCAGGTAGGCGACCCACCACGAGCGCGCCTCCGAGGGCGAGGCACCGGCGTCCACGGTGGCCGCGACGAGGTCCAGCGCCGAGGCGTTGACCAGATCGCGCAGCTCCTCGTCCGACAGGCCCCACTGCTCCTGGATCCGCTTGCGCCGTTCCCAGGGCATCTCGGGAAGTGTGCCGCGCAGCTGCTCCACCCACTCCCGCGAGGGGGCGATCGGAACGAGATCGGGTTCCGGGAAGTAGCGGTAGTCCTCGGCCTCCTCCTTGCGCCTACCCGAGGAGGTCTCACCGGTGGACTCGTCGAAGTGCCTGGTCTCCTGGACGATCTCGGAACCGTTCTCCAGCAGGGACGCCTGCCTGCGCATCTCGAAACGTACCGCTCGCTCGATGCTGCGGAACGAGTTGACGTTCTTCGTCTCGGTGCGGGTGCCGAACCCGCTCTCCCCCTTCGGGGTCAACGAGACATTGGCGTCGCAACGCAACGACCCCTGATCCATCCGAACGTCCGAAACGCCCATCGAACGCAGCAGATCCCGCAGCGCGGCCACGTAGGCACGAGCGATCTCGGGAGCACGTTCCCCGGCATCGGTGATCGGCTTGGTGACGATCTCGATGAGCGGCACACCCGCACGGTTGTAGTCCAGCAGCGAGTGCTCGGCACCGTGGATCCTGCCGGAGGCACCGCCGACGTGCGACGACTTGCCGGTGTCCTCCTCCATGTGGGCCCGTTCGATGCCCACCCGGAAGGTCTCACCGTCGTCGAGCACGACGTCGAGACCACCGTCGAACACGATCGGCTCGTCGTACTGCGAGGTCTGGAAGTTCTTGGGCATGTCCGGATAGAAGTAGTTCTTCCGCGCGAACCTGCACCACTCCGCCACCTGGCAGTCCAGGGCCAGACCGATCCTGATGGCCGACTCCACGGCCGAGCCGTTGACGACCGGCAGCGCGCCCGGCATACCCAGGCACACCGGGCAGACCCGCGTGTTCGGCTCGGCGCCGAACTCGTTGGCGCAACCGCAGAACATCTTGGTGGCCGTGGAGAGCTCGACGTGCACCTCCAGCCCGAGCACCGGGTCGAAACGTCGCAGAACCTCGTCGTAGTCCATGATCTCGGCGACAGCTGTCATTCCCGTTCCGCCTTACGTACCTCGCGAACGGCCAACGCCACTCCGGTGATCAACCCGAGAACGGTGACGATCGCGTCCGCCATCACCAGTCGATCGTTGTCCTCGCGCGCCTGGCGGATCTTGCCACGCAGACCGATGCCGCGGGACAGCTCCGCGCCGACGGCGAGCAGGGCTCGCAACTTGGGATTCATCAGGCGACCTCCAACCGTGGGACACGGTCGAGCAGGGAAACTTCCGAAGCCGCGTCGCGTGCCGCCTCGTAGGCGGCACCCACGCGGTAGAGCCGGTCGTCGGCCATGGCGGGCGCCATGATCTGCAGACCGACGGGCATACCGTCCTCGGTGGAAAGCCCCGACGGCACGCTCATGGCGGCGTTGCCGGCGAGATTGCTCGGAATGGTGCACAGGTCCGCGCGGTACATGGCCATCGGGTCGTCGACACGTTCCCCGATGCGGAACGCGGTGGTGGGGGTCGTGGGCGAGACCAACACGTCCACCTGCCCGAAAGCGGCCTCGAAATCCCTGGTGATCAGGGTGCGGACCTTCTGCGCCTGGCCGTAGTAGGCATCGTAGTAGCCGGACGAGAGCGCGTAGGTGCCGAGCATGATACGACGCTTGACCTCGGGGCCGAAGCCCTGCTCCCGAGTCAGCGACATGACCTCCTCGGTGCTGCGGGTGCCGTCGTCGCCGACCCGCAGCCCGTAACGCATCGCGTCGAACCGCGCGAGGTTCGAGGAGCACTCGCTGGGCGCGATCAGGTAGTAGGCCCCGAGGGCATACTCGAAGTGCGGGCAGGAAACCTCGACGACCTCGGCACCGAGCGAGGTGAGCGTGTCCACGGCGGTGCGGAACGAGTCCCGCACACCCTGCTGGTAGCCCTCGCCACCGAACTCGCGGACGACTCCCACGCGCACCCCGCGCAGGTCTCCGTCCGCTCCTTCCCGTGCTGCCGCGGTCACCTTCGGAACCGGAGCCTCCACCGAGGTGGAGTCCATCGGATCGTGCCCGGCGATGACCTCGTGCAGCATCGCGGCGTCCAGCACCGTACGCCCGCACGGCCCCGCCTGGTCCAGCGAGGAGGAGAACGCGACCAGCCCGTAGCGGGACACCCCGCCGTAGGTGGGTTTGACCCCCACGGTCCCGGTGACCGCGGCGGGCTGCCGGATGGAACCCCCCGTGTCGGTGCCGATCGCCAGCGGCGCCTCGAAGGCCGCCAGCGCGGCCGAGGAGCCTCCCCCGGAACCGCCGGGGATCCGGTCGGTGTCCCACGGGTTGCGGGTCGGGCCGAACGCGGAGTTCTCGGTCGACGAGCCCATGGCGAACTCGTCCATGTTGGTCTTGCCGAGGACCACCACACCCGCGTCGCGGAGCCTGGCCGCCACGGTCGAGTCGTACGGCGGTGTCCAGCCCTCCAGCATCCTGGAGCCGCAGGTGGTCGGCATGTCGGTGGTGGTGAGCACGTCCTTCAGCGCCAGCGGCACGCCGGCCAGCGGAGAGGCGGGAGTGCCGTTGGCACGCTGCTCGTCGGCCCGCCGGGCGGCGTCCAGCGCCGCTTCGCGGTCGACGTGCAGAAAGGCGTGCACCGCCGGTTCGATCGCCTCGATACGGTCCAGGTGCGCGCGGGTGACCTCGACGGCGGACACCTCGCCCGCGGCGATCTTGGCGGCCAGTTCGGAGGCGGCGAGACCGGTGAGTTCGGTCGAACCAGGCCCGTCCGGGACTGATGTGGTCGAGGACATCACGCCTCCTCGTTGAGAATCCTGGGTACTCGGAACCTGTTTTCCTCGGTGGCGGGCGCCCCGGCGAGTGCTTCCCCGCGGGACAGCCCGTCGCGCACCTCGTCCGTTCGGAAAACGTTGGTGACCGGTACCGCGTGGGACGTGGGCGGTATCTCGTCGGCGGCCACTTCGCCGACCCTGGCTACCGAATCGAGGATCACGTCCAACTGGCCTGCGAACGTGTCGAGCTCCTCCTCGGATACGGCCAGCCGGGCGAGGCCGGCGAGGTGAGCCACCTCGTCACGGGAAATCGTGGACAATGCGCGGGCCCCCTGATCGTGTCCGGTTCGTTCGGGTATCCGGTCGTTTCCGGCTACCACGCGTGTTCGAGTCGAATGCCTGTACGCCACCCGCGCGGCGCGGAACGATCTGGGACGCGGGAACGGTACCGACCGTCCCACTCCCGCTGATCACTGAACCGATTCGCTCGGGGCGCCGCACAGGCTTCGAAAGGTGACAACGAGTCTATGGGCAGCGACCACGACCACCAACGGGTGGTCACACCCGGGCATCGGGATCGTTTCGGGCCGGTGTGCATCCAGCGGTGTCGTCCCCGGGGAGCGTCGTGTCTGCCACAATTTGGCCGGTCCGCTCCACACGAGGGCCCGAGCCGCTCGTGCGAACCGGTCCGGCGCGGACGGCGAGGTGCCGCGCACGATGCTGGAGGCGTGAGAACCGGTGTCCTTCCTCATCCGGGTCCAGGTTCCGGACCGTCCCGGCGCACTCGGGTCGGTGGCGAGCGCGCTGGGCGAGATCGAGGCCGACATCCTCAGCGTGGATGTGGTCGAGCGGAGCAGCGAGGCCGCCATCGACGACCTCATCGTGGAGCTTCCCTCCGGAAGGCTGCCGGACGTGCTGATCACGGCCGCGGAGTCGGTGGAAGGCGTTCGTGTGGACGCGGTGCGGCCCTATGCCGGCATACTGGACACCCATCGCGAGCTGGAGCTGGTCGAGGAGATCGCCGCGGAACCGGCGCGGGGACTCCAGCTGTTCGCCGAGGGCGTACCCCGGATCATTCGCTCGGGATGGGCGATGATCTTCGGTAACCGCGCGGGCGGGGCGGAGCACCTGGCGGCCAGCACATCGGCCCCGGAGGACGAGTACCTGCGGTTACCGTGGATGCCGTTACCCAGGGCCACCGTGCTGGACGGGGACGAGTCCTGGGTACCGGACACCTGGAGGGAACTGGGCACCGAGCTGGCGGCCACGCCGATAGGCAAACCCGACCTGGTGCTGCTGGCAGGCAGGCCGGGCGGGCCGATGTTTCGCACCTCCGAGGTCGCCCGGCTGGCGCACCTGGCGGGCATCGTCTCGGTGGTGCTGGACGGCTGAGCACGACCGTACCGCCCGGAGGGGACCACGGACGGTCGTGCGGAGGCACCGGTGATCCGGGCTCGCACACGCCCGGGGACGCGGGGGCGGAGGCCTCACCGGGCCTGATCAAGGGCGTAGGCGAGCAACCTGACGGCCGGGAACGGCTCCCAGTCGTGCTCGGGAAGGCGGTGGAATCCCTTCCGCTCGTACAACCGGTGCGCGACCGTCATGGACCGGTTGCTGTACAACACGACCCGCTCCCAGGACTCCGCGGCCGCCAGCTCGATCACCCGGTCGACCAGAGCGGCACCCACACCGCTGCCCGCTGCTTCCGGGGCCACGGCCAACATCCGGAACTCCAGTTCGCCGGGACGCGCGAGCTCGGTGTACTCGCTGCCGTGGCGGGCCACCGTCACCGTGCCGCACACCTTGTCGCCGTGCACCGCCACGAGCAGTTCCGCCTTGGCGGCGCGGTCGGCGGCGTCGCGGAGCGACGTGAGGTAGTGCGTGTTCTCGGCGGGAATGTGCCCGCCCTCCAGGTAGGCACGCGCCGTCAGCTCACCGACGGTGTCGAACTCGGCCGGCAGCGCCCGTCTGATGGTCACGCTCTCCATGCGGTCGATACTAGTGACGCCCACGACGGTCGAGCGGCGGACACCGCACCACTCGCTACTCCGGCTGTAGTGCCATCTCGGCCGCGGCCTCCGGCCCCTGCTCCAGCAGCACCCGAAATCCCTCCTCGTCCAGCACGGGGACACCGAGTTGGACCGCCTTGTCGTACTTGGAGCCGGGGGCATCGCCCACCACCACGAAAGCGGTCTTCTTCGACACGGAACCGGCGGCACGCCCGCCCCGGTTCATGATCCACTCCTTGGTCTCGTCCCGCGAGTAGGTGGGCAACGAACCCGTCACCACGATCGACAACCCTTCCAGGTTGCGCGGCACGGAGGTGTCACGCTCGTCGGCCATCCGAACCCCGGCGGCACGCCACTTGTCGACCACTTCGCGGTGCCAGTCGACGGTGAACCACTCCCGCACGGCACCGGCGATGGTCTCCCCCACGCCGTCCACGGCCGCGAGATCCTCCTCCGCCGCCGCGTCGATCGCGTCGACGGACCCGAACTCGCGCGCCAGTGCCTGCGCGGCGGTCGGGCCGACGAACCGGATGGACAGTGCGACCAGCACCCGCCAGAGCGGCTGCTGCTTGGCGTTCTCCAGACTGGTGAGCAGTTTCGCCCCGTTGGCCGTCAGACTCCCGTCCTTGGCCCGGAACTGCTCGGTACGCAGCAGTTTGTCCTCGTCGAGCAGGAAAACGTCCCCCTCGTCGACGACGACCCCGGCCTCGAGCAGCGCGGCGGCCGACTCGTAGCCGAGCACCTCGATGTCGAACGCTCCCCGCCCCGCCAGGTGGAACAACCGCTCGCGAAGCTGTGCCGGGCAGGAACGCGCGTTGGGGCAGCGGATGTCGACGTCGGTCTCCTTCTGCCGGTACAGCGTCCACCCGCACTCCGGACAGGTCTCCGGCATCACGAACGGGTACTCGTCGCCGTCCCGGGCATCGACCACCGGCCCCAGCACCTCCGGGATGACGTCACCGGCCTTGCGGATCACCACCCGGTCGCCGACCAGCACACCCTTGCGACGCACCTCGTCGGCGTTGTGCAGCGTGGCCATCGACACCGTGGAACCTGCCACCTTCACCGGCTTCATCTCCGCGAACGGGGTGACCCGCCCGGTACGGCCGACGTTGACCCGGATGGCGACCAGCTCGGTGGTGGCCTGTTCCGGCGGGTACTTGTACGCGATGGACCAACGGGGGGCGCGGGAGGTGGTGCCGAGCCTGCGCTGCAGGACCACGTCGTCGATCTTGATGACGATGCCGTCGATCTCGTGGTCCGCCTCGTGCCGCTGCTCTCCCCAGTAACGAACGTGCTCGGTCAGTTGCTCCAGCGAGGAGAGCACCACGGTGTGCGGGGACACCGGCAGGCCCCAGGTGCGCAGCGCCTCGTAGGCCGCCGACTGAGTGGGGGGCTCGAACCCCTCCCGCCTACCGAGGCCGTGGCAGATCAGCCGGAGCGGGCGCTGCTTGCTGATCCGCGGATCCTTCTGCCGCAACGAACCGGCGGCACCGTTGCGCGGATTCGCGAAGGCGGTTTTGCCCGCCTCCACCAGCGAGGCGTTGAGTTCGGCGAACTCGTCGAGCCGGAAGTACACCTCGCCCCTGATCTCGACCAGTTCCGGGACCGGGTAGTCCGCGCCGCCGGTCAGCCGGTCCGGCACGTCCCGCATGGTGCGCACGTTGAGCGTCACGTCCTCGCCGGTCCTGCCGTCCCCTCGGGTCAGCGCCCGTTCCAGCCTGCCGTCGCGGTAGAGCAGGTTGACGGCCAGTCCGTCGATCTTGGGTTCGCAGAGGAAGGCGGGGTGGCTACCGGTCTCCCGTTCGACGCGGTTCACCCAGGTCGTGAGTTCGGAGATGTCGAAGGCATTGTCCAGACTCAGCATCCGTTCCAGGTGGTCGACGGCGGTGAACTCCGTCGAGAAGGTGCCGCCGACCTCCTGGGTCGGGGAGTCCGGGGTGCGCAACGCCGGGTGTTCGTCCTCCAGCCGCTGCAACTCGACGAACAGCTCGTCGAACTCCCCGTCGGTGATCACCGGAGCGTCGAGCACGTAGTACCGGAACTGGTGAAAACGCACCTGCTCCACCAGCTCGTCGTGCCGCTTCCTCGTCTCACGCGGGACGTCCTCGAGCCCCTCGGCCCGTTCGTCGGGCGCAGGCTCGGCCCCGGACTTTTCGACCCCGGCCTCTTCGGCCCGGGAGCCCGAAGGTTCCGTCTCCCGCGAAACGGCGGCGTCCGGTGCGGCGTGCTCGTGCGTGCGTTCCCTGGTCACGTCCCGAGACTAACCAGCACCGCCGACAACGGCGCGTTCGACCGGTGCCGCGTCCGCCTACTGCTCGGTGTCCGGTTCGGCGGAATCGGTCTCCCCGATATCGAAAGCACGAACCCGCTCACGGAACGCGACCAGATCGACCGCGTTGGCGGGAAGCAGGTCGGCCGTCTCGACCCTGCCGATGCGATCGGCCGCCAACTTCTCCCCCAGCGCGGCGTGCAACGGCAGGAAGGTCAACGCCTCCCGTTCCTCATCGGCCAGCTCGGAGAAGCCGGGGTGGTAGACCGCGACGTCGATCAGGTTCCTGGTGTTGTCGAACTGCGCAGCGACACGCACCTCATCCAGCGGGTAGCGCTTGCCACGGAGGGTGACGGTGACTTCCCTCGGATCGGGGACCGGAGGCACCGCGTCGTGGTACTCCCACAGTGAATCGGCGGCGGGCGCGGCCGCCTTCCAGGCATCGGTGTATACCCGCAGTTCGGGATCCGCCTGGGCGGTGATCACCAAGGCGTAGATGGCCTCGCTGCCGCGCTCGATCGAGAAGTTCAGTCTCGGATGCAGCAGCCCGACCGCTTCCGCGAGCTGGTGGTCGACACGTTGCGGCACACCGTCACCCAACGCGGAGCCCACCCGCGGCAGTAGCTCTTCCCAGCGGCGCCAGAACAGCTCCGCACGGCGAGCGGCCTCGGCGGACTCGTCCCCCACCCGCGACGTCGCTTCCGCGGCCCGCCGTTCGAGCCCGAACAGCCGACGCAGCAACCCCATCAAACTCTCCATCCCGCCGAACCGTGGAACAGCGAACCGATCTGGTGGGAGGCGGGACCGAGAACCACGTTCCCGCCCGTTCCCACCACCGGGCAGGTCAGGAACTGTCCGACGAACCACTCCGGGTCGGGCACGCATCCCGTGACACGCGCCGACAGCGCCAGCATGAGCGGAACACGCTCCGCCTCGTGCCAGGGTAGCCCGACGCGTAACGACTCCAGATCGTCCGGGCGGGTTCCGGAGCGGTACTCGGGAAGCACAGGTTCGAAGAAGGTGCGCAACTGGCCGCCCACGGCGTGGGCGAATCCACCGGAACCACCGACGTCCCAGTACACCGAGACCAGTTCGCCGCCGGAACTGGCCTCGGCGAGCACCCCGTGCCGGATCCCCTCGAAACGGCTCTCCTCGGCGACGAGTGTCCACTCGCCCACCCGGCGGAGACCGATCAGGGACTGCTTGTCCGCACAGGCGAAGGACTCCTCGCAGAACTCCTCGAAGTTCCAGTGTCTGCCCCGGGTCGGATCGGCGCCGAAGGCTCGTGCCACCCGGAACACATCGGTTCCCCGAACCAGGGTCAGGCACGCCGCGTCCCGTACGGCGCTGTCGTGGATCCAACCGTGCCGATCGACTTCCGCGTTCCCGCTACCCACAGCTGATTTCCTATCACCATCGGGCGGTTCCGCGCGGGCGTTCGAACGAATCGGCCCCGCACGAGAGGCGGAGCCGAACGCGCGACCTCGGTCAGCTGTTGCCACTGGTCCACTCGCTCCACGGAACCTGCCAGTCGCCGAAGCCGTCCCAGGAAGCCAATTCCCCGCCCTTGGAGTTGGTCACCTCGACGACGTCGCCCTTCTTGAGCAGGCCGTAGACCCACTTCGCGTCGGCGGTGCTCATGTTGATGCAGCCGTGGCTGACATTGCGCTCGCCCTGGTCCCCGACCGACCAGGGGGCGGCGTGCAGGAACTCACCGCCGTTGGAGATCCGTACGGCCCACTCGACCTCGGTGCGGTAGCCACCCTCGTCCAGCCCCAGGCCGTAGGTGGTCGAATCCATCATATAGGTGTCGTGCTTGCGCATCACCACGTGCGTGCCGTTGTGCGATGGGTAGGAGGGGCGTCCCAGCGAGACCGGAATCGTGCGTTCGAGCTCGCCGTTGACCGTGACCTTCATCCGGTGGGAGGCCGCGTCGGCACGCACGATCACCTCGTCACCGATCTTCACGGTGGCGTGGCGGTCGGACTCGCCGTAGACACCGTTGCCGAGGTCCTTGCCGTATATGTTGACGTCGACGGTGATCTCGGTGCCCGGTTCCCAGTACTCCTTGGGACGCCAGTGCACCTCGCGGTCGTCGAACCAGTAGAACTCGCCCTTGACCTTCGGGTCGGTACTGATGTCGATGGCCTTCTCGGCGCGTTCCCTGACGGGAGCGGGCGCGTCCTCGCTGAAGTAGAACGCCAGGGGCTGACCGACACCCACGGTTTGCCCGTCGAGCGGGTTCATGGACACGTAGGTGAGGTTCTCGGGGGTCAGCGTGGTGAACCGGGAGCGTTCGGTCAGTTTCTCGCCGTCCGCGCCGGTGGCCTTCGCCACCACCTCGTAGGTCTTGCCGTAGCCGAGCGGCTCCTGGACCGACCAACCTCGGCCGTCGTCCTCGAGCGAGCTCTCGACCTTCTCACCGGAGGCGTTGGTCATCACGACCTCGGTGAACGTGGCATTCTTCGCCCGGGCCCCGACATCATCCACCGGGGAGGCGGACGAGGCTCCCGACTTCGGGGTGAACTCGATCGCGGGCGGGCCGGTGCTGCTCGACTCCGAACCCGAGGTCTGGGTGCGGGAGTCACCACCGGCCCCCGTACCGCAACCGGCGACCAGTAACGCGACCAAGCAGAGCAGGGTCGTCCGAAGTCTTTGCCGTGGGGAAACCATGGATCCCCCGGAAGAGCGACTCAACAGTTCCATCCGTGGCGTTCCGTTCCGCTCGATTCGCCATTCCCCACAGTCGTGTCCCCCGTGAGTTCGAGGCTCACCCGGCGCCGCCCCGTACCGGACGGCGAAACGTGAGTCCGCACAACTGCTGTCCAGGATGACGCCTTCTCACCCGAAAGGGTTGTCATCGCGTCTCAGCCGTAGTACTTCCGTAACCTCGGGTGGACATCGAGCTCGGTGGACATCGAGCGGCTCACTCCCGGAGATCGAAGTCGGGTGAGACGGCCGCCCGAACGACGAAGCGGATGACGAGAAGCGCCGCCCCATGATGATCCGTCCCGACGAGCCGCACCGCCGCCGGCGAACGGACGATCCGACCGACCGCGCCCCAGCCCAGCGAAGAAGCGACGAATCCGCAGCGCACACCACCCACGCCACGCAATCGACCCCCCTCGAATCACACCTCCGGCAACCGTGCTAAAGTTTGTGTTGTCGCCAACGCGAGAGTGAATTCGAGCGAGGCGGAAAAATTTCACACGGCAACGCGCCAATAGCTCAAGCGGCAGAGCAACTGACTCTTAATCAGTGGGTTCGGGGTTCGAGTCCCTGTTGGCGCACCGAAGTCCCGAGTCGTTCGACTCGGGACTTTTTCGTTTTCAAGGCATTCCCGACCGGAACTCAACCAGAACGAAGCGGATCGCGCACGGGACGGATTGTCGAGCACTTCCGCCGCCGAACGATTCCTGCCCCTCCGACGGGGAGACAGCTCCCGGCGCGGTGGCAATCACGAATTCCTCGGATTCCGTGCCGCGAGTCACGCCACCGGAATGCCTCTCGCCCGACATCCGGGCTCGAAAGTCCGAGCGCACGTAGAATCCACGGGGACCGAGCAATCACGGCGACCGAGGCCGGGAGTGTGATCCATGACAATGGCCCCCACCGGCGAGAGCCCGCGCTCCGGTGACGGGTACAACCCCGAGGAACGTCTCACCGAGTCGCACGCGAGCTGGCGTGACCTCGCGAGTTGGTACCCCTGGTTCACCCCCGTGCTTGGGCTGTTACTCGTGGTGGCCGGGATCAACGTGTTCGGCGAGCTCGCGGAACAGGTCTACGAGCACGGCGCGATCCTCGGGCTGGACCGTCGGCTACTGGAGATGATCGCCGAACTGCGCACTCCCACCGTGATCGCGGCGTTCAACATCATCACTCACCTGGGCGAGGGAGCGGTGGTGTTCTCCGTGGCGGTCATCGGCGCCGTCTGGTTGGGAACCAGCACCCGCGGTTGGAGTCGTCCGATGCTGTTGGTGCTGACCTCCACCGGAACAGCGCTGACGGTTTTCCTGCTCAAACTCACCATCGCGCGCCCCAGACCGGTTCCGGCCCCCAACGCGCTCACCGAGGACAGCTTCGCCTTCCCTTCCGGGCACTCCGCCCATTCCGCGGCGGTCTACCTGATGCTGGCGATTCTGCTGCTGGGAGTGCTGCGCGGGCGCTGGTCACGCGCGGGTGTCGTGGGACTGGGCGTACTGCTGGTGCTGATCACCGGGTTCTCCCGACTCGTGCTGGGCGTGCACTCCCCCTCCGACGTCGTGGCGGGCTGGATCCTGGGAGGGATTTTCACGATCGGTCTCGTCAGCGTCCATACCCTGTCATCGCGGCTGGCACCGCTGCGTTCCAGGCTGGTGGAACGCGCGAAACGAACCGATCGGGGACGGGAGGCCGATCCTCGCGAGGAGGATCGGCGCCACGAAACGTGAGCCGGAATAAATTCCGATCGGGAGAGCGGGGAACCCGACCATCACGGCGTGGGCGTCAATCCCGCTTCGGTGGCAGGGGCACGAACCCGCTGGTTCGCCGGACGTAGTCCGCGTAGTCCGGCCGACGTTCGACGATGTCGCGCTCCAGCAACGGTTTGCCGCTGCCCCGGGCCAACAACCAGGTCATCAGCACGGGGGACAGCAGCGTGAGAACGCCGACCTGGTAATAGCAGGCGATCAGGTACAGCCCCCACCAGACGCAGGCGTCGCCGAAGTAGTTGGGGTGGCGCGTGTAGCGCCACAGCCCCGTGCGAAGCACCGCCCCCGAGTTCTCCGGCCGGTTCCGGAACCTGCGCAACTGCTCGTCGCCGACGGTCTCGAACGCGAACCCCACCAGCCAGACGAACACCCCCACCCAGAGCACCGCCGCCGACAAGGGGTGCCGGGCGGAACCGCCGAACTGGGCGAGCTGCACCGGAAGGGCGACGAACCACATCACCAGGGCCTGGGTGAGATACACCCGGAAGTACATCCGCCCGACCGGGAACCGGCGCGCCTTGGCGAGCATCTCCCGGTAACGGGGATCCTCCGGCTTGGCCCGATTGCGCAGGTGCAGGTGCAGCGCCAACCGCACCCCCCACACGACGGTGAGCACCGTGGCGAGCCACCCCGCCACCCCGGGCTGCTCCGAGTCCCCGAACACCGGCCGGACCAGTGCCAGTGCGCACACCGCGATCAGCGCGAACCCGGCACCCCAGGCGGTGTCGATGGTGTCGTAGCGATTCCGCACCCGCGCTACCAGGAACGTGACGGTGACCGTGGCCCACGCCACACCCAGCCCGATCGCGAGCACACCGGACACGGCACCCGGGGTCAACGCCGGACCTCGGACAACGCGAGGGTGCCGTCGTCGATCGAACCGTCCTCGCGGGGACGCACCCCGAGAATCTGGTGCACTCCCATCCGGTTCTCCTCGAAGGCCAGCCCGCCGCCTGCCAGGTACAGCCACCACACCCTGGCCTGTTCCGTACCCGCCAGCGCGATCACCTCGTCCCACCGGTCGAGCAGGGTCCGCAACCAGGCCCGAACCGTGTACACGTAGTGCTCGCGCATAGCCTGGACATCGCGAACCTCGAAACCGGCCCGTTCCAGCTTCCACAGCGTCGTACCGATCGGAACCATGTTCATGTCCGGCGCGATGTAGGACTCGATGAAGGCACCACCGCCGGGTGCCGAATCACCGCGCGACATCTGCTGCAGCAGCAGCCTGCCGCCGGGCCGGAGCATGCGGTGCAGGGTGGCGACGAAATCCGGATAGTTGGTCGAACCCACGTGTTCACCCATCTCCACCGAGGCCACCGCGTCGTAATCGCCGGAGTCGGGCACCGCCAGCTCGCGGTAGTCGCAACGCCGGACCTCGACCAGCTCCGCCAGCCCGAGTTCGTGTGCGCGCCGTCGGACGTGATCGGCCTGCTGCGCAGAGAGGGTCACGCCGGTAGCGGAGACACCGTAGTGCTCGGCCGCGTAGAGCAGCAGCGAACCCCAACCACAACCGACGTCGAGCAGGCGGGTGCCGCTGTCCAGACCGAGCTTGCGGCAGATCAGGTCGAGCTTGGCCTCCTGTGCGGCCGCCAACGTGCGCTCGGTGCCGTCGTCGGGCCAGTAGCCGCAGGAATAGGCCATCCTGGGATCGAGCAACAGCCCGTAGAACTCGTTGCCCAGGTCGTAGTGATGCGCGATGACCTGGGAATCGCGTCGTCTGCTGTGCAGCCTGCCGGTGGGCCGTGCCTCACTGCCGGGAGGGTCGGGACGGGGGCCGAGAGCTCCCAGCACGGCGGCGTCCCGGAGCAACCCCCACAAGTGCCCGGGGCCGAACCGTGGGACGGTCACACCCTCGCGCCGCGCGAGTGCCCGGCACCGCCGCAGTGCCTCGGTGAGATCGCCACGCACGTCCAGATCGCCGGTGACGAACGCTCGGGCCAGTCCCAGTTCCCCGGGGCGGTAGAGCAGGTGGCGCAACGCGCGCCGACCGCGGAGCAGCACGCGCGGGTTTCCGGGCGGTCCGTGACCGCTGCCGTCCCAGGCGCTGATCCCCAGCGGGGGCTCGACGCCGAGCACCCGCTCCACCAGGTCGGCGATACCGTCCGCCACGCCGCTCGCGTCGCCGGTCGTACGACCCCGCTTCCTGCTCCGTCCCGACAGGACGAGCGGCGTGGCACGAACGCGCCGCTCCGAGCCGCGGACAGGGCTCCGGAACGACGCGGGAGAACCCCTGCGAACTCGTAACACCCGACCTCCCACACGATCGTCGTGATCAAGTGCCGCACGCGCGTACGAATCCGGCACGTCGTGCGGCGGTTTCGGGCGATTCGCGGCCGAGAGCGAAAGCGATTGCCCGAACACCCGGACTGTGCGGGCCGCCACACCGACCAACCCCGATGCCCGGCGGTTCCGAACAACGGGTATGCGAGATCACGAGGCAGCCGACCGGGTGATCCGGGGCGGGGAGAACCGCGGAGCCGTACTGCACAGCATCCGGCGATCCGCCGAGGCTGACGTGGCCGTACTGGTGCTGCACGGCGGACGCTCCCGCAGCGAGGAGCCGATGCGCCCCTGGCGGCTGGCCTATCTGCGCATGTGGTGGCTCGCGCTGCGAGTGGCCCGGCAGCACGGCGGAGCACCGGCGGTGTGGTTGCTGCGGAACCGACTGCGCGGGTGGAACGAGCCGGACCGGGATCCGGTGGTCGACGCCCGCTGGGCACTGCGGCAGATCCGACGACGTTCACCGCACGCCCGGATCGTGCTGTTGGGACACTCGATGGGAGGCCGCGCGGCCCTGCTGCTCGCGGGCGAGGACGGCGTGGGTGACGTCTGCGCGTTGGCGCCGTGGATCGAACCGTCGGATCCGGTGGAACAGCTCGCGGGCACCCGGACACTGCTCGCGCACGGCGATCGTGACGGCATCACTTCGGCACCCGCTTCCGCCGAGTACGCACGGCGGGCGAATCGCGCCGGACACACCGCGCGGTACCGGCTGGTTCCGGGCAGCGGGCACGCGATGCTGCGTCGACACCGGGAATGGACCCGCCTGGCCCGCGAATTCGTGGCCGAGGTCGGGCCGAGCCGCGCCGCGGGCAGGACACCGTCCCACCTCGAAGGACACGCCGGAGGGCAGTGATGGAGAACGGATCCGGCCGACCGCGAGTGGCCGTCATCGGTTCCGGGGTTTCCGGACTGACGGCGGCGTACCTGCTGCAACGGCACTACGAGGTGACGCTGTTCGAAGCGGCGGACCGACTGGGCGGTAACGCGCACACCCACGACGTGCCCACCGACGATGGGCGAAGGATAGCCGTGGACAGCGGCTTCATCGTGCACAACCGGAGCACCTATCCGCAGTTGTGCAGGCTGTTCGAGGAGCTGGGCGTGACGACCCGGCCGACCGAGATGTCGATGAGCGTGCGCTGTGAGGGGTGCGGGCTGGAGTACGCCGGGGCGAAACGACTGCGCGGGCTGTTCGCCCAGCCCCACAATCTGGGCAACCCGGCCTACCTGAACCTGCTCAGGCAGGTGATCCGGTTCCACCGGCGATCCAACTCGTTGCTGGACACACCGGTGGCGGACGAGTCGCTGCCCACGCTGGAAACCTTCCTTCGGCAGGGGAACTTCTCGGAGTACTTCGTCAACCACTTCGCACTACCGCTGGTCTCCGCGGTCTGGTCGGCCGACGGGATCAGCAGCGGCCAGTACCCGGCGCGTTACCTGTTCCGCTTCCTGCGCAACCACGGAATGCTGAGCGTGCGCGGATCACCGAGCTGGCGGTTCGTCCCCGGGGGATCACGGGAGTACGTGACGCGCATCGCCGAGCGACTGCGAGCGGTGCGCCCCACCACCCCGATACGAACGGTACGGCGCTCCACCGAGGGGGTGACGCTGTGGGACGCGGCGGGACAGCGGTACCGAGCACGGCACGCCGTGCTGGCCAGTCCCGCGGACACGGCCCTGGAGATGCTGGCCGATCCGGAACCGCTGGAGAAGGAACTGCTGGGGGCCTTCGGCTACAGCGAGAACGAGACCCTGCTGCACACCGACGCCACGGTGCTGCCGCGAAGCCCGGCGGCCGTGGCCAGCTGGAACTACACGATGCCCTCCTGCGACCGGGCCGGGACCGGGGCGCGGATCAGCTACCACATGAACCGCCTGATGCGACTGGCCGAGCCGGACGACTACCTGGTCTCGCTGAACTCCGGTGAGCGAGTCCGATCGGACAACGTGCTGGCGAGCATGACCTACCGACACCCGATCTACACTCCCGAGGCGGTGGCCGCGCAGCGGCGGTTGCACGAGATCGGCGACGACCGCGTCCGCTTCGCGGGGGCGTACCAGGGTTGGGGCTTCCACGAGGACGGCTGCGCCTCGGGGGTACGTGCCGCCGCCGCACTGGGCGCGGGCTGGTGAGCCGGATGAGCGATTCGACAACGGCCGCCCTGTACGACGTGACGGTCGGCCACACCAGGCACACCGAACCGAGCGGCGGATTCCGGCACCGGCTCTACACCTGGCTGGTCGATCTGGACGACCTGCCACGGCTGCCACTACCGCTACGACCGTTCGCACGGTTCGAGGCACGTGATCACCTCGGGTCTCCCCACCGCTCCATCCGGGCCAACCTGGACAACTGGCTGTCCCGCAACGGCGTGGAACTCGAAGGCGGTCGAGTGCTCATGCTGGCCCACGCACGGGTGCTGGGCTACGTGTTCAACCCCGTCACGTTCTACTGGTGTCACCGTCCGGACGGGGAGCTGGCATGCGTGGTGGCCGAGGTCCACAACACCTATGGAGAGCGACACTGCTACCTGCTGCGGCCGGATCCACACGGGCACGCCACGGTCACCAAGCGGTTCTACGTCTCGCCCTTCCTGCCACAACGGGGAAGCTACGAGATGCGGCTGAGTTATCCGGGTGAACGGGTGGGCGTGAGCGTCCGGCTGCTCGACGAGGTGGGGAAACCGTTGTTGACGGCGGAGATACGCGGTCGCCGCGTTCCGGCTGAACCGCGACGCCTCGCGCGGTTGCTGCTGGGCAACCCGCTGGTGCCACAGCGTGTGGCGGCCATGATTCGCGCGCACGGGATCTCGCTGTGGCTGCGCGGACGCTCGCCGAACCCCCGTACTCCCCATGTTCACCAGGAAGGTGTCAGATGACCACTGCCATGTCGTTACCCGCCCCGGCTAGCCCCGCCCCGGCTAGCGTGGCGGTGTGGGACGCGGTGGACCAACCGCCGCGCTCCCCGATACGCGCCGGGCTGGCCGAACGACTGTTCCGCCACGCCGTACGTGAGCTGCCGGTGCGGGTGGTGCTCGCGGGCGGCGAGCGCCTCGGCGCGGGCGGACCGGACGCTCCCCTGATGCGAGTGATCCGCCCCGAGGAGTTCTTCCACCGCCTCGGGGCGGACGCCAAGATCGGCTTCGGCGAGGCCTACATGACCGGTGACTGGGACAGTCCCGATCCGGCCGAGCTGCTGACCCCGTTCGCACGGCGGCTTTCCGTACTGGTACCGCGCCCGCTGCAGTCCCTGCGCCGCTGGGTGGATGCCTCCAGGCCCGCGGCCGAGCGCAACACCACCGCCGGAGCGACACGCAACGTACAACGGCACTACGACCTGTCCAACGAGGTCTTCGCCGCTTTCCTGGACGAGACCATGACCTACTCGGCGGGACTGTTCCGCCCGGGGGTCACGGATCTGGCGACCGCGCAGCGGTGCAAACTCGACCGGGCGCTCGACGCGGCCGGTGTGGTGGAGGGGACCAGGCTGCTGGAGATCGGCAGCGGCTGGGGATCGCTGGCGATCCGAGCGGCGCGGCGCGGCGCACGGGTCACCACGCTGACCCTTTCGGAGCAGCAACGTGCGCTCGCCGTGGAGCGCGTCGAGCGAGCGGGGTTGGCCGATCGCGTCGACGTCGAGCTGCGCGACTACCGGCAGGCCGACGGAGAGTTCGACGCGGTGATCAGCCTGGAGATGATCGAAGCCGTCGGCGCGGAGTACTGGGACAGGTTCTTCACGAAGCTCGACCGGCTGCTGACGCCCGGGGGTCGTGCGGTTGTCCAGGCGATCACGATGCCGCACGAACGGATGCTGGCGACCCGGGACTCCTACACCTGGATCCACAAGTACATCTTCCCGGGCGGGCAGCTGCCCTCGATCCCGGCCATCGAGCGCATCGTGTCCGAGCACACCGGTATTCACCCTGTGGAACGACACGCTTTCGGGCAAAGCTACGCCGAAACCCTGCGGCAATGGCGCGCGGAGTTCACTCGGCAGCGCGAGCACATCGCCGGGCTCGGATTCAACGAGCGGTTCCGGCGCATGTGGGAGTTCTACCTGGCATACAGTGAAGCGGGATTCCGCGCACGATATCTGGACGTGTGGCAGCTCGCCTTCGCCAAACCCACCACCGACGGCGCCCGGGACAGCGGGTAACGCGCAGAAAGGAGCGGCGCGATGGAGAACCCCGCGAGTCACCGATCGAAACGGTGGTTGCGCGATTCCGAGGAGCTCGAGGAGGCCTCGGAGCACGGCCCGGACACCGAGGCGTTGCTCGCCGAGGTGGCGAAGGGGGACGAACAGGCCTTCGAGCGGCTCTACGACCTGATCGCCGGCTCGGTGTTCGGCCTGGTGCAGCGCATCGTGCGCGACACCGCCCAGTCCGAGGAGGTGGCGCAGGAAGTCCTGGTGGAGGTCTGGCGCAGCGCCACGCACTACAGCGCTGGCAAGGGCAGCGTGCTCACCTGGGTCCTGACGTTGGCACACCGCCGCGCGGTGGACCGCGTGCGCTCGGCGCAGGCCGCCACCGACCGTGAGAGCCGTGCCGGCTCGCGGGAGCAGAGTCGCCCGTTCGACGAGGTGTCGGAGACCGTGGCCTCCCGCTGGGAGCAGCAACAGGTACGCAAGTGTCTGTCCACACTGACCGAGATTCAACGTGAGTCGGTGATGCTGACCTACTACCGTGGCTACACCTACCGGGAAGCGGCCGGATTGCTGAGCACACCGGCGTCCACGCTGAAAACGCGGCTGCGGGACGGGCTTATCCGACTCCGGGACTGCCTGGGGGTGGGCAAATGAACACGGACATGGCCACGTTGACGGGGGCCTACGTGCTGGACGCGCTGTCGGAGACCGAGCGGGTGGCCTTCGAACGGCACATGGCCTCGTGCTCGGACTGTGCGGAGGAGGTGCGCCAGTTCCGGGAAACGGCCGCTTACCTGGGGAGAACCACCGCTGTCGAGCCTCCGGAGGAGTTCAAGCAGCGGGTGCTGTCGGAAGTCTCGCGCACCCGGCAGGAGTCCCCCGCCACAGCGGAACGACCACGACGCCGCGGTAATCGGGGGGTGAACCGTCGGGCGTCGTGGGGCACGCGGCTGGCGACGGCGGCGGCGATCGTCGGTGTCGTACTGGCCGCCGGTTTCGGTGCCCTGGCGTGGAACACTCAGCAAGAGTTGCAGCAGGCACGCGCGGATCGTGACGCGGCGGTGGAGCGACTCGTACGAGCACCGGACGCCAAGGTCGCCACCACCAGTACGGGTGACATGGAAGCCGTCACGGTGATGTCCGAACGCATGGACAAAGTCATGTTCCTGGGCTCCGGTATGGAACCCGCACCGCCGGAACGGGTTTACCAACTGTGGTTCCTCGGCGATTACGGCGCGGAGTCGGCCGGACTGCTGCGGCAGGAGTCCAGCGGCAACATGTCGGCGATGACGGCCGAGATTCCGCCGAACACCCGTGCCATCGGCATAACCGTGGAACCGGCGGGCGGCAGCGAGCAGCCCTCGAACAATCCGCTGCTCGAGATGAGCATGCCGACCTGACCCACGAGGCACGCCGACAGCCCGCCGGGGAGTGTCCCGGGAATCCGGCACGTTCCCCGGCGGTCCGGTCGAACCGGCCGGGCGTCAACTCGATCGAACGTCCCCTGCGAAGTCCGGTTCCGATGACGTCGGGCGAGACCGCGACGCGGGCGATCGGGTCAGCAGACCGCACCGTTGGCAGCGGAACCGACCAGCTTGGCGTACTTGCCCAGCACGCCACTGCGGTACTTCGGCTCCGGCGGCTGCCACCGCTGCTCGCGACGCGACAGCTCCTCGTCCGAAACCAGCAGGTCCAGTTTCCGGTCCGCCAGATCCAGTCGGATCGGGTCGCCATCGGCGACCAGGGCGATCGGACCACCGTCGGTGGCCTCCGGTGCGACGTGGCCGATGCACAATCCGGTCGTCCCTCCGGAGAACCGGCCGTCGGTGAGCAGCAGAACGTCCTTGCCCAGGCCCGCGCCCTTGATCGCACCGGTGACGGCGAGCATCTCGCGCATGCCCGGACCGCCCCTGGGCCCCTCGTAACGGATGACCACCACGTCCCCAGCGCTCAGGGTGTTGTTCTCCACGGCGTCCATCGCGGCCTGCTCCCCGTCGAACACCCTGGCCGTGCCCTCGAAGCGTGCGGTGTCGAATCCCGCGCTCTTCACGACGGCGCCTTCCGGAGCCAACGAGCCCCGCAGCACCGTCAGACCACCGGTGGGATGTATCGGGTCGGAGAGTCGATGAATCACCGAGCCGTCCAGCTCCGGGGGTTCGAGCTCGGCGAGGTTCTCTGCCACGGTACGACCGGTCACGGTCAGACAGTCGCCGTGGATGAGCCCCGCGTCCAGCAGTGCCTTCATCACGACGGGAACACCACCGATACGGTCCACCGCGGTCATCACGTATTCACCGAACGGCTTCACGTCGGCGAGATGTGGGGTACGGTCCCCCACACGGTTGAAGTCCTCGAGGGTCAGCTCGACGCCCGCCTCGTTCGCTATGGCCAGCAGGTGCAGTACCGCGTTGGTGGAACCGCCGAACGCCATGACCACCGCGATGGCGTTCTCGAAGGCTTCCTTGGTCAACACGTCGCGGGCGGTGATGCCTTTCTCCAGCATCCCCACCACGGCCTCACCGGCGGCCCTGGCGCCGGCGTCACGACGACGGTCCACCGATGGTGGGCTCGCCGAACCCGGCAACGACATGCCCAACGCCTCCGCGGCGCAAGCCATCGTGTTCGCGGTGTACATCCCACCGCACGCCCCTTCGCCGGGGCAGATCGCGCGTTCGATGCGGTCTACCTCCGAGCGTGGGATGAGCCCCCGCGAGCAGGCACCCACCGCTTCGAAGGCGTCGATGATCGTGACCTCGCGCCCGTCCACCTTTCCAGGCAGGATGGATCCCGCGTAGATGAACACCGACGCGAGATCCAGTCGGGCCGCGGCCATGAGCATTCCGGGCAGACTCTTGTCGCAGCCCGCCAGCAGCAGCGAACCGTCGAGTCGTTCGGCCTGCATCACGGTCTCCACCG
The DNA here is from genome assembly GCA_030803735.1 of Actinopolyspora lacussalsi. Lineage (NCBI taxonomy): Bacteria > Bacillati > Actinomycetota > Actinomycetes > Actinopolysporales > Actinopolysporaceae > Actinopolyspora > Actinopolyspora lacussalsi. The sequence goes on along the minus strand of JAURUC010000001.1, from coordinate 154,324 downwards.
AGTCCGCGATCATCTCGCGGGACACCAGCGAGTAGTGCATCCCCTCGTGCCCCATCGAGATGCCGTCGGAAACGGAGATGGTTCCGAATTCCAGCGGGTAGCCGTTGGCCGCGTGCACTCCGTCCTTGGCACTTCCCGCCAGTCGCTGCAGCGAGAGATTGCAGGGGGTTATCTCGTTCCAGGAGGAAGCCACGCCGATCTGCGGTTTGGCGAAGTCGCCGTCCTGCATACCGACAGCGCGCAACATGCCGCGAGCGGCCGCGCGTTCCATACCGTCGGTCACCTCGTGGCTGCGCGGTTTGGGCGGCATCGCGCGGGAAGACTGTCCGGGGCCTGCGCCGTGGTCGGCCCCTGATTCCGTCGAACTGATGTTTTCACTCACGATACGAGGATAGAACGAGGAATTCCGCGGTCCGGAGCAGTGGGGACGAGCCGTAAGGGGCTGGGTATGGGTCCGGCCCCACCCTGGTGGGTGGGGCCGGTTTGGGGGGGGTTGGGTCGGCGGTGTCCGTGTCTCCCACACCCGTGGGGGTGCAGTACCTGGGGCGCTGGAGGGCTTAGCTGCCGGGTTCGGGATGGATGCCGGGCGTGTCTCCTCCGCTGTGGCCACCGACCCAAAAAACCATTGGGGGCTGATGGGGGTTCAGCCGGTATTGAATTGTCCAGGGGGTGGTGGCTGTGTTGGGAGCCGTATAGTGGTGGCGAGATCGCGGGTGCTTGCGGGTTGGTGCGTGTGTGGGCGGTGTGTTGGGGGGGTGTCGCCGTTCGGCGGGTTAGTACCCGTCCACTGAACACATCGCTGTGCGTACATGTCGGGCCTATCAACCCAGTCATCTGCTGGGTGCCTTATCCCCCCTTACGGGGGGTGGGAGACGTCATCTTGGGGTGGGCTTCCCGCTTAGATGCTTTCAGCGGTTATCCGTGCCGAACATGGCCAACCAGCCGTGCCCCTGGCGGGACAACTGGCACACTAGAGGTTCGTCCGTCCCGGTCCTCTCGTACTAGGGACAGCTCCCCGCACGTCTCCACACGCGCGCGGCGGATAGGGACCGAACTGTCTCACGACGTTCTAAACCCAGCTCGCGTGCCGCTTTAATGGGCGAACAGCCCAACCCTTGGGACCCACTCCAGCCCCAGGATGCGACGAGCCGACATCGAGGTGCCAAACCATGCCGTCGATATGGACTCTTGGGCAAGATCAGCCTGTTATCCCCGGGGTACCTTTTATCCGTTGAGCGACACCGCATCCGCATGCCGGTGCCGGATCACTAGTCCCTGCTTTCGCACCTGCTCGACCCGTCGGTCTCACAGTCAAGCTCCCTTGTGCACTTACACGCGCCACCTGGTTTCCGTCCAGGCTGAGGGAACCATTGGGCGCCTCCGTTACCTTTTAGGAGGCAACCGCCCCAGTTAAACTACCCACCAGGCACTGTCCCTGATCCGGGTCACGGACCGAGGTTAGACGCCCGGAACGACCAGAGTGGTATTTCACCAGCAACTCCCCACACACTGGCGTGCGTGGTTCACCGTTTCCCACCTATCCTACACAAGCCGAACCAGACGCCCATACCAAGCTGTAGTAAAGGTCCCGGGGTCTTTCCGTCCTGCCGCGCGAAACGAGCATCTTAACTCGTCCTGCAATTTCGTCGGGCCCGTGGTCGAGACAGCGCCCAAGTCGTTACGCCATTCGTGCAGGTCGGAACTTACCCGACAAGGAATTTCGCTACCTTAGGATGGTTATAGTTACCACCGCCGTTTACCGGCGCTTCGGTTCGCAGCCTCACCCCGAAGGGTTCACCACTCCCCTTAACGTTCCGGCACCGG